>NZ_CP069213.1:1572500-1872500 GCF_016834455.1 Shewanella litorisediminis
CAAGGGCACAGTAAGGGATATTAATGGCTGTGTAGGCCAGCATCAGGAGTGCATAGGTTGCAAAGGCATACCATTCCTTGCCGCTCTCACTCAAATCCGGGGTGGTAAAGGCGAGCACGCTGATGGCGGCAAAGGGAAAAGCAAACCACAACAAATAAGGCCGGTAGCGCCCCCAGCGGGTGTTGGTGCGGTCTGCCAGATAGCCCATCAGGGGATCTGTGACCGCATCCATAATACGTACCGCCAAAAACATAGTGCCCACATAGGCCGCCGATATGCCGAAGATATCGGTATAGAAGAACGTCAGAAACAACATGACGGTTTGAAAAACGATGTTGCTGGCGGTATCCCCCAGCCCATAGGCAATTTTTTCTCTGACGCTCAACATGGCGACCTCCGTTATTATTATTTTTGGCTGGCCTCTCGGCGCATGGCAAGCATTCCCTGATACGCTTTGGCGCTGGATTTAAGTATGCGCTGCTGGGTGACATAGTCTACATAGACCAGACCAAAGCGCTTGCGGTAGCCTTCGGCCCACTCAAAGTTGTCCATCAGGCTCCAGGCAAAATAACCCTTGATATCCACCCCCTGTTCGATAGCCCGATGCACGGCGAGCAGGTGAGACTGCAAATAGTCCAGTCGCATGGGGTCATGCACAGTGCCGTTAAGGGGCGCATCGTCTTCGGCGGCGCCGTTTTCTGTGATGTAAATGGGTGGCAACTCAAATTCCTGCGCCAGACTTGTCAGCAAGTCGGTGAAGGCCCCCGGACAAATTTCCCAATCCATGGCGGTACGCGGCACATTATCGAGGCGCACTTCTTCAAAGCCGAGCGGGCCGCCTGCGCGGTAAACGTTACGGGTATAGTAGTTGATACCCAGATAATCCATTGGCGCACTGATGATAGCCATATCCCCGGGCTCCACGACCGGGCGTTCATGGGGCTCCAGCTGGTCGATGATATCCGGATAGCGGCCCTGCATCAGTGGCATCAAATACCAGGTGTTGTGATATTCGTGTGCCAGCCTGGCGGCGTTGGCATCTTCGGCACTGGAGGTATATGGGTAGGCCGGGCTGAAATTGAGCACAATGCCTGCTTTGGCCTGTGGCGCTTCACGACGAATTTCGGTCATCGCCAAACCATGGGCCAGCAGCAGATTGTGGGCGGCGGTGCGGCCTTGCTGACGGCTCTTGTGGCCGGGGGCGTGAATACCCGCCTCATAGCCGAGAAAAGCGCTGCAAAATGGCTCATTCAGGGTCGAATAAGCATAAACCCGATTACCCAGGGCTTTGGCCACAATGGCGGCGTAGTTGGCAAAGGCTACCGCGGTATCCCGGTTGAGCCAACCGCCTTTATCCTCAAGATGCTGAGGCAAATCCCAGTGGTACAGGGTGACAAATACCTTAACGCCCCGTCGGCCAAGCTCATCGAGGAGATTGATGTAAAAGTCCATACCGCTCTGGTTCACAGTGCCATCGGCATGAAGTACACGCCCCCAACTGATGGACAGCCGGTAAGCATCTACCCCAAGGGAGGCAATCAGGTTCACATCGTCGCGCCAGAGTTTGACATGATCGCACGCAACCTGACCATTTGAGCCATCGGCAATTTTACCCGGTGTGTCGCAAAAGGTATCCCAAATACAGCGCTGACGATGTTCAGCGTCGCCTTCAATTTGAAAGGCTGCTGTGGCGACACCAAATAAAAAGTCTTTTTGCATCATTGCTGAATCACCCGGCAGGGTGAAATGCGTGAGTGTTGTCATCGTTATCCTTTTTCCAGATCTCAGCCTTGCAGCCCTTTACCTTGGCTCCCTCTGACAGCGTTTCAGAGCAGGGTTTTACAGGTAAAACAAGTTGACAAGGGTTACCGCAATGTTAAAAATGAAAGCGCTTACATTAATCTAGTGGCAGAACAGTCAAAGGTCAATCATCAAAGCGGTCGACACTGTAAACCCGAAGGAAGTAAACCCGAAAATACAAGGGGAGAACTCATGGCAACTGTACCTATTGCCAACGCCAATCAGGCAAGCGCTGCCGGCGCAGAAAACTATCGTTTTGCACTCGGCTCACTCACCACATTGTTTTTTATGTGGGGTTTTATCACCTGTCTTAACGACATCCTTATTCCGCATTTGAAAGCGGTATTCAGCCTGAATTATGCCCAGGCGATGTTGATCCAGTTTTGCTTCTTCGGCGCCTATTTCCTGGTGTCGGTACCGGCCGGGGTGCTGGTCAAGCGGCTCGGTTATCAAAAGGGCATAGTGGTGGGGCTGTTAACTGCGGCGCTGGGCTGCGCCCTGTTTTATCCTGCAGCCGCTTACGCCACCTACGGACTCTTTCTTGGCGCCTTGTTTGTGCTTGCCAGCGGCATTACTGTGCTGCAAGTGGCGGCCAACCCCTATGTTACTGCGTTGGGGCCGGTGGATACCGCCTCGAGCCGCTTAACCCTGACCCAGGCCTTTAACTCCCTTGGCACCACCATAGCCCCGGCCTTTGGCTCGGTGCTGATTTTGTCGGTTGCCGTCGGCGCCTCTGCCGAGGCGGAAGCCGATGCGGTCAAGCTGCCCTATCTGCTGCTGTGCGGCATGCTGATTGTGCTGGCGGTGGTGTTTGCACTGCTGAAGCTGCCCCACATCCATGACCAGGAAGACGAGGTCGCCGCAACAGGGCAGAGTGCCCTGAGCCATCGCCATCTGGTGCTGGGCGCCATCGGGATATTCGTCTACGTGGGCGGTGAAGTGGCCATTGGCAGCTTTCTGGTGAACTTTTTGGGTGAATCCCATGTGGCGGGCATGGCCGAGGCCGATGCGGCCCATTACATCGCCTTTTACTGGGGTGGTGCCATGGTGGGCCGCTTTATCGGGGCGGCCGTGATGCAAAAAGTGGATGCCGGCAAGGTGCTGGGCTTCAATGCCACCATGGCCGCGCTCTTGGTACTGGTTGCCATGAACAGCAGTGGCGCCCTGGCTATGTGGGCGATTCTGGCGGTGGGGCTGTTTAACTCCATCATGTTCCCGACCATTTTCAGTCTGGCGCTGAAAAATCTGGGCCCTGCGACGGCCCAGGGCTCAGGTATCCTGTGTCTGGCGATTGTGGGTGGTGCTTTGGTGCCGCTGCTGCAGGGGCTTCTGGCCGATTCTGTTGGCCTGTCTGCTTCCTTCATCCTGCCGGTGCTGTGCTACGGCTATATCCTTTTCTATGGCCTGAAAGGCTCTAAACCTCAGGAGGCTGGTAAATGAAATTCGCTTTATCCAAAACTTCAGTAGCGCTTGCCTGCGTCCTCGGCGGCGCCGTGTCTGGCAAGGTGATGGCTGCCGACTCGGCGTCAGTGGCTGAGCGGGATGTGAGTCGCTGGCCAGCCACTGTCTACCAGACCCCACAGCAGGCGGATGTGGAGACACAGGTTAACAAACTCTTGTCGGGAATGACGCTTGAGCAAAAAGTGGCGCAAATTATCCAGCCGGAAATTCGCGACTTCAGCGTCGAGGACATGCGCCGTTATGGCTTTGGCTCCTTCCTCAATGGTGGCGGCTCTTTCCCGGGCAATAACAATAAGGCCAAGGCCGCCGATTGGGTGGCGCTGGCTGATCAGATGTACCATGCCGCCATGGATGACAGTGTTGACGGTATCGCCATCCCTCCCATGTGGGGCACGGATGCTGTTCACGGCCATGGCAACGTGTTTGGTGCGACCTTATTCCCCCACAACATTGGTCTGGGGGCAACGCAAAACCCAGACCTGATTAAAGCGATAGCCGCAGCCACGGCCAAAGAAGTGCGCGCAACCGGTATCGACTGGGTGTTTGCGCCTACCGTTGCGCTGGTGGATAACCTGCGCTGGGGCCGCACTTACGAGGGTTACGCCCGGGATCCCGGGCTGATTGAACGCTATGCTGAAGCCTTTGTTGATGGCATGCAGGGTGAGGGTAAAAGCTGGCTTGGCGAAGATTACACCCTGGCCACCGCCAAACACTTTATCGGTGATGGCGGAACCGAGAATGGCGACGACCGCGGCGACACCAGAGTGGATGAAAATACCCTGATTGACCGCCACGGCCAGGGCTATGTGGGGGCTCTGGGTCATGGCGTGCAAACCGTGATGGCCTCCTTTAACAGCTGGAACGGCGAAAAGCTCCACGGCAGCAAATACCTGCTTACCGATGTGCTTAAAGAGCGCATGGGATTTGATGGGGTGGTGGTTGGCGATTGGCTGGGCCATGGCTTTGTGCCGGGCTGCAGTTACGAGCGCTGCGCCGAAGCGGTGAATGCCGGGGTGGACATTCTCATGGCGCCGGGAGACAGCTGGAAAGCCCTCTATGCCAATACCATCGAGGATGTGAAATCCGGCGCCCTGCCGATTGCGCGTCTTGATGATGCGGTCAAGCGCATTTTGCGGGTAAAGCTGCGCGGTGGTCTGTTTGACAACAAGGCACCATCGGCCAACCCCTATGCCGGTAAACAGGAATGGATTGGCCACCCAGAGCATCGCGCCATCGCCCGTCAGGCCGTTGCCGAGTCTTTGGTGCTGCTTAAAAACAATCGCCCTGCGAATGGGGAACGTCCGGTGCTGCCCATCGCCGCCAACGCCAGGGTATTGGTGGTGGGAGAGGGCGCCGACAGTATTCCTCAGCAGTCCGGCGGCTGGAGCATGACCTGGCAGGGCACTGAAGTAACCAACGCCGATTTCCCCGGCGCCACCAGTATTTTTGCCGGTATCAAGGCGACGCTGAATGCCGCTGGCGGCGATGCGCTTTTAAGCTCCGATGGCAGTATCCCAGTGGGGTTCAAACCCGATGTGGTCATTGCCGTCTATGGTGAGCAACCCTATGCCGAAGGCAACGGTGATTTGGATAACCTGGAGTATCAGCGCGGTGACAAGCGTTCGCTGGCGATGCTTAACACTTTGAAGGCAACGGGGTTGCCGCTGGTGTCCGTGGTGTTGTCCGGCAGACCTCTGTGGATGAACCCTGAAATCAACGCATCGGATGCCTTTGTGGCCGCCTGGCTGCCCGGCACCGAAGGCGCGGGTGTCGCAGACGTGCTGATAGGCGATAAAAACGGTAAGCCTCGTGCCGACTTTAAGGGCCGCTTGCCATTTCCCTGGCCTGCCACACCGGCAGCCGATGGCTTTGTCTCTGGTGCCGACAGTGCAGGACAAACCCAGTCCAAGCCCCTGTTCAGCCTCTGGCAGGGCTTTGATTATCAGAGTGATGGGACACTTGCCAAACTCAGTGAGGACAATGGCAGCTCTGAGGCTGATAACCGACTGGCGATTTTTGATAAAGCCATCAAGGCGCCATGGCATTTGGCCGTAGGGGACGACAAGGGGCTGCATCGCGTTGGTCCCGGCATATGGCAGCAAGGACCGTGGGCTGTTCGCAGTGTGAATCGCATTGTGCAGGAAGATGCCCGTCGTTTTGACTTCGGCGCCTCGGGTATCCTCAGTTTCCGTGATGACTTTACCCTGGATTTGCGACGCTTTACGCCGGACTCATCGATGCTGTCGTTCGATATTGCCTTGGCTGCCTTGCCCGGCAAATTGCAGCTGTCGATGGTCTGTGAAGGTGGCTGTCGTCAGGCGGTTGATTTGTCAGGGCAGTTAAAAGCCGATGGCCAGTGGCAGCGTATGGAAGTGCCCTTGTCTTGTTTCGGGGTCACGGCTGACGAACTGGCACGCACTTTCAGCCCAATGACCCTGTCTCTGCCCCAGGGCGGTACCCTGATGCTGGCGAATGTGAGCCTCGAAGGGGTTGTCAAAACGGATGAGACGGCCAAGGCTCTGGAGTGCACACTGCCGCTGGTCAGCGACAAATGACAACACGGAATATGGGCATAAAAAGCCGCGTTGAGATGAAAAACACCATCAACATGGAGAACGAGATGTATCGCTCTGGGATTGATTTGGGCGGCACCAAGATTGAATTGGTGACCTTGAACGAAAAGGGGGAGGAGGTATTTCGCAAGCGTGTACCTACGCCCAAGGACTACCGTGCGACCCTTGAAGCGGTTGCCACCCTGGTGCATGACTCTGAAGCGGAAACCGGACGGGTTTCCAGTGTCGGCATTGGCATTCCCGGTGTGGTGTCTGCGGTCACCGGCAGGGTAAAGAACTCCAACGCGGTTTGGCTTAATGGTCAGCCGATGGACAAGGATCTGGGTGCCATGCTGGGCCGGGAAGTACGCATTGCCAACGATGCCAATTGCTTTGCGGTATCCGAGTCAGTGGATGGCGGCGGCGCAGGTAAAACCCTGGTATTCGGTGCCATCCTTGGCACCGGCTGCGGCGCAGGTATTTCGATTAATCACAAGGTGCATGGCGGCGGCAATGGTATCGGCGGTGAATGGGGTCATAATCCGCTGCCGTGGATGACAGCGGATGAGTTCAACTCAACCCGTTGTTTCTGCGGCAACGCCGATTGCATCGAAACCTTTGTTTCCGGCACAGGCTTTGTGCGCGACTTTCGTGCCCACGGTGGCGAGGCATCCAGCGGCATTGAAATCGTGGCGCTGATGGGCAAGGGCGATCCCCTTGCCGAAGCGGCATTTGGCCGTTTTATCGACCGTCTTGCGCGGGCGCTGGCGCACGTTATCAACCTGCTCGACCCGGACGTGATTGTCCTTGGCGGCGGGGTGTCCAATATCGATGAGATTTACGAGTACCTGCCAGCCTTGCTGCCCAAATACGTATTGGGCGGCGAGTGTGCCACCAGGGTGGTGAAAAACCATCATGGCGCGTCCTCCGGGGTGCGCGGTGCAGCCTGGTTGTGGGCGCCGGGTGAGCAGGCGGCATTGCCTGGCTTGCTGGCACGCAAATAAGGGGGCTGGTCACTCCGAACAAGTGGGCAGTATTGGTGCTGCCCAATGAAAGAGGTTTCTTGCTTATCCCTCATGGATGAGGGCTTTTATGTGCTTATGCTGTTGGGCGCCCCGGTCGAGATGACCGATTAGGGCGCCGTTTTTTATTTTCTACAGGGTGTTTTGAAAATGCTCTGTTGGCGTTGTAAAACGGCCGGCATGCGGTCAGAATAGCGCGCCTGTTGCCAAGTAGGTTTGGCCGTAAGTGACGATTGTATGTTACTGAGTCTGTTCGTTGGTTTTTGATATTGAGTGCCTTGGGGGAAAAATTGGCCAATCTGATGTTATTGTTGGCGGCGGCCATTTGGGGCTTTGGCTTTGTGGCGCAGCGACTGGGGATGGAAAGCCTTGAACCTTTTGCATTCAACGGATTGCGTTTTGTTATTGGTGCCTTGAGCCTGCTGCCGCTGATTTGGTTTTTAAAGGCGCGAGGCCGGATAAAAGGTACGGGTGAGACTGGATTTTGGCGCCGGGCGCTGGTGGGGTCGCTCGGCTGCGGTGGCATATTGTTTATCGCGGCGTCATTTCAGCAGGTGGGACTGCTGCACACCACGGCGGCCAACGCCGGCTTTATCACAGGGCTTTACATAGTACTTGTGCCGGTGCTGGGGATCATGCTTAAGCACAGTACGGGTCTCAATACCTGGCTTGGCTGCGCCATCGCTGTGGTGGGACTGTATTTTTTAAGTGTGGGCGATGACTTTACCATCTCCTTCGGTGATGCCCTGCAGCTCGCCGGCGCACTCTTTTGGGCCATGCACATACTGGCGGTGGATCACTACGCCACCCGCATCGCGCCTGTGGTGCTGGCCTGTGGCCAATTTTTGGTGTGTGCGCTGGCAAGCTTTGTGGTCTCATTGACCATGGAAACCACCACGCTGGAAGGTGTGAAGGCGGCCTGGGGGGCGCTGGCCTACGCGGGCCTTATCTCGGTGGGCGTAGCTTACACCCTGCAGGTGCTGGCGCAAAAACACGCCCACCCAGCCCATGCGGCGATTATTTTGAGCCTTGAAACCGTGTTTGCCGCCATCGGCGGCATGATGTTTCTGGATGAAACCCTGGGAGCGCGGGCCCTGTTTGGCTGCGGTTTGATGCTCTTTGGTATGCTGGTCAGCCAGGTACCCTTGAGGTACCTGGTGAAATCCAGGCACCAAAAGGTGCCCTAGGCCAGTTCAGCTGCTGACATGATCAAGCACCACATCATCGCCGATGCGGTAGAGGGATTCGGTCAGCAGCTCCTGTTTGCCAATGTCGTCCATTCCGAGCACAAAGCTTGCGCGAAACAGGGCAACGCCTGTGTGGCTGGCACTTTCGAACTGGCTGGAAAACTGCTCGATATTAATGCCAAGCGCGTTGATTTTATTTGAAATATCCAATACCAACCCAGGCCTGTCATAGGCCACAAGGCTGTAGCTTCGTTTAAAGGCCGGCGGCTTACCCGCGCGGGTACTGGCGTGGGTCAGGGTCAGGCCATCGATACATTCGAGGGTTTCTATCAACAGATCCCAATTATCCGACGGGATCTCCAGCACTATGATGGCGGCAAAAATTCCGTCGATATGGCGCAGCTCAGAATCCAGCCAGTTGCCACCATGGCGACTCACGGCATGGGCAATCTGCTCAACCAATCCGGTTCTGTCCGGGGCCTGCAGTGTGATGAGGTATCTCAGCATTGCGCGCTTACTCCTTGTGTTTGCTACAAAATAAAGACAGAGTGGCGGATGATCTTTTGGCGGCTTGTGTCTATGGTCGTAACACAACTGTCATATTGACGTCATATAATGGCCGCCATCCAAGGTTGGGTCGCTCCGATGATTAATTGTTAGCACAGCAAATCGGCGCTGCCCAGCGAAAAGAGCTCAGGCCAATCAATCAGAGGTTATGAATGGAAATTCAGGTCACTAAGCCTGAAATGGCTGCCAGCAGTATTCTGGCAGGCAGGGGCACGGGGCGACGCGCCCTCAAGGACAAGGCGACAGCCATTGGCGTCAGCGTTGGCGGCGTGATGGTGTTTGTCGCCCTTTTGCTGATCTTCTTTTATCTGCTTTATGTGGTGAAGCCCATTTTCGACAGCGCCGAGGTCACCGAGCGTGTGTCTGTTGCCTACGATGTGCAAAGTGCCCCCGCTCTGATGGTGGGCAGTGATGAGCAAAATGAAATTCTGTATCGCGTGGCCACCGATGGCAGTGTCGCCTTTTATCGCGTCAGTGGTGAGCTGGCCGATTCCTTTACGCCATCGCTCCCCGAGGGTGTCAACGTCAGTGGCGCTTATGCCGGTATGCCCTATGAGCAAAGCTATGGCCTCGGTCTTTCCAACGGTGAGCTGCGCCTTTATCGGGTGGAGTTTGGCGTAACCTATCCAGACAACCGTCGCCTTATCACCCCTAAACTGCGTCAACTCAGTCAGGACGGTGAAATTCTGGTGAGCGAGTCTGGCGATGCCATTTCGCAGTTTGCCTATGCGCGCAGCAGCGAGCAGGTGAGTGTGGCTTATAAAGATGCCCAGGGCCGCTGGCAGCTGACCCGCCTCGAAGGCGAAGTGAACATGATGACCGAAGAGGTGGAGTGGAGCCGTGTGAGTGCCCCGCTCGTGGATGCCCCTTCCAAGGTTGACCAACAGTTGATGACCCCGGACCAGCGCCAGCTGATGCTGCGCGGTGGCAACAAAATTTTCGTGTACGACATCCGTGATGCAGAGTCTCCGTCACTGCTGCAGGTGATAGACGCGGGGCGTGCCAAACAGCAGCTCACCAGCGTGTCTTTGCTTGCCGGTGCCAGCTCGCTGCTGCTGTCTTACGACAGTGGCGATGTGGTGCAGTATTTTCAGGTCAGCAGCGACAAGGGTCGCCTGTACCGTGAAATCCGTGACTTCAAGGGCCTTGGTAATATTCAGGCGATTGGCAGCGAGTTTTATCGCAAAAGCTTTGCCACCATCACAGCCGAAGGCCGTTTGTCGCTGCTTTATACCACCAGTGAGCGTGAGCTCTTGAGCGAAACTTTTGATATCGCCAAGCCACAGGCGCTGGGATTCAGCCCCCGCTCCAATGGTTTGGTGGTGGATGCAGGCAATAAGCTGCATCTGTTTGATGTGAGCAATTCGCATCCTGAGGTGAGCTGGAGTGCCCTGTGGAACAAGGTGTGGTACGAAGGCTACCCGGAGCCCAAGTTTGTGTGGCAGTCCACCTCGGGTTCCGATGATTTTGAGGCCAAGCTGAGCCTGATGCCATTGGCGTTCGGCACCATGAAGGCCGCGCTCTATGCCATGTTGTTTGCCGTGCCCATTGCCATTGCCGGTGCCATCTATACCGCCTATTTCATGTCCCCCAAGGTGCGCGGCATAGTCAAACCCACCATTGAAATTATGGAAGCCTTGCCCACGGTGATTCTGGGTTTCCTGGCCGGTCTGTGGCTGGCCCCCCTGGTGGAAGAGCATTTGCCCGGTATTCTGGCCCTGCTGATACTCTTACCTGTGTCCATTCTGGTGAGTGCCTATGGTTGGAGCAAGTTGCCCGGTCGCTGGAAGCAGCGCCTGCCTGAAACCTATCAGGAGCTGATGCTGGTACCCGTTATCTGTGGGGTGGGGTATCTGTCTTTTGCCATCAGCCCGAGCATCGAAGTGCTGTTCTTCCACGGGGATACCCGTCAGTTCATCACCAACGAGCTTGGCATCACCTTTGACCAGCGCAACGCCCTGGTGGTGGGTATTGCCATGGGTTTTGCGGTCATCCCGACCATCTTCTCCATTGCCGAAGACGCCATCTTCTCTGTGCCCCGTCACCTGTCCAACGGCAGTCTGGCGCTGGGTGCCACCTCCTGGCAGACCCTCACCCGGGTGGTGTTGCTGACCGCAAGCCCCGGTATTTTCTCCGCCATCATGATGGGGCTGGGCCGCGCCGTGGGTGAAACCATGATTGTACTCATGGCAACCGGCAACACCGCCATCATGGAATGGAGCGTGTTTGAAGGTATGCGAACCCTTGCGGCCAACATCGCGGTGGAAATGCCGGAGTCGGCCATTGGCAGCAGCCACTACAGGGTGCTGTTCCTCGCGGCCTTTGTGCTCTTTATCTTCACCTTTGTTTTCAACACGGTTGCCGAGGTTGTTCGTCAACGCCTCCGTGAACGTTACAGCTCGCTGTAATGGCGCAGTTGCAAGCAGGAATTGTTCTGATGGAATGCATTGAAATGAATTGGGGAAAGCACAATGGGTAAGTGGTTTAAATCGGGTTCCCCCTGGATTTGGATGACAGGCGGCGCGGTCAGCATCAGCCTTATCGCTGTGCTGGGACTCTTGCTCCTTATCGCCTGGCGTGGTCTGTCGTACTTCTGGCCCGCCGATATCTACGAATGGAAACTGCGTGATGCCAAAGGGGTGGAATCTACCCTGATTGGTGAGATTTACGACAGCGAAGCCGTGCCCACCGAACGTCTTATCACCGCGGGTGTGGAATTTGCCGAGCATCCCGGGGAGTTTGTGACCCGTTATCTGGTGAAAACCGGTAACCGTGAGTTTGTGGGACTGGATTTTCGCTGGATTTTGGAAACTGACATTGTCTCGCGCAGTACCCCGGAAGGCATCGCCAAAATCGAGCGTACCAAGAACGGTAACTTCTACGGTTATCCGCTGGCGGTAATTGAAGATGGCAAGCGCCTGGAACTCACTGATGTGCAGCATTCGCTGGAGGAGCACATCGCCCGGGCAGTGGACATTGCCGACAAGGCAATGACGCTGCAAAAGCGTGATATCGGTGCCATTAACTATGAGTTGGAACGTCTGCGCCTGAAAGAGCGCCGCGCCGAGCTCGACGGTGAGCTCACCGACAGCAAAAAACAGGAATTTGAAGCCGCCCGTCAAAAGCTGGAAGCCGACTATCTGGTGCTGGAAAAAGAACTCTTTGCCCTGCGTGATGAAGCGGCCCGCGACAGCGTGATCATTCGTGACATGCGCGGTGAAGACGTGGTGCTCAAGCTCGACAGCGTGCTGGACGTGGCCTACGCCAACCGTCTTGGATTGCTGGGCAAAATTGGCCACTGGTTTGCCGGTGTCGGGAACTTTATCAGCGCCGATCCCCGTGAGGCCAATACCGAGGGTGGTGTGTTCCCGGCGATTTTCGGTACCGTGTTTATGGTGCTTTTGATGGCCGTTATCGTGACGCCATTTGGGGTGATTGCCGCGATTTACCTGCACGAGTATGCCAAAAAAGGTCCGCTCACCAAGATTATCCGCATTGCCGTGATTAACCTCGCCGGTGTGCCTTCGATTGTGTACGGCGTGTTCGGCCTGGGCTTTTTCGTGTACATGCTGGGGGGCTCCATTGACCAGCTGTTCTACCCGGAAGCATTGCCGTCGCCCACCTTTGGTTCACCCGGAGTGATTTGGTCGGCGCTGACGCTGGCCATCCTGACCCTGCCGGTGGTGATTGTGTCCACCGAGGAAGGTTTGTCACGTATCCCGAGCGCAGTACGTCAGGGCAGTTTGGCCCTGGGGGCCACCAAGGCCGAGACTTTGTGGCGGATTGTTATCCCCATGGCGAGCCCGGCAATCATGACGGGGCTGATTCTGGCGGTGGCCCGCGCCGCCGGTGAAGTGGCGCCGCTGATGCTGGTGGGGGTGGTAAAGCTTGCGCCAACCCTGCCCATCGACATGAACTTCCCCTTTGTGCACCTTGACCGTAAGTTCATGCACCTCGGGTTTCATATTTACGACGTGGGCTTCCAGAGCCCCAACGTGGAGGCGGCCCGTCCGCTGGTATATGCCACCTCCTTCCTGCTGGTGTCCGTGATTGTGGCGCTGAACCTGACCGCCATCAGTGTACGTAACCACCTGCGTGAAAAATATCGCTCCCTTGAGCATTGATAATCCGACGATTATCCTGAGAATTGGTACAGAATATGATTTCGATAGACAGCACAGTAATGAAGACCGAAACCCTGGATTTGGCCAATCTGCCCGCGTCGGAGACGGCTCTGGAGATCCACAACCTCAATTTGCACTACGGCACCAAGCAGGCGCTGTTCGACGTGTCGATGAAGATCCCGAAAAAGCGTGTCACCGCCTTTATCGGCCCCAGCGGCTGCGGTAAATCGACCCTGCTGCGCTGCATTAACCGCATGAATGACCTGGTGGATAACTGCAATATCACAGGTGAAATTCGCCTGCATGAGCAGAATATCTACGACAAGGCGGTGGATGTGGCTGCACTGCGCCGCAGCGTGGGTATGGTGTTCCAGCGCCCCAATCCCTTCCCCAAGTCCATCTACGAAAACGTGGTCTATGGCCTGCGTTTGCAGGGCATCAACAACCGTCGTGAGCTGGATGAAGCCTGTGAGCGCTCTCTGCGCGGCGCTGCCATTTGGGATGAAGTGAAAGACCGACTGCATGACAATGCCTTTGGTCTTTCAGGTGGTCAGCAGCAGCGTCTGGTGATTGCCCGAGCCATCGCCATTGAGCCCGAAGTGCTGCTGCTCGATGAACCCACATCGGCCCTGGACCCAATCTCGACCCTGACCATTGAAGAGCTCATCACCGAGCTCAAGGCCAAGTACACTGTGGTTATCGTTACCCACAACATGCAACAGGCGGCGCGGGTATCGGATCAAACGGCCTTTATGTACATGGGCGAGCTGGTGGAATATGCCGATACCAACACCATCTTTACCACGCCATCCCAGCGCAAGACAGAAGACTACATCACAGGCCGTTACGGTTAACAGCAAGAGGCGTTTGAATTCACATGGATAAATTGAGTACCAATAAGCATATTTCCGGTCAGTTCAATGCCGAGCTGGACGACATCCGTAACCGGGTTCTGGCCATGGGTGGTCTGGTGGAACGTCAGCTGGAGCAGGCACTGGATGCCCTCGGTGGTTTGGATGCCGAGCTCGCCAAGCGGGTGATTGATGGCGACCACAAGGTCAACGGCATGGAAGTGTCCATCGATGAAGAGTGCACCCGCATCATCGCCAAGCGTCAGCCGGCGGCGAGCGACCTGCGCCTTATCATTGCCATCTCCAAGACCATTGCCGACCTTGAACGTATCGGTGATGCCTCAGTACGCATTGCCAAGGCGGCGCTGGAGAAACGCAACAACAACCAGCAACCACTGCTGGTGAGTATCGAGTCCATGGGGCGCCATGCCACCCGCATGCTGCATTCCACGCTGGATGCACTGGCGCGGATGGATGTGGAATCGGCCCTGGAGCTGCACCGCGAAGATGCGCGTCTGGACAAGGAATACGAGGGCATCATTCGTCAGCTGATGACCTACATGATGGAAGATCCCCGTTCTATTCCGGGTGTGCTGGATGTGCTCTGGGCTGCCCGCGCAGTGGAAAGGGTAGGGGATCGCTGTAAAAACATCTGTGAGTACATTATCTACTACGTTAAGGGCAAGGACGTGCGCCATACCTCCTATGAGGACATGGAAAAAGACATCAATCTTTGATGCCTGAGCCTCCAGCCCATGCTCAAAAGCCGGGATGCCCCGGCTTTTTTGTGCCTGAGACTTTGAGCTTGAGGCCTGCATCCGCATCACTTAATGTGACTCGGCTGGTACGTGGCGATACCCCTTAACGCCGCAAAAGCTGTGGTACTGACACAGGCAATGAAACGGCTTGAGGCACAGATAGCCAGAGTAAACGGCTGTGATACCATAGCGGACAATTTCCGGGGACAGATACGCCCCAATCCCCAGCGTTTTAATCGAGGATGCAATGAAAACCACCCTGACACGTGGACTGATGAATGTATTACCCATGGCACTGAGCCTGTGGCTTTTCTGGTCGCTGTTTGTGTCGCTGGACGAGCTTGGTGTTTTGCTGCTGGAGTTGGTGGGTTTTCCCAAGCTCTTTGTGGGAGAGGGCTTTTTGCTGGTGATTGCCCTGGTATTCTCGGCCGGCTTGCTGTTTTCCGTCAGCCCAATCCTGTGGCTCTGGGGTAAGGTTGAACGCGCGCTGATGCGCTTTCCACTGTTTAAATCCGTGTATGGCAGCATCAGGGACATCGCTTCTTTGATGAACCGTGATGGTAAGCCCAAAGACCAGCAAGTGGTGCTGGTCAAACAGGCCAATGGCGGTTACGTGGTGGGCTTTATCATGACCGACAAGGCGCCAGAGCCTGTATCAAAGGCGTTGGGGGAGGGGGATTGGGTGCCCGTGCTGTTTCAGCTTTCCTATCAAATGGCCGGTGTGACTACCCTGGTTAAGCGTGAGGACCTTATTAAGGTTGACTGGAGCTTTGAAGAGGCGATGCGTTTTAACCTGACCGCCGGTCTGTCAAAGTCCTGAGTTGTCACTGGATGCAGGCCCTGGGGGAGTGCCCCTGGGCCGGTTCAACCCGCAAACCACCAAACTCTGTTGAGTCTGTCAGTGTGTGACTGCTCTCCAGGCTGCGCGAAGCTATCCCTCGGAGCGACATCTAAGGTAACGAGGACAGTTATCGGAGATCTTCAGCCAGGGTTGCTGACGTTGGGTATGGATATGGTATTTGGGAGAAATGCCCGACGCGTCGTCCAGCGAGCAGATGCTCAGGGTGAGGTAGTCGGGGTATTGGGTGCTGCGATAACTCAGCGTGCAACCGCAGTCTGGGCAAAATCCCCGGCGTATGCTGTCTGATGAAGCGTACTCCTTGATGGGGGCCCCAAGCCAGGTGATTTCGTCGACCTTAAAGTCCATCCAGGCGCCAAACGGTGCGCCTGTGGTCTTTTGGCAATCGAGACAATGGCAATAGTCGGCATCAAAGGGATCGGCACTCAGCTGATAGCGAATGTTGCCGCAGTGGCAACCACCTTGCGTTGTCATGGTTTTTCTCCTTATTGACGCTTTATTAGCTGCCCTTATCAGCTACCCTTGTCAGCTGCGAAGGGATTCCACATGTTGCCTGAAGTTGTTGAGGATGGCCTGCCAGCCCTCCCGTTGCTGCTCAGCGGTATGCTGATCCTCATTGTCGAAGATTTCCTCCAGTAAGACACCTTCCCCGGTTTGGCGCATGGTCACTTGCACTTCGCGACCATCTTCCATAAGAAAACTCAAGGCGCTGCCGGGGAACAAATGGGTGATGGTGCCGCCAAAATCAAAGCCCATGGAGCCATCGCGCGCCTCCATCCGGTAACTGAAGGTACCGCCTTCACGTAAGTCGATTTCGGCCGAGGGGCAACACCAGCTGTTGGCCGCAAAATTCCATTGGCAGATATGGCTCGGGGTTGTCCAGGCTTGCCATACCATGGCGATGGGGGCATCAATCAGGGTTTGTACTGTGGTTTTCATGGTACTGAGTTCCTTGTACACGGGGGAAATCGCGGCAGTGCATCAACAGCCTGCCGCGATAATCTCAGGAGGACTTAAGTCCTTCATAAAGGGTGGCAATCCATTTTTCCTCATTGATAAACGACCAGCTCCAGCTCTTATATTTTTCCGCCAAGCCTTCGGAGGTCATCTGTTCGAGACTCTTTCCCTGGTTCAGGGCTTCCTTGGCCCAGTTGATACTGTCATCGAGCATGTGCTTGAACTTTAACAGGTCGTCCTTGGAGGCCAGCTCGCCATGCCCGGGAATGACTTTGGTGTCGTTATCGATAATTTGCAGTATTGCCGCGACATTGTCTCGATAGCCGATTACGTTGCCGCCACCCTTGAGATCGATGAAGGGAAATCTGTCTTTAAAGAAGAGGTCGCCCATATGAACTACATTGGCTTTTTGCCAATGTACCACACTGTCACCGTCGGTATGGCCGGGGCCCAGATGGGTAATCTTCAGGTTGTCACCGTTGAAACGAATACTGATGCCCCTGTCATAGGTAATCACCGGCAAACCTTCGACAGGGAATTTCTCATCCTTCTGCAGCCGCTGTAAGACATTGTCATGGGCCATCACAGTACCCTGGGCGCCGAAGTGGGCATTCCCTCCCGTGTGATCGCCATGGTAATGGGTATTGATGATGTAACGCGGCATGGGCGCCGCTTTGGCCCCCGGAGTTTGCGCCAATGCTGCGGTAATTTTGTCAGCCAGTGGCGCGAACTGGTCATCGATAATCAGCAGGCCATCGTCGCCACTGCTGACGCCTATGTTGCCGCCAGCGCCTTCAAACATCCAGGCACTGTCTTTGAGATGCGTACTTTTGATTTCTACGGCAGCAAATTTGTCGTCGGCGGACATGGCTGCGCTGCAGCACAGCAGCATAATCAGTGGCAGTTTGTTCATCGATATATCCCTGTTGTTGTAAACCTGTTTAAAGCTACAAGAATTCGCCTCAAACGCAAGTAAAGCGATCCCATCGCCCCCTGCCAGAAGTATTCCCGTCGCTCTGTCCAAAACGCTTTCTATCGGGCTGAAGCCGCGTTTTCGGCAGACATATTTATGGGCTCTGACAGTACCCATTGCACACAATGGAAAGTGCCATTTTTGCGGTGTCAAATTTTAGACATTTGACTTTTTATTGACACTGGCAAATTAAAGCCATGTTTCTCGTAAAAAAAGCAATTATGAATTTTTACGGACAGCTAACTTAATGGAAATTAGTCAAAAGTTCGTCTGGTATGACCAGGTCAAAATTTAATCAATCTTATGTGTTGTTTTTAAAAGAAAAGGCCTCAAACCCGCAAATTTACTGGGTTTTAGCCTATATACATGCCGATTAATTTCTTTATAGAATGGCCCCGCCGAACAGATCCATAGAGGTTTGGGTGAAAAAGTGAAGGAAAGCGTTTCAAACGGAAAAAAGGAGGTTCAGAAACGCAAAAGCTTCCGTTGTTATTCACAAGCAAATTCATGTTTTATCAGTTACCTGGAATCTGAAAACACCGAATTTGAATAGCCCAAAAGAGTTGCAAAATGACAAAGTTGACCCAAGTTACTGCAAGCACCGCCACAATTCGTCAGTCACAGCGCCTTTCGGCAAAGGTCTTTGGCAAGACAGCCGCTTCAATGATGGTGATGTCCGCACTGGGACTGGCCGCCATGGCACCCGTGGCCGCAAGTGCCGCTGTCACCGGGGCGCAGAAAACCCTGGTGTTTTTGGTCAACTTTCAGGAAAACCCCAATGATCTGCCCATGAGCGTCAGCGAAGCCGATGCCATGGTGTTCGGTACCGTCAATGATTTCTACCGTGCCGCTTCAGACAACCAATTGTGGCTCACAGGTACTGTGGCCGGTGTATTCACCGCCCCTATGTCCAACCAGGTGTGCAACAATGCCAATACACTGGCGCAGTCCATCAATGAGCAGGCGATTGCCGCCGGCGTGCCCATCGGCCAGTACGACCGTTATGTGTATCTCACCACCAAGGATGCCTGTCAGTCTGAAGGCTCTGCAACCCTGACCGGTCTGCCATCCCGCGCCGTCATCAATGGCCCGCAGCCCGCGCGTGTTGTTGCACACGAATTCGGTCACAACCTTGGACTGGAACATGCCGGTGCCTGGGATTGTGATGCCGGCACCCTGGCGGGTAACTGCCGTGCAATTGAATATGGTGACAGCTACAGCACCATGGGCAACTCAGACATGGGCTACTTCGGTGCGGAGCAAAAAGAACAGCTGGGTTGGATCAGCGCGGCTTCAGGTGCGGTTGCCGTGGCTGCAGAGGATGGTATATACACACTTGGCGCCTATGAGCAGAGCAATGGTCAACCCATTGCCGTGAAAATTCCACGCGGCGCCGATCCGGTCACTGGTAAGCAACGCTGGTTTTACATCGAGTATCGCCAGTCTCTGGCCCATGACAGTTTCCTTGCCGCACGCTCTTACACCATGTACCGCGGTGACGTAACCGAGGGTGTATTGGTACGCATGGTAACCGAAGGCGAGCCTCGCAGCCGCGTCTTGCACATGAAGCCAGACGCATACTTCAAGCAAAGATATGGCACGAATGACTGGAAGGACCCTGCCATGGCTATCGGTGATAGCTTTACCGATCCGGATTCAGGCGTGACCTTCAGCCTTTTGTCTGCCAATGGCAGCAGTGCGGATATCAGCGTCCAGTTGGGTAGCGCAGCAGGCCAGTGCCTGAAAGCAGCGCCAACTGTCTCTGCGGTGCAAAGTGTCGCTTCAGGCCTTGCCGGTGACACGGTGCAGTACAGTGTGAGGATTGAAAACCGCGACTCAGCAGATTGCAGTGCCACCGATTACCGCGTTGCAGCCACCGTGCTCAGCGGTTGGCAGGCCAACACGGCCACAGTAACTCTGGCCCCCGGTGCAAGCCAGCAGGTGACCCTGGCGGTGACGTCAGCCGGTAGCAGCGCCGAAGGTAACTACAACGTGCCTGTGACTGCCACTTCACTGGCTGACACCGGCGTTAAAGGCAGCACCAACCTGACTTATCAGGTGACCGCAGCCCCAGCTGCCAGTGAGCTGGTCGCCAACGACGATCAGGTGAATATCAACAGTAAGCAAGCTGTGAACATCGCAGTGAAGGCCAATGATGTTATCGCCCAGGGCGCCAATGTAACTGTACAGGTTTCTGCCGCCGCCAAAGGCACAGTAGTCGTTCTCAGCGATGGCAGTGTACGCTACACTCCGGGCAAGGCATTCAAAACCAGCGACAGCTTCAGCTACACCCTGTTTGATGGTACCCGCTCAGCCAGTGCAACCGTCACAGTCAACCTGACCTCATCAACCGGTGACACAGGGGATGGCAGTACAGGCGGCAGTACAGGTGGTAAGGGTAAGAACCGCTGAGAACAAGAAAATAAAAAAAGCCCGGTTTATATACCGGGCTTTTTGTTTTGGTTCAGGTTGTTACACGCTTAATTGATGCGTTTCCTGATACAGCGTTATTCGCCACTTGGACAAATTGGGCAGGTGGCAGAATTTTCACTGAAGGCACTTGAGCCATCAATCTTCAGTTGTCCCACGGCAAAGACGGTGTCACTGAAAGTCTTGTCTACTGGAGAGGTGAATGCTTTAGGCACGTAATCGCCTGAGTAAGGCATACATGCGCCACCACCTAAGGTCACACCTGAGAGCACATCGACGTCGTCAGATGGATCAGATGGAGTACCTGAGTCATCTGTTACCGTTACATTGATCAGTGTGAGGTTATTGGCTGTGGTGTTACAGACCTGCCCTGAGAAGCTGACTTTGGCAATCACACCATTTTCAGTTTCAACAAAGTTGGAATCACAGTCTTTGGTCACATTAATCATGGGCGAAATGCTCAGTGATTGACAATCGGCGCCACCGGTATCGGAAATGGTGGAGTCACCGTTTGGTGTGCCGGCTGCTGTTACACTGACGGTGTTTTGCAGGCCATTGAGGTTACTTTCAAAGGTACCACTACCTTCAGCAGTTTCACCTTTCACCAGAGTACCAACGTTAAAGGTTTGATTGGCTACGTTGTCGGTTACCATGACGTTGTACAGGGTACCTGCACCGTCGTTGGTGACTTTATAGGTAAAGTCATACTCATAACCGGTTTCTGTTGCATTCACTCTGGCCTGACTGCAGGTCTTGGTAATATCAACACTGCACAGTTCAAAGTCATGGATAACAAAGTCTTTCAACGTGGCGGTAAACTCGCTGGATGAACGGGTTTCTGCCATAAAGCTGCTGAAGCAACTGTCGCCACCCACCAATTGGGTCAGATTAATGCCACCTTCAAAGAAGGTTTCGTATGGGAACTCATTGGCATTATTGCTGTTTTTTGACTGATAAGGCCAAGGGGATGGGGTAGGATCATAGGACCCATTTTCATCATTGGTGATGGCACAAACCAGGTCGTTACCCAAGCCAGAGCCGCAGATGGCTGCTCCTTTATACAGCAGTCGCAGATTGGCGGCATCACACTCGCCGGCAGCTGGATTGTTGTTGGCTGCCTTATTACAACTTGTATCCCACACATCGACACGGATTTCAGGGCTGGCATTTGCGGATTGTGGGAAATTAGCCAGTACCAGTACATCACCGTTGGTGTGCACGCCTTCAAAGTTACCGTTTGGTAAGGCCGCGACGTGCTGTTTGAAGAACCAGAATCCCAGGAAGGCATCCCCCTTGTTGGAGATCCTGTCGGCACCAAAATAAACAACCAAATCATCATTGATGTTATAGGCTGCGGCATAGGCGTGGGTTATTTCATCCTTATCGGGTGAGCTACCCATTTTGTGTGCCCATTCAGTGATGTCCTGAATGTCTTTACGGCCACCTGTAAAAATACTGCTGTCAACCCCGGATGCATCGGGAGTATCGTCGACAATGCCGGTGAATCTCAGTGTATCGCCGCCATCGTTACTGCCGTTGTTGTACAGGGTCGCCCAATCATAAGGTGGGGCTACGGCGTTTTGTACAGCATTGCCCTCCAATTCGAATATGTCATCATGCACCGCAAACGCGGGGGTTGCGGCCATACCCATCGTAAATCCCAGCGCCAGGGCACTGAACCTACGAAGTAGCTTTCCTTTACAGAGTAGTTTCATTTTTAGCTCCTTCTATGTATGCGTTACCCGTTACGCCTTCTTATGCCAACGGCGGACGTAATGGACTTGCTCGTTCACGCATGGAAGTAGCAAAACTTAAGCCTTAATTTATGTGATTGTTATATATGGGAAATATTATTTCTTGAAGGCGGGGTTGTTGCATGAGTGGAGCAGAGTGTTTCAGCGGATTGAGACACTGATACAGTTAACTCGGTTCTTTTTTCAGTAACCGGTAGAGGGTTGAGCGGGAAATATGCAGGGCCCTGGCCGCCGCTGAAATATTGTGTTTATGGTCGCTGATAGCTTTGAGCACGGCTTCAACATCCAGTTCGTCCCGCTGGCTGACCAGGTCTTGGTGTTTGGCGTGGATGGCAACACTGAGCCCCAAATCGTCCGGTGTGATAAGCGGCGTTTCAGCCATGATAACCGCTCGCCGTATGCGGTTTTGCAGCTCTCTGACATTGCCCGGCCAGTCGTAATGACGCATGGCCCTGAGGGCACTGTCACTGAAGCTCAGCGAACCATTGGGTGGGGAGATCTGAGCCAGAAAAGCCTCAGCCATCAACTGGACTTCACTGCTGTACTCTCTGAGGCTGGGTACATGCAGCCTGAGCACATTAATCCGGTGGTACAGATCTTCCCGGAAGGTCCCTTCATCAACTGCTTTTTCAAGGTTCTGGTGAGTTGCGAAAATCATGCGGCAATTGATTTTCTGGGGGCTCTTGCCACCGATACGGGTGATTTGCCTGTCGTCAAGGACATGGAGCAGGTTGACCTGCAGCTCCAGCGGCAGGTCGGCGATTTCATCCAAAAACAGTACCCCGTCTTTGGCCTGTTCAATGTGCCCCTGATACTGCCGGTCGGCGCCGGTAAAGGCACCTTTTTCGTGGCCAAACAGGGTGGACTGAATCAGGCCTATGGGTAATGCGCCGCAGTTGATGGCGACAAAGGGGCCCTCTGCCCGGGCAGACATGCGGTGCAGCCATTTTGCACACAGGCCTTTACCTGTCCCGGTTTCCCCGCTGAGCAGCACTGTTTCGTCAGTGCTGGCCAGCTTTTTTAAATCCCGTTTTAACTTGCTGATACAGGGATGTGTGCCCAAAATATCCGTGATTTTAACCCCAGGGCTTTTTATCGGCAGCAATTTAGCCATGCCCTCGGCGTGGCCCAACGCTTTGTTGACTCTGTCCCAGTCAAGGGGGGTGTGATGATAGTCGATGAACCGGGCGCTGAGCAGCCACTGACAAGCCTTATCCAGTTTGCCATCGGTGAGGGCTATCCAGAGTAAGTGAGGAAAATGGCTTTGAATAAGGGCAATGTCTGAAGACAGGGTATCGGTACGCGGGCACAGCATGGCGACGGCAACACCCAGCTGCTGTCCGCTCAGTTTCAAAATTGCTTCGTGACCGCTGGCGGCAGTCAGACAATGCCAGCCGTATGCCGCTAGGCGACGACTAACATCTGTTGCTTCCCGGGATTTTGACAGGAGCAAGAGATGGCGGGGCATTGTGCCAGCAGCGCGGGATTCCTTTTGCACCACTTTGTTCATGTCGGTTGTATTTCCATCACAACGCCGGATCCTGAGTGTATGCAAGGATTGGCGGTCTCTCAAGGAAGCCGGTGCGATGTTTTTGACCGCAGTTGGCAAGAAAAAGGGCCGCGGAATGCGGCCCTCGAAGTTTGTCTGTTCAGTCTGCTTTACCGGCAAGCCAGGGAAGCAACTTGTCGGTGCGTCTGTTTGCCATCCACAATCCCTGGGCTGCCCTGTGTCTTAAGCGATAAAGCGCTTGATAACACAAAGGAACCAAAAACAGACTGGTCACTGTGGAGAAGGTGAGCCCACCGATAATGGCAATGGCCATGGGATAATAGGGGGGACCACCGCCACCGATTTGGGTGTCGCCCATGGCAAGGGGCACAAGACCCAGTACTGTGGTGCCCACCGTCATCAACACAGGCCGCAGACGGGTAATGCACACGGCATGTATGGTGGCTGACAGTTCTTCCAGTGAGGGTGTCATCTGGTTGATTTGGTCAACCAGCACTATGCCGTTGTTCACCACAATTCCCATCAGAATGAGTATGCCAATCATGGCCATCACGCCGTTGGGCGTGCCCGTTAGCCACAGTGCCCAGAAAACCCCTGTGATGGAAAAGAGGATGGACGTAATAATGGCCGAAGGCAGCAGCAGGGATTCAAACAGCGCTGCCATGACGATGTAAATCATGGCCACCGCCAGCAGCATGTTCACCACCATTATCTGCTGATCTTCATCCTGACGCTCAAAGCCACCCCGCAGCGAATAATCATAGCCATGGGGAAGGTTAAGGTGGCTCATGGCCTGCTTGATTTTCTCCTGGGCTTCTTCGGTGGTAATGCCTTCCAGATTGGCACCAATAGACAGTGCCGTTTTACGATTAAAATGGCGTATGGTGTCAAAGCGGGGCGCAATCTCCACCTCCGCCAGTGACGACAGGCTGTATACCCGCTCTTCTACACGCAGTACCGGCAACTGCTTGAGCTTTTCCAGTGACTGTTGCCAACTTTTCTCATAGGCAAGTTCAATGCGGATCTCCCCACTGGGATCGTGACGAAAACTTCTGAGCATTTGACCGCGCAGCGCCGTGGCAATGGCGCGGGCAACGTCGCCGGCCTGGGTGCCAAGGCGCGCTGCCATATCCCGATTTACCCGGATAAGCACTTCCTGCTGGGCACCGCTCACCTCAGAATTGACGTCTTCAAGCCCCTCAATGGCGCTCAGCATGGGCATGGCTTCTTCGCTTAAGCGTATTAGCTCGCTGGTGGAGCGACCGGTCAGCGTAACGCGAATGCCCTGACGGTCATTACTCCAGCCAAATTGCGGCTTGGCGATGGAGAATTTGGGGAATCCTTCCCGCATGGTTTTTTTCAGGGTTTCGAGGTCAAACTCAGCCCCTTTCTTAAACAGCACGGTTGAAGAGGCGCGCTCGGGGTTGTAGTAGCTGTAAACCGAGTCGATGAAAAACGCCTCTTGATTGGCATAGAGGTAGCTCTCCATCTCGGCAACCACGGCTTCGATCACCGCAAGGGCGTGGCGACCTTCAATCTGATAATTGATGAAGAGTCGCTGCTTACTTGCACCATCTTCCTGATCCTGCTTCACATTCGTAAGCGGCAGCGCGGTGGAGGCCAGCATCAGCACTGCAATCAGTGTGCTCCATTTAGGGTGGGTCAGTACCCAGTTCAGGCTCACTTCATAAAAACGCTGCACCCTGGATTTTTGAGCGTTATCTTCGTGATGAATATGAATACGGGTCAGCATCAGTGGGATTAGCGTCTTGGCTACCAGCAGCGAGGCACCCAGTGAGATACAGATGGCAATGGCCACGTGCTCAAGGAAGATGGTGAGCTGCACCTTGGCGCCAAAAATATTGGGGAAAAATACGATGGCGGTGGTGAGTGTGCCCGCAAGCACTGCCAGCGCGACCTTGTCCACTCCGGCCAATACGGCCTTATCTTTACTCTCGTGGGGTTCTTTTTGTTTTTCCTGCAGCACACTTTCTGTAACGACCACTGCGTTATCAATGAGCATGCCCACGGCGAGCAGCAAGCCCATCATTGACAGTATGTTCAGGCTGTAGCCAAGCAGGTACATGGCGGCCAGGGTCATACAGATTGAAATGGGCACAGATGACACCACAATCAGCGTCATTCCCATGTTGCGCAAAAACAAATACAGCACGGCGAAGGAGAGGGCCGCACCAATGAGTCCGGCCATCATCAGATCCCACAGGGAGGATTTTACCCCTTCGGCCTGATCTTCCATGATAAAGAGCTTGATACCGCTGAACTGCTTATCGGCTTTTACCTCTTCAATGACCCGCATTACCCGGGCAGACACTTCCACCAGGTTGGCCCCTGACTCTTTAAACACATCCAGACCCACGGCATAACGCTGATCCAGATGGCGACCTTCGATACGTTCAGGCAGCTCATAGTTAATCTTGGCAATATCGCCAAGACGCACGCCCCGCGTGAGTACTATGTCCTCAATCTCTTTCAGGGAGCGGAACTCTCCTTTGGGAGAAACCTGGTATACCGATTTGTCCTGACGCAGCGTACCGCCGGCTATCACGAAGTTTTCGGCCTGCAACCGGCGGTTAAGTTCGGCGGAAGATATTCCGGAGGCAGCCAGTAAATCGGCATCTACACGTATGCTGATTTGCTTTTGCTCTACCCCGTAGAGGGTGACCTGTGAGACACCTTCCACGCGCTCCAGCGGTTGCCTGAGCTGTTTTTCCAGCAAGTCGTAGGCGCCGGATAGCTCCCGCTCGCTGGAAATACGCAGGTTAAAGATGGGCATATCCGACGTGGAGAATTGTTGGATGAATACCCGCTCCACATCCTTGGGCAGTAAGTGCCTTACTGCATCGACCTTTTCACGGGCCTCCAGGCTTTTGGTGGCGGTATTTTCCCCCCACTTCATGCTGAGCTCGATAAAGGCACCATCCTGGCTGGATTCAGACGTCATTTTCTCAATGCCACTCATGGTGGCAAGGGACTCTTCCAGCACACGGGTGATGTCGCGCTCCACCTCCGCGGGTGTGGACCCCTTATAAGGGACCTGCACCATCACCTGGGGAATGTCGATTCCAGGAAAGAGCTCCAGTGGTAACAGCCGGGTGGACGCCATACCAAAGAGCAGTATGGCGACAAAACACATCACAGTGGTGACGGGGCGACGGACCGCGAGTTTGGTGATATTCATACGCCGGCCTCCGCAGTGTCGGGTGCCTGGGTGGCAAAGTCTTTGCGGTCAAAGAGGGCATAAAGCACAGGAATGAGCACCAGGGTCAGCAAGGTAGAGAGTGCCAGACCAAAGATCACCGTGATGGCCATGGGGGCACGCACCTCGGCGCCATCACCCAGACCCATGGCCATGGGCAACAGGCCAAGCACGGTGGTCATTGTAGTCATCATAATGGGGCGCAAGCGGGACTTGGCCGCTTCACTGATGGCATCAAGCTTTTCAATGCCTTCGCTGCGCAGCTGATTAATACGGTCAATCAGCACAATGGCGTTGTTCACCACAATCCCCGCCAACATGATAAGGCCGATAAACACCACCACTGACACGTGTGTCCCCGTGAGGTAAAGGCCAAACACACTGCCACTGACGGCCATGGGCACGGCAAAGAGGATAAGCAGTGGATGCAGGAAAGACTCAAACTGACTGGCCATCACCAGGTACACCAGGAATACCGCCAGCACCAGCGCGATTTGCAGCGACTGGAAGGAGTGTTCCATTTCCTCGTTCTGTCCGCCAAAACTGGCCTGGATGGAGGCTGGCAATTGCTGTTTGGCCAAAATGCCACGGGCTTCAGTCACTGCTTCTGCCAGATCGCCATAGGCGAGGTTAGCCGATACCAGTGCTACACGCTGCTGGCTGATGCGATTGATGGCGGAGGGACCCAGCTCCAGTTTGACATCGGCTACCGCCGACAGCGGAATAGGGGTCGCGGCATCCGGGTTAACAATCATGTTGCCGATATCGCTTATTTGGTCGCGTTCGCTTTCTTCGGCGCGCACCAGAATATCAATCTTGCGATCCCGCAGGCTGTATTTGCTGGCAACTGTGCCACCAATGCGCTGGGCGATACGGTTGGCCACTGTCGGAGCATCCAGCCCCAGCGCCGCCAAGCGGTTGCTGTCGAAATGAATGGCAAGTTCGGGCTGCCCATCCCGCAGGCTGGTATTGATGTCGGCGAAACGATCGGACTGACCCAGTGCGCGCACCAGACTATCGGCACTTTGTTTAAGCAGATCCAGCTCATAGCCACGCAGTTCAATTTCAAGTGGGGTGCGGAAGCTGAAGAGTTCGGGATACTTGACCTTGGCTTCGAGCTCGGGAACGCGGCGGATTTCCTGGCGCAGGACATCGCTGACCTGGTCAAAGGCGTCATTGTCGGCAAGTACCACCTGCAAGCGGCCCCAGTTTTCGCCGCCGCGGCTGACATCCGATGTCATCAAACCGCCACTGCCGGCTTGGCTGTAGGCGTGTTTTACCGCAGGCATGTCTTTGATGGAAAAAGCTAATTGCTGAAGTACTCTGTCAGTTTCACCAACTTCGGTGCCGGGAGGCAGCAGCACTTCTACATAAAACTCACCCTGATCCATGTTGGGAATAAGCTCCATGCCGAGGCGTGGCAGCAAAACTCCGGCACAGGCAGTGATACCAATGGCAACCATAAGGGTCAGTACCCTGGCTTTGAGTGCGGCAGCAAGCAGTGGGCGGTAGGTCACTTCCAGTGCGCGGTAGCCTTGGTTAAATAACCAGGTGAAAGGCTTAAGCAACATGCCCATCAGCCAGGAAAGCAGACGGCTTAATGATAGCGCCAGTGTCAGCAAGGTGGCAGGTAACCATTTGAAAAGCAGTACAAAGGGGAAGCTGAACACGGTGGCGCTGTAATGCTTCAGTTTGCCCATTTTGCCTTCAGGCTTTGCTTTGGGCTCCTTGCCCAGCAGTGGTGGCAGGGCTTTAAAGCCTTCGCGGGAAGCCAGCATGGGGATGGAGGTCAAGGCAACCAGCAAAGAGGCAAGCAGAGCAAAGGTCACCGTGAGTGCCTGGTCAGAGAAGAGTGCTCCGGCAATGCCATCCACGAACACCAAGGGGACGAATACTGCAAGTGTGGTGAGGGTGGAGGCAAAAATCGCCCCGCTCACTTCCCTGGTGCCCTTGACGGCCGCGTCTATCCGCGACAGTCCCTGCTGCTTGTATCTGTCAATATTTTCCAGCACCACGATGGCATTATCCACCAACAGGCCCACGGCCAGAGCAATACCGCCAAGGGACATGATGTTCAGACTGATGTCAGCGAAATACATCATGTTGAAGGTCGCTATCACCGAAAAGGGGATAGAGATGGAGATAATCAGTGTAGGAATGATGTCGCGCAGGAACAGGTAAATCACCAGCATGGCCAGAATAGAGCCAATCAGCGCAGAGGACGTCACTTCGCTCACCGCGCTCTCGATGAACTCGGACTGATCGTAGATGATTTCCATTTTGGCGAGCGGATCTTTGCCGTTGATACGCTCTATGTCCTGCTTCAGTCGTTTGGCGACTGTCACTGTGTTGGCATCACCTTCTTTATAGATGGCAAGCTCAATGGACTCGCGTTGGCCGATTCGGGTGATGTCGCTGCGCTCTTTGTGCCCGTCGATGATGGTGGCCACTTCAAAGAGCCGCACCAGGCTCTGGCCGTTCTTGTACACCACCACCTGTCCCAGTTCCTCCAGGGAGTTGAACTGGTTGAGGGTGCGCACCAGATACTCTTTATCGCCCTGAACCACTTTACCGGCCGAAACGTTCAGGTTTTCGGCGGCGATACGGCTGCGAATTTGCTCCGCGCTCAAATCAAGCTGGGCCAGACGCTCCTGATTCAGCAGGATTTGTACTTCCTGTTCAAGCCCGCCGGAGAGACGCACTGCGGCGACGCCGGGCAGCCCTTCGAGCTGACGCTTGAGTTCTTCATCGGCGTAGGTGCGCAGCTGCTTCAGTTCATCACCATTGGCATCTTCCCGCGAAAGCGCGACGCGCATAATGGGGTCGAGATTGGGGTTAAAGCGCAGCAGCAGCGGCTTTTGTACGTCAAGCGGCAGGGCGATGATGTCGAGCTTTTCCCTCACGTCGAGGTTTGCCATGTCCATGTCCGTACCCCATTCAAACTCGAGGATGACATCGGACATGCCAGAGCGGGACACTGAGCTGATTTTACGCAGGCCTTTTACGGTACCCACAGATTCTTCGATGGGCTTGGAAACCAGTTGCTCCACCTCAATGGGGGCAGCGCCGTCGTAAAGGGTACGTATGGTGACTGTGGGGTAGCTCAAGTCGGGCAGCAACATGACCGCCAGACGGGAGAAACCCACCATACCGAAGAGGATCACCGCGAGCATAAACATCCACACGGTGACCGGCCGTTTAACGGAAGTCGTGATTATTGACATGGGATGTGCTCCTTAGTTTTTAACCGAAGCCACATCCAGTGGGGAGATGATTTCTACCAGAGACTGGTCTTTGAGGTTTTGTTGCCCACGGATCACCAGATGCTCTCCGGGTGCAATACCTGAGACCACTTCCACCAGATTACCTTCGCGATATCCCAGTTCCACTTCGCGGCGCTCGGCAGTGGTGTCTTGAATGACATACAGGGTCTGCTTGTTGTCCTGGTTGATGATGGCGTTGTAAGGCACGGTGATAACGTTTTCATGGGTGTCGTACTTCAGCTCAACCCGGGTAAACATGCCGGCCTTGAGGATAGCTTGCTGATTGGGCACCTTGAGGGTGACCTTAAAGGTACCGCTTTGGGCATCGACGACAGGACTGATGCGCAGGACTTCGGCTCCCACGGCATTTTGCTTGTTGTTGCTGGCGTAGATGTCTGCATGTTGTCCAAGACGCAGGCTGGAAAGCTGCTGCTCCGGCAGATGCACTATCCCGTGCAGCTCATCCTGATTGACCACATAGAACAGCTCTTCGAACTCTTTGGCCATGTTGCCGGCCTTGACATGGCGTTTGGCGATGATGCCATCCACGGGAGACACGATTTGACTCTCTTTAACCTGCAGCTTGGCCAAATCCAAACGGGCCTTGGCAGCCTGCAGGTTGTATTCGAGTTTGGCGATGGAGTCGGCGCTGACAAAGTCTTTGCTCTTCATCTTTTTCACCCGGGCCAGTTCCTGCTCGATGATGAGCACTTCGGCCTCAGAGCGGTCGAGTTCATATTGCTGACGCTTGGCGTCGATTACCGCCAGCAATTGACCCTGCTTCACCCTGTCGCCTTCTTCGACGTGCAAGGCTTCAATCATACCGGCGATTCGGGTCACCACATGGGCTTCCACCGGTGCTTCGAGGGTGGCTGTGGTGGAATAGAATGAGGAGACATTGCCCTGAACCACTAATTGGGTCTCAACAGGTATGGCGTATTTTTCTTCTTCCTTTTTAGCTTCTTCCTGGCCACATGCGGCAAGTACGCCAACAAGTAGTAAGGGGAGGGCGAGTTTGAATGATTTGCGGGCTTCCATTGTTATACCTGTAATGTTAACTGTGATGCGCTTTAAAAGCAGGTTCCATGCCAAAACATGATAGTTGTTTATTTACAATGTGTTAGTGGTGTTTTTTTTGATTTTACCGCCTTGCTCACTGTAAAAAAGTGGTGAAATTGTTTATCCAGTGGTGAGAAATACTAAAGACTGTTAACAAGTGAACTTCAAGGCGGGAATTGCAACAAAAGATGAAACTGAATGAGGCAGAAACAAAAAAGGCGCCAAAGGCGCCTTTTATACAGAAAGCTGTTGTTATCGCTTGTCGATACTGACAAAGTCGCGGCTGTGTTCGCCGGTGTACAGCTGACGTGGACGGCTGATCTTGTGACCAGGCTGGTCCAGCATTTCTTTCCAGTGAGAGATCCAGCCAACGGTACGGGCCAGAGCAAAAATCACGGTGAACATGCTGGTTGGAATGCCGATGGCCTTCATGATGATACCTGAGTAGAAGTCTACGTTCGGGTAGAGCTTCTTGGAGATAAAGTACTCATCATTCAGTGCAATACGCTCAAGCTCCATGGCTACGTCCAGCAGAGGATCGTTCACCTTGAGCTCACTCAGCACCTCGTGGCAGGTTTCACGCATGACTTTGGCACGTGGGTCAAAGTTCTTGTACACGCGGTGACCGAAGCCCATCAGACGGAATGGATCATTCTTGTCTTTGGCGCGTTCAATAAACTCAGGAATGCGGTCAACAGTACCGATTTCTTCCAGCATGCGCAGACAGGCTTCGTTGGCACCACCGTGAGCTGGACCCCACAGAGACGCAATACCGGCTGCGATACAGGCGAATGGGTTGGCACCGGAGGAGCCGGCCAGACGCACAGTAGAAGTCGAGGCATTCTGCTCGTGGTCAGCATGCAGGATGAAGATACGGTCGATGGCGCGTTCGATGATTGGGTTTACCTTGTACTCTTCACAAGGTACGGCAAACATCATCGACAGGAAGTTACCGGCGTAGCTCAAATCGTTACGTGGGTAAACGAAGGGCTGACCGATGGAATATTTGTAGCACATGGCGGCCAGGGTCGGCATCTTGGATACCAGACGATAGGCTGCAATTTCACGGTGACGGGCGTCGTTCACATCCAGGGAATCCTGGTAGAAAGCAGACAGGGCACCAGTTACACCACACAGCATGGCCATGGGGTGTGCATCGCGACGGAAGCCGCGGAAGAAGAATGCCAACTGTTCGTGAACCATGGTGTGGCTCTTCACAGTGTGGGCGAATTGTTCGTATTGCGCTTTTGACGGCAGTTCGCCGTACAGGAGGGCGTAGCAGAGTTCCAGATAGTTGGATTCTACTGCCAGCTGCTCGATGGGGTAGCCACGGTGCAGCAAAATACCCTTGTCGCCGTCGATATAGGTAATTGCTGATTCACAGGAAGCTGTTGCCAGAAACCCTGGATCAAAGGTGAAATAACCTTTGCTGCCCAGCTTGCTGATATCGATAACATCGAAACCTTCGGTGCCCTGTTTAACCGGCAGTTCAATTGACTCGTTCCCCGGTAATTCCAATTTGGCTTTCAAATCAGCCATACCCCGTTCTCCTTACTTCATTCTTGTGGTGAGTGCGGCATGTCAAAACGGCCACTACTTTACAAGCAATCCAGATCACATTTCAATTTAAATAAGCGTTTAAATTCCTTAGACCATGGTATAGGTCTGACCAATTTCCCTGTCAAGACTAGTACTTATCCCAGAAAAAGGCCAAAAAAACTAAATATGCATAATGTGACGTTTGTATTTGACTTTTGCGGCGAGTATACTTGCTGCGGCTCGAAAGGGCTGATTACAGAAGGCTTTAGGCACCTTTTCTCTACATGAAAAAACGGTAGCCAAAACAGCCCTCTGGAGATAACACCTTTTTCTTTTGTGACGACTGGTACCATGACCCAGATCATGGTTCAAAGTTTGACCAGAAGCGGTTCGCATAACAATAAAATGCTCAATGGAGCTGAGTGAGCAGAACGTGAAAAAGCAAAGACCTGTCCATTTAGATCTGCAAACCATCCACTTTCCTGCAACAGCGAAAGTGTCCATTCTTCATCGCGTCTCTGGTGTGATCATGCTGTTCGCCATGGGTATCCTGATCTGGTTGCTCAATGCGTCACTGGCATCCGCCGAGAGCTTCCAAGGCGTTCAGGCTCTGTTTGACAACTTCCTGGTGAAGTTTGTTATTTGGGGCATTCTGACAGCACTGGGTTATCACCTGCTTGGCGGTATCCGTCATCTGGTGATGGACACTGGCCGCTGGGAAGAGTTGGGCTCTGGTAACGCATCGGCCAAGGCCGTATTCGTGCTGGCGATTACCTTTTCTATCATTGCGGGGATCTGGGTATGGTAACCAATGCAGCAAGTTTCGGACGCAGTGGTGTCCATGACTTTATCCTTCTTCGTGCCAGTGCGGTCATTCTGGCCTGCTACACCATCTTCTTGGTGAGCTTTATTGCACTGAGCGCGCCTCTCACTTTCGAAATCTGGCACGGGCTGTTCAGCACACTGCCAATGAAAGTGTTCACCCTGCTGGCTCTGATTGCCCTGCTGATCCACGCCTGGATTGGTATCTGGCAAGTGCTGACTGACTACGTCAAGCACACAGCGCTGCGCGGTGTATTACAGTTTACTTTTGTCGTGACTGCCTTCGCTTATCTGGCCGCCGGCATTGTGATTGTGTGGGGGGTTTAAGGTGAGTATTCCAGTTCGCGAGTTTGATGCAGTCGTGATTGGTGCCGGCGGTGCCGGTATGCGCGCTGCACTGCAGATTTCCAAAGAAGGCAAGAGCTGCGCGCTCCTGTCCAAAGTATTCCCAACCCGTTCTCACACTGTATCTGCCCAGGGTGGTATTACAGTAGCGCTGGGCAACGCCCACGAAGATAACTGGGAATACCACATGTACGATACCGTTAAGGGCTCCGACTTTATCGGTGACCAGGACGCTATCGAATACATGTGCCAAACCGGTCCTGAAGCCATTATCGAGCTGGAGCACATGGGTCTGCCATTCTCCCGTTTCGAAAACGGTAAGATTTACCAGCGTCCTTTCGGTGGTCAGTCCAAGAACTTCGGTGGTGAGCAGGCTGCCCGTACTGCAGCGGCTGCCGACCGTACCGGTCACGCCCTGTTGCACTGTCTGTATCAGCAGAACGTGAAGAACAAGACTCAGGTGTTCTCTGAGTGGTATGCGCTGGATCTGGTGAAGAACGAAGACGGTGTCATCGTGGGTTGTACCGCCATCGACATCGAGTCCGGTGAAATCGTGTACTTCAAGGCCAAGGCCACTGTACTTGCTACCGGCGGTGCCGGTCGTATCTATGCCTCTACTACCAACGCGCACATCAACACCGGTGACGGTGTGGGTATGGCTTACCGTGCCGGTGTGCAGCTGCAGGACATGGAAATGTGGCAGTTCCACCCAACCGGTATTGCCGGTGCCGGTGTACTGGTAACCGAAGGTTGCCGCGGTGAAGGTGGATACCTGCTGAACAAAGACGGTGAGCGCTTTATGGAGCGTTACGCGCCAAACGCCAAGGACCTTGCGTCCCGTGACGTGGTGGCCCGTTCCATGATGACCGAAATCCGTGAAGGCCGTGGCTGTGATGGTCCTATGGGTCCACACATCAAGCTTAAACTTGATCACCTGGGTAAAGAAACCCTGGAAGCCCGCCTGCCAGGCGTGTGTGAACTGTCACGTACTTTTGCTCACATCGATCCGGCCGATGGCCCAATCCCTGTGATCCCGACCTGTCACTATATGATGGGTGGTCTGCCTACCAAGGTATCCGGTCAGGTTATCCGTAAGAACGAAGACGGCAGCGAAACCGATGTAGTCGGTCTGTTCGCTGTGGGCGAAATTGCCTGTGTGTCTGTTCACGGTGCCAACCGTCTGGGCGGTAACTCGCTGCTCGACCTGGTGGTATTCGGCCGTGCGGCTGGTCAGCACCTGGGTAAGGCGCTGGACGAGACTGCCGATCCGAAAGCCGCTACCGACGCCAACATCGAGCAATCACTTGCCCGCCTGAAACGTTGGGAAAGCAATAAAGACGGCGAAGACCCTGCGCAAATCCGTAAAGACCTGCAAATGTGCATGCAGCTTAACTTCTCTGTGTTCCGTACCGGTGAAGCCATGGCCGAAGGCCTGGAGCAACTGCAAGCCATCCGCAAGCGTCTGGAAAATGCCAAGCTGTCTGACAACTCCAAAGAGTTCAACACTCAGCGTATCGAGTGTCTGGAGCTGGATAACCTGATGGCCACCGCTATCGCCACTGCTTACGCCGCTAACTTCCGTACTGAGAGCCGTGGTGCTCACAGCCGTGAAGACTTCACCGAGCGTGATGATGACAACTGGCTGTGCCACAGCCTGTTCGACCCCGTGACTGAGGCTATGTCCAAGCGCGAAGTGAACATGTCACCCAAGCACCGTGAAGCCTTCCCACCGAAGAAGCGTACCTACTAAGGAGTTGCGAAGATGAAGTTGGAGTTTTCAGTTTATCGTTACAATCCTGACGTAGATACCAAGCCACGTATGCAGGATTACAGCTTCGATGTGCCTGATGGCTCAGACATGATGGTGCTTGACGCCCTCTTGAAGCTGAAAGAAATCGATCCGACACTGTCGTTCCGTCGCTCATGCCGTGAGGGTGTGTGTGGCTCGGACGGTATGAACATGAATGGTAAGAACGGTCTGGCGTGTATCACCCCTGTCTCTACCTTCAAGTGCAAGAAGATCGAAATCCGCCCACTGCCCGGCATGCCCGTGGTACGTGACCTGGTGGTCGATCTTTCCCAGTTCTACAAACAGTACGAGAAGATCAAGCCATACCTCATCAACGATGAGAAGAAGCCTGCCCGTGAACACCTGCAGAGCCCAGAGGAGCGTGCGCACCTCGATGGCCTGTATGAGTGTATCATGTGTGCCTGCTGCTCAACCGCCTGTCCATCTTTCTGGTGGAACCCCGACAAGTTCGTGGGGCCAAGTGGTCTGCTGCACGCCTATCGCTTCCTTATCGACAGCCGCGATACTGCGACTGAAGAGCGTTTGGCTGAGCTTGACGACGCCTACAGTGTGTTCCGTTGCCACGGCATCATGAACTGCGTAGACGTATGTCCGAAAGGACTGAACCCGACCAAAGCGATTGGACACATCAAGTCCATGTTGCTGAAGCGGGCCGTGTAAATGCAAGACAATGAGCTAACGATAATAATGATATAGCTCAGCGAGAGTCACTGTCCCTTTCGGGGGATGGTGGCTCTTTTGTGTAAAGGAACTACTTGAAGCCGTAATTTTGGAACCTTCGGGGCGGCTGTCGGCATACCTTGTATGCCAAACCATGGCTAAGCACGTGTATAAAGTTTGAAAGGATAAGAAATGCACCAAGGCAGCATGAAAGCCTGGCTGGAGTCATCTCACCTGTACGGATCGAACGCGACCTATGTGGAGGAGATGTACGAAGCCTATCAAGAAGACCCCACTTCAGTGTCCGATGACTGGCGTGCGGTGTTTGACAACCTCCCTCCCGTGAACGGTGCCTCTGCTGATGTACCTGAAGCTTCTCACTCCAAGATCCGTGATTATTTCCGCTCCCTGGCCCAGGAAGGCCAACGTAAAGGCGCCGGTCGCGTAACCGACCCCGAAGTGGATGCCAAACAGGTTAAGGTACTGCAGCTGATTAACGCTTACCGTTTCCGCGGTCACCAGAATGCCAATCTGGACCCGCTGGAACTGTGGAAGCGTGAGCCAGTGGTTGAACTTGACCCGGCGTTCCACGGCCTGACCGCCGATGATATGCAGCGTGAATTTAACACCGGCTCTTTCGCCTACGGCGGCGAAACCCTGAAACTGGGCGAGCTGGTAAAAGCACTGAAGGCCACTTACTGTGGTTCTATCGGTGCCGAATACATGCACATTACCGACACCGACGAAAAACGCTGGATCCAGCAGCGCCTCGAACCTTCCATGGGACGGGCCGCATTCGATAAAGGTGTGAAAACCCGTATTCTCGAAGGCCTGAACGCCGCCGAAGGTATGGAAAAGTACCTGGGCGCCAAGTTCCCCGGTGCCAAGCGCTTCTCGTTGGAAGGTGGCGATGCACTGGTGCCCATGATGCGCGAAATCATCTACCGTGCAGGTGAAGCCGGCACCAAAGAAGTAGTGATCGGTATGGCCCACCGTGGCCGTCTGAACGTGCTGGTGAACGTACTGGGTAAGCGTCCTGCCGAGCTGTTTGACGAGTTTGCCGGCAAGCATGCCGACAGCTCTGGCTCCGGCGACGTGAAGTACCATCAGGGCTTCTCCTCTGATTTCGAAACCCCCGGTGGCAACGTGCACCTGGCGCTGGCATTCAACCCATCGCACCTGGAAATCGTGAACCCCGTGGTCATGGGCTCAGTGCGTGCCCGTCAGGATCGTCGTGGTTGTAAAGATGGTCTGTCTGTCATGCCTATCACCATCCACGGTGACTCGGCCATCGCAGGTCAGGGCATCGTGCAGGAGACATTCAACATGTCTCAGACCCGTGGTTTCCGCGTGGGCGGTTCTATCCGCATCGTAGTGAACAACCAGGTGGGCTTTACCACTTCTAATCATCACGACGTGCGTTCTACCGAGTACTGTACCGACATCGCCAAGATGGTACAGGCGCCGATTTTCCACGTGAATGCTGACGATCCGGAAGCCGTGGCTTTTGTGGCCCAGCTGGCCGTTGACTACCGTAACGCCTTCAAGCGTGACGTGGTAATTGACCTCGTGTGTTACCGTCGTCATGGTCACAACGAAGCTGATGAGCCGAGTGCCACTCAGCCGCTGATGTACCAGAAGATCAAAAAGCATCCAACGCCACGTAAGATCTACGCCGACCGCTTGATTGCCGAAAATGCCGTCAGCGCCGACGAAGTGACTTCCATGATCAATGGCTACCGTGACGCCCTGGATCAGGGTGACTGTGTAGTGAAAGAATGGCGCCCCATGTCGCTGCGTACCGTAGACTGGTCGCCGTTCATCGGTCAGGACTGGGATGCGGCGTACGAGCCAACCGTGTCGGTTGAGCGTCTGCAGAAACTGGCTGAGAAGCTGGCTTATGTGCCAGAAACTCACCCGCTGCAGTCTCGCGTTGCCAAGATTTACGCCGACCGCGTGGCCATGGCCAAGGGTGAGAAGCTGCTGGACTGGGGCTTTGCCGAGACCCTGGCTTACGCCACTATTCTTGAAGACAACAACCGCGTGCGCATCACAGGTCAGGATTCTGGCCGTGGTACCTTCTTCCACCGTCATGCGGTGCTGCACAACCAGAACGATGCCACCACCTACATGCCGCTGCGTAACCTCGCAGAAGAGCAGGGCCCGGTGGACATCACTGACTCTGTGCTGTCAGAAGCCTCTGTACTGGCGTTCGAATACGGTTATGCCACCGCAGAGCCAGGCGGCCTGACCATTTGGGAAGCGCAGTTTGGTGACTTCGCCAACTGTGCCCAGGTGGTGATTGACCAGTTCCTGTCATCCGGCGAACAGAAGTGGGGCCGTCTGTGCGGTCTGACCATGCTGTTGCCCCATGGCTACGAAGGTCAGGGCCCAGAGCACTCCTCAGCCCGCCTGGAGCGTTTCCTGCAGCTGTGCGCCAACCACAACATGCAAGTGTGTGTGCCTTCGACGCCGGCTCAGGTTTACCATATGCTGCGTCGTCAGGTGGTTCGCCCACTGCGTCGTCCGCTGGTGGTCATGTCGCCCAAGTCGCTGCTGCGTCACCCTCTGGCAGTGTCTTCTCTGGAAGAACTGGCAAACGGTACCTTCCAGAACGTGATTGGCGAAGTCGATAGCCTGGATCCGAAAGCCGTTAACCGCGTTGTGTTCTGTAGCGGTAAGGTGTACTTCGAGCTGCTGGAGCGTCGTCGTAAGGAAAACCTCACCAACGTTGCTATTATTCGTGTCGAGCAGCTGTATCCGTTCCCTGCCGAAGAGATGGCAGCGGCACTTGCCGATTATCAGCACGTGACTGACTTTGTATGGTGTCAGGAAGAGCCGCAGAACCAGGGTGCCTGGTACTGCAGTCAGCACCACTTCTGGGCCGCAATTCCCAAGGGTGCCACTCTGACCTACGCTGGCCGTGAAGCTGCTGCTGCACCGGCCTGTGGCTACCCAGAATTGCACGCTCACCAGCAGGAATCTCTGGTGGTAGACGCTTTGAACTTGAAGTAACAGACATTTATAAAAAGGATAGCTTTCAATGAGTATCGAAATTAAGGTACCCGTTCTGCCAGAATCCGTGGCTGATGCCACTATCGCTACCTGGCATGTTAAGCCAGGTGAGGCTGTATCTCGTGACCAGAATCTGGTTGATATCGAGACCGACAAGGTTGTATTGGAAGTGGTTGCGCCAGAAGATGGTCACATCGCTGAGTTTCTGGCCCAGGAAGGTGAAACCGTTCTGGCCGAGCAGGTGATTGCCAAGTTCGTGGCCGGCGCCGTTGCCGGTCAGGAAGTGACCAAGGCGCAAGCCGAAGCCGCTGCCCCTGCTGCTGAAGCTGCTAGCGATGAGAGCAACGACGCCCTGAGCCCATCAGTACGTCGTCTGATTGCTGAACACAACCTGGATGCCAGCAAAATAAAAGGCACTGGTGTGGGTGGCCGTATCACCAAAGAAGACGTTGACGCCTTCGTGAAAAGTGGTGCTGGTAAAGCTGCTGCCCCTGCGGCCAAAGCGGCTGCGCCGGTGGCCCTGTCTGGTGACCGCTCAGACAAGCGCGTACCTATGACCCGTCTGCGCAAGACCATTGCCAGCCGTCTGCTGGAAGCCAAAAACTCTACCGCCATGCTGACCACCTTCAACGAGGTCAACATGAAGCCCATCATGGATATCCGTAAGCAGTATCAGGATATCTTCGAGAAGAAGCACGGTATCCGTCTTGGCTTTATGTCTTTCTACGTGAAAGCCGTAACCGAAGCCCTGAAGCGCTTCCCGGAAGTGAACGCGGCTATCGATGGCGATGACATCGTTTACCACAACTACTTCGACGTGAGCATTGCTGTGTCTACTCCCCGTGGTCTGGTTACCCCGGTACTGCGTGACACCGACACCATGAGCCTGGCCGACATCGAAAAAGCGGTACGCGATCTGGCCATCAAGGGCCGTGACGGCAAGCTGACTGTGGAAGACATGACCGGCGGTAACTTCACCGTGACCAACGGTGGTGTATTCGGGTCGCTGATGTCTACCCCAATTCTGAACCTGCCTCAGAGCGCTATCCTCGGCATGCACGCCATCAAGGATCGCCCAATGGCAGTCAATGGTCAGGTTGAAATCCTGCCCATGATGTACCTGGCTCTTTCTTACGACCACCGTATTATCGATGGCCGTGAGTCTGTTGGCTTCCTGGTAACCATCAAGGAATTCCTGGAAGACCCAACCCGTCTGCTGCTGGACATCTAATCAGCACAGACAAAAAACCTCGTGACTGGCCCCTCGGGGCCAGTTGGATTTAAAACGTAGTATACGGATAGATCATCATGAACTTGCATGAGTATCAGGCAAAAGCCCTCTTTGCCGAATATGGTTTACCAGTGTCAGAAGGCTATGCCTGCGATACCCCTCAAGAAGCGGTTGAAGCGGCCGGTCGTATTGGCGGAAATATGTGGGTAGTCAAGTGTCAGGTACACGCTGGCGGCCGCGGTAAGGCTGGTGGCGTTAAAGTGACCGGCGACAAAGAAGAAATCCGCGCCTTCGCTGAAAAGTGGCTGGGCAAGAACCTGGTGACTTACCAGACTGACGAAAACGGTCAGCCTGTTGCCAAGATCCTGGTTGAAAGCTGCACCGACATCGCCAACGAACTGTACCTGGGTGCCGTAGTTGACCGCGCTACCCGTCGCGTAGTGTTCATGGCTTCTACCGAAGGTGGTGTGGAAATCGAAAAAGTGGCTGAAGAGACTCCAGAGCTCATTCACAAAGCCATCATCGATCCTATCACTGGTCCTCAGCCTTTCCAGGCCCGTGACCTTGGCTTCAAGCTGGGTCTGAACGCGACTCAAATGAAGCAGTTCACCAAGATCTTCATGGGCCTGGCCCAGATGTTCCTGGATCACGACTTCGCTCTGCTGGAAATCAACCCACTGGTAATCACTACCGAGGGTAACCTGCACTGCCTGGACGGCAAGATTGGTGTAGACGGTAACGCGCTGTTCCGTCAGCCAAAAATCAAAGACATGCACGATCCTTCTCAGGATGACGCCCGTGAAGCCCACGCTGCCAAGTTCGAACTGAACTACGTAGCTCTGGACGGTAACGTAGGCTGCATGGTGAACGGTGCTGGTCTGGCCATGGGTACCATGGACATCGTAAACCTGCACGGCGGTAAGCCAGCCAACTTCCTCGACGTAGGTGGTGGCGCGACCAAAGAGCGCGTTTCTGAAGCCTTCAAGATCATTCTGTCTGACAGCAATGTGAAAGCCGTTCTGGTTAACATCTTCGGTGGTATCGTGCGTTGTGACATGATTGCCGAAGGTATCATCGGTGCGGTGAAGGAAGTAGGCGTTAAGGTGCCTGTAGTTGTGCGTCTGGAAGGTACCAACGCTGAACTGGGTGCCAAGGTGCTGGCTGAATCTGGTCTGGACATCATTGCTGCTAAGAGCCTGACCGACGCTGCTCAGCAAGTTGTTAAAGCTGCGGAGGGCAAGTAATGTCTGTATTGATCAACAAAGATACCAAGGTAATCTGCCAAGGTTTTACCGGTGGTCAGGGCACTTTCCACTCTGAGCAGGCTATCGCTTACGGTACTCAGATGGTAGGTGGTGTGTCTCCCGGTAAAGGTGGTACTACTCACCTGGGGCTGCCAGTGTTCAACACTGTGAAAGATGCCGTTGCTGCCACTGGCGCCACTGCTTCTGTTATCTACGTACCTGCGCCTTTCTGTAAAGACGCCATCCTGGAAGCCATCGACGGTGGCATTCAACTGATCGTATGTATCACCGAAGGTATCCCAACTCTGGATATGCTGCAGGTGAAAGTGAAGCTGGAACAAACCGGCGTTCGCATGATTGGTCCTAACTGCCCAGGCGTTATCACTCCAGGCGAATGTAAGATAGGTATCATGCCAGGTCACATCCACAAGCCAGGCAAAGTGGGTATCGTTTCCCGTTCAGGCACTCTGACTTACGAAGCCGTTAAGCAGACCACTGACGAAGGTTTCGGCCAGTCTACTTGCGTAGGTATTGGTGGTGACCCAATCCCAGGTACCAACTTCATCGACGTACTGGAAATGTTCCAGAACGATCCTCAGACCGAAGCCATCGTGATGATCGGTGAAATCGGTGGTACTGCCGAGGAAGAAGCTGCTGCTTACATCAAGGCTAACGTGACCAAGCCAGTTGTGTCTTACATCGCCGGTGTAACTGCACCTGCCGGTAAGCGCATGGGCCACGCCGGTGCTATCATCGCCGGTGGTAAAGGTACTGCCGAAGACAAATTCGCTGCCCTGGAAGCTGCCGGTGTAACCACCGTTCGCTCTCTGGCCGATATCGGCAAGGCGCTGCGTGAAAAGACTGGTTGGTAATCCCATCCGGTAGAAAAAGGGCGCCTTCGGGCGCCCTTTTTTGTGTGTATAGATGTATGTATAGAAGTATGTATAGAAGTGTGTATTAACCCATTGATAGGCCTGGCATGTCCGTAATCGAAATCGTCTTCCCGCTGCTGTTTATCGCTGTCCTGGGCTATGGCGCCAGCCGCAGTGGCTGGTTTAGCCGCGAGCACATTGCCGGAATAAGCAAGTTCGCCTTTTATGTGTGTATTCCCGCACTGCTGTTTTCCGCCATGCTGAAAGTGCCCCTCAAAGACAGCATCCGCCTGCCGGTGCTGGCGGCATTTTATGTGCCTGTGGTACTGAGTTTTGCGCTAACTTTGCTGCTGGCGCGCCAAGCCCTTAAACGTTCTTTTCGCGACTGCGCGGTGCTCGCCCTTGGCGGCAGCTATTCCAACACCTTGCTGGTGGGCTTGCCGGTGATCATGGCTGCCTTCGGGCCTGCGCAGATGGCGAGCGTGTTTCTGATCATTCCCTTCCACAGTGCGGTGCTCTTTGGGCTGACCTTCGCCCTGGCTGGCAACTCGGCGGAGGGTGGCAGCAGGGCGGTGCAGCTTATCAAAGGGCTGCTGTTTAACCCCGTGGTGGCGAGTATTGGCCTCGGGCTTATTGGTAATGTCGCTGGCCTTGCCTTGCCCACGGCCATTGGCAACAGTCTTGAGATGCTCGCCAAGCCTGCCATTGCCAGTGCGCTCTTTGTGCTGGGAGCCAACTTGAATCAATACCGCCTCTCCAGCGCATTTGCCCTGACGGCGGTATTAAGTGCGATTAAGCTTTTGCTGTTGCCGCTGCTTATTCTGATTGCGGGAAAACTGCTTGGGCTTACGTCACTTGAGCTTGCGGTAACGGTCCTCCTTGGGGCCTCGCCACTTGGGGTGAATGCCTACCTGATTGCCGCCCAGCTTACGCGTGACAGCGACATCATTGCCGGCGCCGTGGTACTGTCGTCCATGCTTTGTATCCTGACTGTGATCTTCTGGTTAACTGTGTTAACGTGAGGCCTCTTTTTTGGGGCGAAGACTCTTTTACGGGTTGAGGACTCTTTTGGGGGAGCTCTGAGAAGGGCAGAGCAGGAGCGCATTTGATGATAATTACAACAACAGACAGACTGATTTTAAGGCACTTCAATGAAGGGGATATCGAAGCCCTGTTTTTGATGAACAGTATCCCCGAGGTGCTGACTTACATCCCGATTGATCCTTTCACCGACATGGCTCAGGCCGAGAAATTGCTCCATGAAGTGATTTTTGAAGACTATCGCACCCGGGGATTCGGCCGCTGGGCGGTGGAGCATAAGGCCAGTGGTAAGGTGATAGGGTTTTGTGGCCCCAAATTTATTCCCGAGTACGACAAGGTGGAGCTTGGTTACCGCTACCTGCCTGAATACTGGGGCCAGGGCATTGGCAGCGAAGCGGCCCGAGCCGCCATTGGCGAGTTCAAACCAAGGCTTGGCATAGACGAAGCCATTGCCCTTATTCTTGATGGCAATTTGGGTTCCATGGGCGTTGCCCGTCATATAGGCATGGAGCCGCTGCAGCGCGATAAATTTATGGAGCATGATGTGACAGTGTTCCATAAGTGGCTCTGATCCGCCCCCGCTGGCCACAAATTCTGCCTTCATCGCTGGCATTTGGCGATAAGGCGGAGTAGAGTCTACCTTGGTGACCTTCGTCAGACTCTAAAGCAAGGGTTAGACTTTTCTTCGGGTAACCTCACCACGAGCCTTCAGGCTCACCGCTCTTTCGCCTGAACCTGACATTTCTATTGGATTGTTTCTGACCCGCATCTTTTCAGGTGCGGGTTTGGACTATTTGGTGCGCTAAACCCTCCGTGGGGGAAGGGATAACGCGATTGTTGGGCGCCGCCTGTATTTGCGGCCTTGTTTAAGAAAAGTAGAGGTCTGCTGTGACTGAACAACCCAAGATTGTGATCTCCGAAATTGATATGGAGCGTCTTGAAAGATTATTGGAAAGCCTGCCCGCTAATGATGCCGGTAAGCTTGCATTGGAGGCTGAGCTCGGCCGCGCTGAAGTCAGGGCGTCCAGGGATATGCCAGCCAATGTGGTAACCATGAATTCAGAGGTGCGCTTTACCGTATCTTCCTCGGAGGAAGAATTTTGCCTCAAGCTGGTTTACCCGAAGGATGTATCGGCGAAGGGCGATACCCTATCGATTCTGGCGCCAGTGGGCAGCGCCTTATTGGGGCTGGCTCAGGGGGATGAAATGGACTGGCCCCGTCCCGGTGGCGGTACCACCCGGGTCAGAATTGAAGAGGTGACCTATCAGCCTGAGCGCAGTGGTGACTTTCATCGCTGAGCTGCCAGCCCGTTGAACAGCTGTTCAGGAGGACAATAAAAAACCAGCGCGAATGCGCTGGTTTTTTATTGGGAAAATCGTGATTACTCGTCGCCGTGATCACAGGTGTCGTTAGTGCATACACCGTACAGATACAGGCTGTGGTTGGTGAGCTTGATGTTGTGACGCATAGCGATTTCATTCTGGCGACGTTCAATCAGGTCATCAGAAAACTCAATCACTTTACCACAGCTCAAACAGACCAGATGATCGTGGTGATGTTGAGTGGACAGCTCAAACACGGCCTTGCCGCTTTCGAAGTGGTGACGGGAGACGATGCCGGCATCATCAAATTGGTTCAACACCCGGTACACGGTGGCCAGGCCAATCTCTTCACCAATCTCGAGCAACTTCTTATACAGGTCTTCGGCACTGATGTGTTGATTGTCTGGTTCTTGCATCAGCTCCAGGATTTTTACTCGTGGCAGGGTAACTTTCAATCCCGCTTTTTTCAGCGCCTGATTTCCATCTGTCATGGTTAATCTCTTGATTGCAGAACCATTGGGCTCTTTGTGGACAATGGAATTCATTATATGTGTCTGGATTCAAAACTTAAACCTTTGATAGCCCTTAAATGAACTCATATGGCAATATTTGCTGGTGTATCAGACAATCGTCCATGATTGGGGCAAAAGACACATTCAAGTCAGGGTTATACCAAGGCACAATTGTCAGCGACCTGCGGGAAATGGCAGGCTGGAAACAAAATAATAAGGAAGGCATCAGCATGTACCGGCACATAGTAGTACTCACTGGGGCAGGAATTTCTGCAGAGTCCGGGATCCGTACCTTTCGCGATCAGGATGGCCTGTGGGAAGAGCACCATATAGAAGATGTGGCGACCCCCGAAGGCTATGAGCGTGATCCTGCACTGGTGGAGCGTTTTTACAATCTGCGCTGGGAGCAGTTAAAGTCGGCCGACGTTAAAGCCAACCCGGCCCATGAAGCACTGGCGAAGCTTGAAGCCGAATTTGACGGCGAGTTTTTGCTGGTAACCCAAAATGTGGACGACTTGCACGAGCGCGGTGGCAGCCAGCGGCTTATTCATATGCATGGCGAGCTCAATAAAGGTCGCTGTCCCCGTTCGCGCCAGACCTTTTTACTGCGTGAACCCTTTGGTGCGGACAATGTTTGCACCTGCTGTATCCCGGCCCAGCGGCTTCGGCCCCATATCGTCTGGTTTGGGGAGATGCCCTTTGGCATGGACCGTATTCACGATGCACTGGAACGCTGCGATCTCTTTATTGCCATAGGCACCTCGGGCACTGTGTATCCGGCAGCAGGTTTTGTCGACATCGCCAATCATCATGGTGCCCAAACCGTGGAAGTGAATCTGGCCGCCCCTGACAGACACAGTCAGTTCCAGTGGCACCTCACCGGCAAAGCGGGTGACATAGTGCCGCGACTGGTGCGTGCTGTACTTCAAGGGAAAAGCCTGTGCAGCATGGCCGACGTGCTGCAAGAGACTGACTGAATAATGAAAAAAGCCATTATCCTCAGAGGGCTGCCCGGCAGTGGTAAATCATATTGGGTGACGCGGTTTTTGGCTTCATTACCTGACACGCTTCATCCAGGCCAACCCACTGCCCGGGTGTTTTCCACCGATGCGTTTTTTATCAACGATGGCGTCTATTGCTTCGATGCCAAAAAGTTACCCGAATACCATCAGCGCAATCTCAGTGGTTTTATTGAGGCGCTGGCACAGGGCACTCCGGTGGTGATTTGTGATAACACCAACCTGGCGCACTGGGAGTATTTGGCATACGAGACTGCGGCCAAAGCCCTGGGATATGAGGTGGAAAAGGTGCTAATAGGCAGCCCGGGTGACAGGCGCCATCAGGCTCTTTGTGCAGAACGCAACAGCCATGGCGTGCCACTTGCCGCCATCAGACGTATGGCCAGGACGTTCGAGCCCTGACTCGTCTGGCGCAGGACTCTTTGTGACTCAGGAGCTCGGACAAAACGGCATGGATATCGCCGCTTATCCTTTTATCCGTGGGCCGGATTGTGGGCGGTTTTACAGATGCCTTCCAGTGCCGCGACCTCCACCATGGCATGGGTCAGCATACCAAGCTCTTCATCGCTGATGCAGTAAGGTGGCATCACGTAAATCAGTTTGCCAAAGGGGCGAACCCAGACGCCACGCTCGGCAAAAGCCTTGAGCGCAAAGGCCGTGTCCACGGTTTGCACCATTTCAATCACCCCCACTGCGCCGAGCACCCGTACATCGGCCACCTGTGGCAAGCTTCTGGCGACTTCAAGTGCCTCAGTCAGCCTGGCTTCAATGTTGGCCACCTGTGATTGCCAGTGGTTTTCGGCAAAAAGCGCAAGGCTTGCGCTAGCCGCCGCGCAGGCGAGCGGATTGGCCATAAAGGTGGGACCGTGCATAAACACACCGGCAGGGGAGTTCGATATACCTGCGGCGACTTCATCTGTGCACAGGGTCGCTGCGAGGCTCAGCATGCCGCCGGTGAGCGCCTTGCCAAGGCACAGTAAATCCGGTGCTATGCCCGCATGCTCGTAGGCAAATGCCTTGCCGGTGCGGCCAAAGCCGGTGGCAATCTCATCCAAAATCAGCAGCACCTTATATTCGTCACACAGGGTGCGAATGGCTTTCAGATAATCCGGGCTGTGAAACCGGAGGCCGCCTGCGCCCTGCATAATGGGCTCAATGATAAGTGCGGCGATTTCATGGTGATGGGCGCTTAGCAGTGCGCGCAGCTCAGCAAGGTCTGACTCTTCAACGGCATGGCCAAAACCTGAGGGTGGCGCCTTGGCGAAAATTTGTTTGGGTACCAGATGGCCGAACATGCCGTGCATGCCTGAGTTGGGATCGCAAACGCTGATGGCGGCAAAGGTATCGCCATGATAGCCGCCGAGTACCGTCAGCAGCTTGTGCTTTTGTGGCTCGCTTCTGCCTTGCCAGTACTGAATCGCCATTTTGAGTGCTACTTCCACCGCCACCGAGCCGGAATCGGCATAAAACACCTTGGTCAGGCCGGGGTGAACGAGCTTAAGCAGCGCCTTGCCGAGGTCAGTGGCGGGCTCATGGGTGAGACCGCCAAACATCACATGGCTGAGCCTGGCGGCCTGAGTTTTCACCGCGTCAATCAGGGCAGGGTGCCCATAACCATGAATGGCCGACCACCAGGAGGAAGTGCCATCAACCAGCTCACTGCCATCTTCCAGCGTCAGGCGGCAGCCGGCAGCGCTTTTCACTCCCAGCACAGGCAAAGGCGATGCCATGGAGGTATAGGGATGCCAGAGGTGGTTACGGTCAAACTCGAAATCTATGCTCATTAAGTGTGCTCAATATTTAATCACCAGTAAACCTTGCCAACTGGTTGGCGTTGACAGTGTAAGGGCCAGCGCTATCCTAGCCAACAGAAAACATTAATTGGGGTAATACCATGTCATCCTTTGCCGTTCGCCACGACTGGAGCCGTCAGGAAGTCGAGGCGCTGTTTGCACTGCCAATGAACGATCTGCTGTTTCGTGCCCACAGCATACACCGCGAAGTGTTCGATCCCAATGAGGTACAGATAAGCCGCTTGCTGTCGATTAAAACCGGCGCTTGCCCTGAGGATTGCAAATACTGTCCTCAGAGCGCCCGCTATGACACTGGCCTTGAAAAAGAGCGCCTGCTTGAGATTGAGAAGGTACTGACCGAAGCCCGCGCCGCCAAAGACGCCGGTGCCACCCGTTTCTGCATGGGCGCCGCCTGGCGAAATCCCCATGAGCGAGATATGCCGTATCTTACTGATATGGTAAAAGAAGTGAAATCCATGGGGCTGGAAACCTGCATGACTCTGGGCATGCTCTCAGCCCATCAGGCCAATCAGCTTGCCGAAGCCGGACTGGATTATTACAACCATAACCTGGATACCTCGCCGGAATTTTATGGCGATATCATCACCACCCGTACCTATCAGGACAGGCTGGACACCCTCTCCAACGTGCGTGCGGCGGGGATGAAGGTGTGTTCAGGAGGTATTGTCGGCATGGGCGAACAGGCCACCGACCGTGCAGGTTTGTTGCAGCAACTGGCAAACCTCGAGCAGCATCCCGACTCTGTACCCATCAATATGTTGGTGAAGGTGACTGGCACACCGCTGGACAGTGTGGATGATTTGGATCCGCTTGAGTTTGTGCGCACCATCGCCGTGGCCCGAATTTTGATGCCGCTTTCAAGGGTACGCTTGTCGGCTGGTCGCGAGAATATGAGCGATGAGCTGCAGGCCATGTGTTTCTTTGCCGGTGCCAACTCGATTTTCTACGGCTGTAAGCTGCTGACCACGCCAAACCCCGAAGAAAATGACGATATGAGCCTGTTCCGCCGCTTGGGCCTCAAGCCTGAACAAGGCAAGGCGGCCATTGTCGAAGAAGATGCCGCCGTGGTGGCGCGCGCCGCCAGGGAACAAAAGGCTGACGGCACAGCTACCGCCAAGCCGCTTTTTTACGACGCGGCCAACTAAGCCGGGTTTGACTGAGATGAATCGGTTGCTGCATCGCCTGGCAGACGCCAGAGTGAAAGCCGAGTCAGCAGGGCTTTGGCGTCGCCGCCAGTGCCACAGCCCGGCCCTGATGGATTTTTCCGCCAACGATTATCTGGGACTCGCGCGGGATGAACGTATGGCAGCGGCGCTGGCGGAGGGGGCCCGTCGTTATGGCGTTGGCAGCGGTGCATCGCCACTGGTGAGTGGTTATTCCGAGGCTCATGCATCGCTGGAGACGGCGCTTTGCGAAGCAACGGGCCATGAAGCAGCGCTGCTCTTTTGCTCGGGCTTTGCCGCGAACCTTGCCCTTTGTCATGCCCTGTTTGACCGTACTGATACTCTGGTGGCCGATAAACTCATTCATGCCTCCATGATTGATGGCATTCTTGGCAGTGGTGCCAGCCTCAAGCGTTATCCCCATTGTGACCTCAGCGGTGCGGCGCGCCTGATAGCGAAGTTCCCGGGCACGGCGCTCCTCACCGAGAGTATTTTCAGCATGGATGGCGACCTGGCGCCGCTTGCTGAGCTTTCAAATCTGTGTGAGTCCCATAACAGCTTGTTTATTGTTGACGATGCCCATGGATTTGGCGTTATCGGCGAGCAAGGCATGGGGGCCAGCCGGTTGGATGGGGTGAATATTTCCTTGCAGTTGGTGACCTTTGGCAAGGCACTGGGCTGCCAGGGGGCGGCACTGCTTGGCAGTCAGGCGCTTATTGAGAGTCTGGTGGCAAGCGCCAGACATTATATTTATTCCACGGCCTTATCCCCTGCGCAGGCTTATGCGGCGCGCTTCTCGCTCTCACTGGTGCAGCAGGGCGAACAAAACGCAAAGCTGGCCGCCAATATCCGTCACTTCCTGAATAGCGCCAAAGAAGTCGGCCTTGCTTTACTGCCTTCTCAAAGCCCAATTCAGCTCCTGCCTGTACCTGACGTGCAAGCCTGTTTGATGGCCGCTGATGCCCTGAAAAACCGAGGTTTTTTGGTGGGAGCAATTCGTCCCCCTACAGTACCGGCGCCAAGGCTCAGAATAACCCTGAGTGCAGCCCAGAGTATGCACAGCATAGAGGCGTTGGTAAACGCTCTGGCGGACATTGAAAACGGCTTTGACGTGGCCTTTGAAGAAGGCTCCGTCAAAGGCAGTGACACGCCATGATGACCTTATCGGATGTGGCCGGGCACTTTTCCCGCGCCCATGACTATGACTGCCATAACCAGCTGCAGCGACTGACGGCAGAAAAGCTGCTTGCCAGGGCAACGCTTCAGGGGCATTTACTGGATATTGGCGCAGGCCCCGGTACAGATTTTTCGCTGTTTCCCGTCAAGCGGGTGACCACGGTGGATATTGCGTTTGCCATGTGTCAGCGGCTAAGAAGTCTTTATCCATCCTACGGGGCCGTTTGCGCCGATGCTGCCACGTTGCCGTTTTCCAGTGGCTGCTTCGACAGTCTCTATTCCAATCTGGCGCTGCAGTGGTGTCCTGATTTTGCCGGGGCGGTTGATGAAGCTGCGCGGGTACTTAAGCCCGGAGGCCGCGGCCACTTTGCCATGGTGTGCGACGGCGCCTTGCCAGAGCTTGAAGCGTTGGGGTTTTGTGTGAATCACTTTGCGCCAGCGTCCCAAATGGTGGCGGCCTTCAGCGAACATGACTGGTGCGAGTTATCCATCGAGGTGGCGACAGAAACACTCCATTTTGATGATTTGCGGACACTGCTCTATTCCATTAAAGGGGTAGGTGCCAGCGCCCGCCATGGCGCGGGGCAGGCAAAGGTCCTTCGTGGTCGCGCTGACTGGCTGGCGCGGGTGGATAACGCCGAACGCATGAGAACGCCTAAGGGCTTGCCGCTGAGCTATGAGATTTTGTATGTCAGTGCGCTAAAGCGAGGAGCAACCACATGATGTATTTTGTGACAGGTACCGACACGGACTGCGGTAAATCCTTTATCTCGGCCGCCTTGCTGTCTGCAGTGACCAATCAGAGGCCTGCTGCATGTACGCTTGGCATTAAACCTGTAGCGTCGGGCTGCCGGGTTACCGAATCTGGCCTCAGAAACCCGGACGCTGAGCTGTTAATGGCCCACAGCAGCGACAAACTGGACTATCACAGTGTCAACCCCATCGCCTTTGAGCCCGCTATCGCGCCGCATATTGCTGCCGCGAATGTGGGGGTGGATTTAAGCCCTGAGGCCATCATGGCCAAACTCGATTTGGCCCGCATGAAAGCCGCCGACTTCTGTTTGATTGAAGGCGCCGGTGGCTGGCGCCTGCCCCTTGGTAATGGGCGGTTTATGCCGGAGATGGTGCAGGCACTCGAGTTGCCGGTTGTCCTGGTAGTGGGAATGAAGCTTGGCTGCCTGAACCACGCCATGCTGACCCAGGAAGCCATTAAGGCCGACGGTCTGCGTATTGCCGGCTGGGTTGCCAATCGGATTGATCCTGAAATGGCCTGCTATGAAGAGAATCTGGCGACGCTGATGTCTGTGATGGATGCGCCGTTTCTTGGCGCCGTGCCTTATATGTCCTCGGCCAGACCTGCCGATGCGGCTGGGTTTATCAAGCTTAGCCCTCTCTTTTGAGCTTTGAGCGCAAATATGAGCGTAGCTATGAGCGCAACAATGAGTGCAACAATGAGCACAACAATGAGCGCAAAACCGACTGAAAATAAGTGTCGGCTTTAACCAGCCAGGTTGCAGCAAATTGGTTTGAGTGAAATAAAAAGGTCGCCTGATGGCGACCTTTTTATGTGTGATGCGATTACAACAGTTCGCTGAGATCGGCCCCGGCAGCGATGGGGGATTTTTGCACGCTGCCTTTAAAGAAGTAGGCTTCCTTATCGCCCAATAAGGTCAGCTTGTCGCCATGGCGATAGAGGGCGCTGCCTTCCTGAATGCCCACCACAGGTGTCAGCGGGTCGACCATGGTGAATTCCAGCAGACGCTGGGCACGGGTCTCTCCGTTATGGCCGGGAGCCTGATAGTCGGTGTAATGGGGATTAAGCTGAAACGGCAACAAACCCAGTGCCGTGAAAGAGGGCGGCTCTATGATAGGCATGTCGTTGGTGGTGCGGATGGATAAGCCGGCGATGTTGGAGCCCGCGGACCAGCCCACATAGGGCTTACCGGCTTCAACCTGCTCACGAATGACAAACAACAAGTCGTAGCGGTAAAGCTCGTGCAACAAATGGAAGGTATTGCCACCGCCCACAAAAATGCCATCGGCATCGCGGATTGCCTGACGGGGATCGGCGTGTTCATGGATACCACTGATGTTGATATTAAGGCTACGCAGGCCCTCGCGAACCTTTTCAAGGTACACATCATAGCCCATGCTGATGCCCGCATAGGGGATAAACACCCAATTGCGCGCTTCCTGCGTCAGGGGGGCGATAAAAGGCAAGGTGTGTTCAAGATAGGCGGTATCGCCAACGCGGGAAGCGCTGAGCAGCAGGGCGCTGATGGTCATGGGATTTCCTGATCCTTTGAGGTCGTTATTGATTTTATGGCTTCTGTTTAATTGAGGCTTTTCGAGCCTGAGGTAGCTAATGTTAACAAAGATTCATGGTGATAAACATCTAAATGGCAAGCCATTGTCAGAGGGGCTCCAGTGCACTGTTAATCTTAAGATTTGCTTAAGAAATCCCACATAGACTGCCGCCATATGTTCCGACAGGGGATTTGGACTTTTTCACCAGTGTACCCTTGAAAATCGAATATTAAGACATATTATGTCCCTTGTGAGTGTGAATGGGCGATTTGCCCGATAAAGGAGCTGAAATGAAACGTGTATTTCTTTTCCTGTTGACCAACCTGGCGGTGCTGCTGGTTGCGTCGATAGTGATGTCTATTCTGGGCGTTGATACTCGCTCCATGAGTGGGCTCTTGGTATTTGCTGCAATCTTTGGTTTTGGTGGCGCCTTTTTCTCGCTGGCCATTTCCAAGTGGATGGCAAAAAAATCCATGGGTTGTGAAGTGATCACAACGCCCCGTGATGCCACCGAAAAATGGCTTATCGATACGGTTGCCCGCCAGGCGCAGCAAGCCGGCATCAAGATGCCAGAAGTGGCTATCTACAATTCTCCAGAAATGAATGCCTTTGCCACAGGCCCAAGCAAAAACAACTCACTGGTTGCCGTGAGCACCGGCCTGCTTTACGGCATGACACAGGATGAGGTGGAAGGGGTGCTTGCCCACGAGGTGAGCCACGTGGCCAATGGTGACATGGTAACCCTGACCCTTATTCAGGGCGTGGTGAACACCTTTGTTATCTTCGCCGCCCGCGTTGTTGCAGGTATTATCAATAACTTCTTCTCCAGTGATGAAGAGGGTGAAGGTCTGGGTACTTTTGCCTACATCGCAGTGGTGTTCGTGCTGGAAATGCTGTTTGGTATTTTGGCGTCTATCGTGGTTGCTTACTTCTCGCGTATCCGTGAGTACCGCGCCGATGAAGGCGGTGCCAAATTGGCGGGACGTCACAAGATGGTTGCTGCACTTGAGCGTCTGCGTTCCGGTCCTGAGACAGGTGCCATGCCAGCCCAGATGGCGGCGTTTGGTATCAACGGCAAGCGTTCAATCGGCGAATTGCTGATGAGCCATCCGCCGCTGGAAAAACGCATTGAAGCACTGAAAGCTCAGTAATTAAAAAAGAGGTCTTCGGACCTCTTTTTTATTATCAGTGGTAGGTCGCATTTGACGAAAACGCTTTTTACGTTATGTTAGTAAAGCGGGATAGCATGTTGTTATGGTGTAAAAATCCATTTCTCGCAGTCAGTTACATGATTCAGCGCACATTTTGTCGCTCCCTGAGTTGTTACACTGAACCAAAGTGAAATCTGGGCCGTGCTGGCCGAGACATCAAAATTGAGAACGTCGTGCTAAGACCTGGACGGCTCGATGGAAGTCGATTTAAACAAGAACTTCCACAACGCTGTCCCTAATGGAGGATACCATTGTGAGTAAAACACTCTTGAGCGCCATTTTCGGTGCCGCCTTTGCAGCCCTGGCCCTGACTCCCGCAGCATTCGCCGGTGATCAGACTCTGGCTGAGTTCCACGTTGAAAACGGTGGTTGTGATTCTTGCCACAAGGACGAGTCTCCTTCGGCTGACGGCGCCTATGAATTCGAACAATGCCAAAGCTGCCACGGCACACTGGCGGAAATGGACGATGTACACAAGCCACACGATGGCAATCTGGTATGTGCTGACTGTCACGCACCACACGACAACAACGTGGGCCAGAAGCCTACCTGTGAATCCTGCCATGATGATGGCCGTACCGCAGACAGCGTACTGAAAAAGTAAGCTCGTTGATGTAAAAAAGCCGGCAATTGCCGGCTTTTTTTGTGCTTGGCGATATGTGCAGCTTAGGGTAGTTTTACAGCAAGGGCTATTTCAAGGACGTTCCCATGGTGCATAAAGGATTATTCGTAGTGCTGTTGACGCTGATTGTCATGTTAAGCGGTTGCAGTCAGACAAGGCATATGAACAGTGTCGACGCTACCCCAATCCCAATCAATAAGTCACTTTATCCCGAGGAATTCGCTGCCAACGTCAGCAGCTATGCGAGCCTGTTTACTCTGTCGCCAGCCCAATACGATGATATCGAAAGGTTTATCCAAAGGCCTGATATTGCACCATTAGCTCCTTTTCTTCAGGTGCAGCGTTATTTAGTTGATACCTTGACGGACTTTCACTACGAAGGCCAAAGTCTGAATGCTGCAGACGCCTTGATGCTCAACAGTGGCAATTGTATGAGTATGGCAGCGGTCAGCTATGCCGTATCCAAAGCATTAAAGGTACCGATACAGTTTCAGATGGTGCAAAGCGAGCCTGTGCTGCTGGATGTAACCAATAACACGATGATCATTTCCGATCATGTTCGAACGCTGCTATATAACGCCCCCGAAGATGCTGAGTTTCTGAGTCCTTACTGGGGAGGTCATCAGTTTGTCACGATTGACTACTTTCCCAGTGCAACCAGTCTTGCCGGTAGATTGGTAGACGCCGCCACTTTTGTTGCCATGTTCTACCGAAATTTAGCCTCAGATGCTCTCGTTGAGGGACGTTTGGAAGACGCATATTGGCTCGTCCGTGAAGGGGTTAAGTGGGCGCCTGAGTATGTGCCTCTTCTCAATGTGGCTGCAATAGTCCATAGACGCAGTGGAGACTGGCGTTCTGCTGAAGCGCTTTATCAGCATGCATTGGAGATTGAACCCGATAATTTGGCAGTGCTGGATAATTATCGCGCGCTGGCTCAGTTAGAGGGGAATACAGGTTTGGCAGATACGTTGAAGAAGCGTATTGCACAGGTTGAAGATTATCGGGGCTTTGACTTTTATGTACTCGGTCATGAAGCTCTTCAGCAAGGCAACTACAACGAAGCGGAAATGTATTTTTCCAAACTTTTGAAAAACGCGCCTTATTTTCACCCGGGATGGTTCGAACTCGCTAAAGCACAAGCGGTTCAGGGGAAGTTTGATATGGCAAAACAAGCCCTTGAGCAAGCACTGGCACTGTCATCCCGCAGCGAAGACTCACGCCGGTATCAGGCTAAACTCTCGTCATTTAAATAGTCCACTGGCGGCATGTATACAAAGGCGTTGTCGGATAGATGGGTAAAGAATGCAATTTCATTGTGTATTGCAAGGTGCTTCCAGTCATAGTGCCTGACTCACCCCTCGGCTCGCGGGGGCGTCGAACCATGAGCGCACGCATTATGGAAAGCTGCTTCAGTTAATACTAATATTATTGGGATTTAAGATGATTGCTTGGGTCAGATCCTTGGCTGGAGCACTGGGATGCAAGCAGAATAATTGACGGTATGTTACTAAATAAGGGGTAGATACTGCCGTTTAATTGGTGTAACTTGTCTTTGTTCTGCTTGGAGATTAGCGCAGAGCAGGTTTACCCAGAATTAACACGGAGGTTGAGCGTTATGTTCAAGATAATACATTGGATGGTGGTATCTCGTTCACACTTGTTGGGTGATTTACTGGATTGCCGCTGGCCGCAGGAGTTTTTGGTCAAGCTGACCAAGGCGGCTCCTGAAGAGATGTGCAACAAGTTGCACCTCAGTCAGATCTCACTGGTTGTGATTGATCTGGCATCGGTCGATCTGCAAAAGGCCTATCAGCTGCAGAAGCATATCGAAAGGGAATATTCGTCCATTAAGGTGGTATTTCTCCACTTTCCCCGTCAAACCGATGCGCGTTTCCTCGTTAATCAATCCGTCACCGCGGGCGTGTTTTTCTTTGACGCCAGCCTTGCCGAGATAGGTGAAGGCCTTGGCGAAGTCCTGAAAGGTCGCAGCCATATCCCGGCACAGTTACTGCGAAGCAGCAATGGTGATGACTACGAGGAAGACAGTGAGAAACTGACCATCCGTGAGCGTGAAGTGCTGCAGGCACTCTTGTCGGGCAGCACCAACCTCGACATCGCCAACCGGCTGTTCGTCAGTGAAAGCACCATCAAGACTCACCTTTACCGTGCTTTTCGCAAGATTGGGGTCTCCAGTCGTGGCCAGGCCATTGCCTGGGCTCAAACCCATTTGCACGAAGTGCATGTTTGATGGCATCAAGCTGAGTCAGCAATGCTGGTGAGTAATAAAAAAGGCGTCTGTGACGCCTTTTTTATTGGATGAAACCCGGTTACCCGAGCCAGGCCGTTATTGCCTTGGCATCTTCCAGATGCAGTGACACAGTATCCAGCGGTGCTGCCTGAAGCCTTAAGGTGGTAGTCATCAGCTCATCGCGGCGGAAAAAGTGCAGCGACAGCTCATCGCCTTCGTTGTAACTGTTGAGCACGCCTTCAAGATTGGCACTGGCCTGAAGCCCATCTATGGCTATCAATAAATCACCGGCCGACAAACCGGCAAGATGCGCACTGCCGGACTCTGCCACTGTCTGAATTCTCACCCCCAAGGTTTCGGCCTTGTATTTGGCGCCCAGAGACAGGGTTAGTGCTGATGGATTGCCACCACCAGTGTCGTTTTGACCACTGGCGGCTCTTAGCTCCATGCGGACACCAAACCCGGCAAGCAGGGGCGCGAGAGGCAAGTCGTCTGTGTTATCCAGATAAGCGAAAATATCGCTCACATCACGGCCAAGAAGCTCTGCCACCAGGGCCTGATGGCTATCTTCGTCTGTCCCTTTGCCTGTCAGACCAAAACGCTCCCATAACAGGCGCATCAGGGAGTCCAGGCTCTCTTTACCTGCGGTTTCCTTTCGGATGACGAGGTCGAGGTAGAGTCCAAACAGCGCCCCCTTGGTGTAGTAACTCACGATGGCGTTTTGGGCATTCTCATCCTGCTTGTAAAACTTGGTCCAGGCATTAAAGCTTGATTCTCTGAGGCTTTGCTTGAAACGACCGACACCCCGGTATACCCGGGTCATGGTTTCACTGAGCATGTCCAAATAGGTTTCGGTATCGACTTTGCCTGCTTTGAATGTCAGCAGGTCGTCATAGTAGGACGTTAATCCTTCGTATGCCCACAGTTGCCGGGTGTAGCTCTCGCTCTCCAGGGCGTAGGGGATGAAAGATGCGGGTTTGATGCGTTTAACGTTCCAGCTGTGGAAATACTCATGGCTGCACAGGGATAAGTAAGTGCGGTAGTCCTTATTTACCTTGGCGCTCATGGACAGTGGCAGATCTTTGCGTGAGCACACCAGCGCCGTGGAGCTTCGGTGTTCAAGCCCGCCGAACCCATTGTCCAGCACCATGGTCATAAACAGGTATTCATCGAAGGGGGCCGGAGCGCCAAACAGCTTGATTTGGGTCTCGCAGATAGCTTTTAAATCCTGGCACAGGCGGTCCATATCGCAGCGATGACGGCCGGTCAGCACTATGTGGTGTGGCACTCCGCAGGCTTCAAAACTCGCCAGGGTAAAGTCGCCCATTTCCACCGGGTGGTCGATAAGGGCGTCATAGTTTTCGGCTTCGAAGGCGCCAAACTGCCAGGCATCCCCTCCACGCCTTGGCAGGGTCGTCGCCACTCGCCAATGGTTGAGAGCAACCTCGGTCGGGGCCTTAATCTCAACCCAGAGGGGGCTGTCGGTTTGGCCTTCCACAGCCAAAAACACGCTGGAGCCGTTGAAAAAGCCATGGGTCATATCCAGATGGGCACTGCGTACCGACAGGTCGAAAGCATATACCTGATAGCAAAGCTTAAGTGGTTCAGTGGTACTGTTTTGCGCCTGCCAGCGCTGTTTGTCGAGCTGGGTCAGGGCAACGGGGTTACCGGATTGCGAGGCTTTGAGGCCAATCAGATTACGGGCAAAATCGCGCACCATATACGAGCCCGGGATCCAGGCCGGTAAAGAGAAAACTTGGTTAACACTTGGGTTTGGGATCTCCAGATTGACCTCAAACAGATGGGCCTTGGGATCACTTGGAACAATGCTGTAGCGGATCATAATGGTTCCTGAAATCAACTTTGAAGGCATGCTGCCAAAATCCTGCCCGGTTGGCAAAGGGAGTTGGCAACGGGCGTGGGCTTTTCCCTTACCCAAATGCCCTTGGCCTTGCTATGATAAGCCCATTGAATTCAAGGCAGAAAGCCAGTCACTTTTCCTCAGGAATAGATAGCCAACCCTGACAGCATATGGAGTTCACCATGGCCGAAGAAACCATTTTCAGCAAGATAATCCGCCGCGAAATCCCCGCCGATATCCTGTATCAGGATGAGCTGGTCACGGCGTTTCGTGATATCGCCCCCAAGGCGCCGACCCATGTGTTGATAGTGCCCAATCATCTTATTCCCACAGCCAACGATGTGAAGGCATCGGATGAACTGGCGCTTGGGCGCATGTTTACTGTGGCTGCCAAATTGGCAGATGAAGCCGGTATCGCCAAAGATGGTTATCGACTCATCATGAACTGCAACAGTCATGGCGGTCAGGAGGTGTACCACATCCATATGCACCTGGTGGGCGGCGAGCCGTTGGGCCCCATGCTGGCCCAGCGCTGATCGGCGGTGCTATGAAAGTTAATCCGGATTTTTTTGAGCTTACGCCCCTGGCGCAACGCTTCGTCAGCCAGTTGGCCCAGTGTCGGCGTCTTGGTATCAAGGTGCACGAAGGCAGTGAGCATCATGTACTTTTGGAGCTGCCCTACAGTCAGGCGCTGATTGGCTACCCTGACACCGGGGTAATCCACGGTGGGGTAATAACCACCCTGATAGACACCGCCAGCGGCACAGCCGTGGTCTGTGCCATTCAGGAGAAGTTCCAAACCCTTGAAATTTCGCCCACCCTGGATTTGCGGGTCGACTATATGCGTCCTGCCGAACCCGGCAAGAGTGTGTACGCCTTTGCCGAGTGCTACCGCTTATCATCCAACATCGCCTTTACCCGCGCCATTGCCTATCAGGACAGCATAGATGAACCCATTGCCCACGCGGTTGGCTCCTTTATGCGGATAAGCCCTGAAATGGTGGGGGAGACCTTCCGCAATGCGCTCTTGGAAGACAACGTCATCCTTGGTCCTGTGGTGACTGAGCTTGCCCATTGTCCCGACGAGGCCCAAAGTCCAAAACCCATGGATGTGAAGGAAATCGTGCGCCGGGTAGCCGAGCTCAATGACTTCGGTCACCTGTTGGAGCAGGTGCCCTATGCCCGTTTCATCGGTATGGAAGTGGAGCGATTCGGCGATGAGCTGGTTTGCCGCTTGCCCTCACGGGACGCCAATATTGGCAACCCCGTATTGCCCGCTATCCATGGTGGGGTAATTGCCGGCTTTATGGAAATGTCAGCAATTGTGCAGTTAATGGTGTTTATGCAAACATCCAGAGTGCCTAAAGTCGTCGACTTTTCAATTGATTACCTTAGGGCAGGCTTGCATAAAGATACCTTTGCCGAGTGTATTATCACCCGGCAGGGAAGGCGGGTCGCCAATGTGAATATCAGTTGCTGGCAGACCAATCGCAAACAGCTGATAGCCACGGCCAGGGCGCACTTTCTGATTGATTAAGGTGATTGATTGATGGTGACGTCTTTGCTTTGACTGCAATCAGCGGGCATTCAGCAAAACGTGGCTACACTGGCGAGGATGACACAGGTTTCCCATGCTCAATTGGGTCTGAATCTTAATGGCACAGGCGCTGCGCATGGTTCGCAAAACAGGAGGTTTTATGAAGATTGCACAGCTGGTTTTACTGGTTGTAATGGTGATGGTTGCCGGCGGCTGCGCCAAACATACCGCAGGGATTGCGGCATCTTCTTCGGGGGATATTCGGGTAGATAACAGCACCTTTGGGCGCGAGGTTTCCGTGGGCGAGCTTAAAATGAGCAGCAGCGGTGATTTACTCAAAGCACATGCGCTTATTCAAAGCCGGGTGGCTACCGATCTGAGGCTCCAATATCGCTTCACCTGGTACGATACCCAGGGGCTGGTGATTGATGGAGAAGGGCAGAGCTGGCAATCCCTTAAGCTCCACGGCATGCAACAGATGCAAGTCAGCTCGGCGGCGCCCAATCCCTCCGCCAGCCGCGTTGAGGTCTACGTTCGCAAGGCGTTTTCCAACTAGGCCACATTGGCGCTGATTGCTAATGATTAAACACCGGCATAGCCGGTGTTTTTGTGGGGGCCAGGCTTCATCGACGGCACTGTTTACTCCCATTGCCCGTAGCACAGACGTCTGAAATATGGCGTCTGTCACCCCGGTGAAAATTTCCACCTTTGGTTTGCAACAAAAGTATCATCCTTGCGGGATATGGGCGTATAATTGGCCGCGCCATGGGGTGTCTGCCGTATGCAGACTGAGATGTTTTCGGACAAACCCTTAGAACCTGATCCGGCTGATACCGGCGTAGGAATGGGCTGATACTGCAAATTTATTGCCACTCCGAGCTTGCCGGATCTCATACAAATTTTGTTGAGGTCCAAATGTTTACTAAATCCCGTATTCCCCTGTTTGCCCTTGCACCCGTGTCTTTGGCGGTGTGTTCGTCGCTGGCCTTTGCTGCCAATGGCAATCCCACTCCAGCCAGCGAAGAAGACCCCATGGAAGTGATGCTGGTGACGGCCGATTTCCGGGGACTCTCGGTTGAAAAAATTCCCTCCAGCGTTACCGTGATTGATGCCCAGAAGATAGAAGACGAAGGGGCGCGGCACTTTGAAGACATTCTGGGCTCTGTGGCCAATTTCAACTGGTCCGGTGGCACCTCAAGACCCCGTTATTTTCAGATCCGCGGGGTAGGCGAGCAGGAAGACTATAAGGGCGCGCCCAATTCCTCCGTTGGCTATTTGATTGATGATATCGACCTGTCGGGGTTGGGCATGGTGTCCAGCATGTACGACCTGCAACAGGTGGAAGTTCTTCGCGGCCCTCAGGGAACCCGCTATGGCGCCAATGCGCTGGCAGGTCTTATTTATCTTAAGAGCAAGGATCCCACAGAGCAGTTTGAGCACGGAGCACAGCTTAGCCTCGGCAATGACAATCTCAGAACCTTCGCCGGTTTCAGCTCCGGTCCCATGATGGACTCGGGAGAACTTCTGTACCGTGTCGCCATTGAGCAGCACCGCCAGGATGGCTTTCGTGACAACCTGTATCTCGGCCGCTCAGATACCAACGAGCGTGATGAGCTGAGCTTCAGAACCAAGCTGCGTTGGTATGCCAACGACAATACCCAGGTTGACTTCACCCTGATGCACGCCGACTTTGATAATGGTTACGATGCCTGGACACTGGATAACAACGGTTTTAATACCCTGACCGATATGCCGGGCACCGATGCCCAGCGCACCACGGGTGTGGGGTTGAAGGTGCTGTACGATGGCTTTGATAAAGCCGAGTTGACGTCGCTGACCAGTTTTGCCGGTACTGATCATCATCACGGCTACGATGGCGACTGGGCAAACCCGGAATATTGGGCCGCACGCCAGTGCACTGATGATTACGATGTCAACGGTAATGGTGATTATGCAGAGCTCCTGCCCTGCGAATACGATTACACCTGGGACAAGCGAGGCGAACGCAGCACTGTGTCCCAGGAGTTCCGTTTGGCCAGCAACGAGGCGGGCAAGATTTGGGGTGACAGCACCGCCTGGCTCGTTGGCCTGTATGGTATGCAGCTTAAGGAAGACAACGACCTTGCTTCTTTTTACAACGGTTGGCCAGATGAAGCGCTGCGCTCCAGCTACGACGCGACCAACCTTGCCATCTTTGGTCAGCTCGACAGTGACCTCGGTCAGAACATAAACCTGTCGGTGGGACTGCGCCTTGAGCGCCGGGACGCTGATTACAGCGATGATGCAGGGGATGCCTTCGACCCATCTGAAACCATGTGGGGTGGCCATATTGCCATTGGCAAACAGCTCAATGAGCAGCATAACCTCTACGGCCGCATTGCCCGCGGTTACAAGGCGGGCGGCTTTAACATGTCGTTGCCTGCCGAGTTTGCCGATAAGAAAGAGTTCGATACCGAGGTGCTCTACAACTACGAAATTGGCCTTAAATCCAGCTTCCTGGAAGGCAACTTCGACACCAATCTGGCGCTGTTCTTTATGGACAGACAGGATCAGCAAGTGTCTGCTTCCCAACAAGACCCGGCCAAGCCACAGCGTTTCGTTCTCTTTACCGAAAATGCGGGCAGCTCAACCAACTACGGTGCCGAGCTTGACCTTAACTGGTACGCCACCGATAACCTGCATTTCTACGGCAGCCTTGGCTATCTCAAGGCCGAGTACGGCGATTACAGCTATCAGGATAAATATGGCAGTCTGGTTGACCTCTCTGGTCGCGAGCTCGCCCACGCCCCCAATTGGACCTGGTCACTGGGCACCACCTGGCGCGCCGACTCTGGCTTTTTTGCCAACCTCAATGCCAATGGCAAGAGCAAGTTCTACTATTCAGACTCCAACGACTCAGTTTCCAAAGACTATGCGGTGCTCAATGCCCGCGCAGGCTACGAAGGTGATATCTGGTCTGTGTATGTGTGGGGCCGCAATCTGTTGGATGAAGAATATGGTGTCCGGGGATTTTATTTTGGCAATGAGCCCGATAATGGCTGGGCGGATAAGCAATATATCCGCTTTGGCGACCCCCAAGCCTTTGGCCTGACACTGGATGTGCGCTTCCTGTAATTGAGCTGACAGGCGCCGGGTGTGCTTGGTGCACGCCCGGCGCCCGATGAAGAGGAACTTAACGATGAAACTCACCGCTGAAATCAGCATGTATCCGCTGCATGATAATTACCTCGAACCCATTCGCTGGTTTATCGGCAGGCTCGACAGCTACCCGCAAATTGTCCGTCGTACCAATGCCATGGCAACCCAGGTGCAGGGCGATTATGCGGACGTGATGGCGATGCTGGCCACTGAAATGCAGGCGGCACACGAAAAATTCGGCAAGGCCGTGTTTGTCTGCAAATTTATTGGCGGCGAACTTAATCTGTCCCATTCGGAGTAAACCATGCAGGCTGATTTTTGGGGCTGGCTTGGCGGTGCTTTTCACAGTGCCTTTGGTGAAATGCAGGTGTTGTCGGCATGGGAAGGCGTGGCCGTGATACTGGCTCTGGCGTACCTGTTGCTGGCGATGAAGCGCAGCCGCTGGTGCTGGGTGGCTGCCTTTGCCAGCACCGCCATTTACACAGTGCTCTTTTATGAAGTGGCGCTGCTGATGGAGTCGGCGCTGAATGTGTACTACATGGGCATGGCCATTTACGGCTATTGGCTGTGGCGCCGGGATGGACAGGATGAACTCAAGGTACAGCGATGGCCGCTGAAAAAGCATTTGGGCATCATAGCACTGACTTCCATTGCATCCCTCGGGGTGGGGCATTTTATGGCGACCTTTACCGAGGCGTCATTCCCGTATCTTGATGCCGCAACCACCTGTTTTGCCGTGATGACCACCTTTTTGGTGGCCAAAAAGGTGTTGGAAAACTGGCTTTACTGGGTGGTGATAGATGTGGTGTCTATCTACCTCTACCTCAGTAAGGGCCTCATGATGACGTCCCTGCTGTTTGTGTTCTACGTGGGGCTGGCAGTGGCCGGTTATTTTGTGTGGCGTGCGGCAGCGGCCGAACAGCGAGGCCCTGAGCTGGTGCTGAAGTCATGACAATGCCACTGGCGGCAACGCCTAATGAGTCAGACGGGGTAAAGTCACTTCCTGGCATCACAGATGAGGTGCTGGCATTTATCGCCGAGACGGGGCTGTTCGCTGAGGGGTATCGACTCGAGCCGCTGACTCAGGGGCTGAGTAACCATAATCTGGCACTCTATGGCCGTGAAGGGGTCTATGTGCTGCGGGTAAATCGCGACGAGAGCAGCGCCTTTTGTCAGCGCGCCTTTGAAGCCGGCAATTGGCGACTTGTGGCGACAGCAGGACTCGCGCCGGCCTTGATGGCACAAAGCGACGATGGTCGATGCTACCTCTCACCGTTTCTGGACGATGGCGGCTGGCAGCAGCGCTATCAGGAAATCCCCCTGAGCCAATTTATCCATGAACCCCAGTCTCAAACACATAATTGCCATGGGATTGTCGACTCTGATGCTGGGGGCGATGGAGACAACCTTGGCCAATCAGGAGCAGTGAAGCTGCTGCTCGACTTGCTCCTTGGGCTGCAAGCCTTGCCTGTGCCCGCCAATGCGAAAGGTTTTACCACCCAGTGGCAGGATTATGAGTTGGCGCTGGAAGCAAGCCAATCGCAATGGGCCCGGAATCCCCGCTGGCATATGGCCTATGAGGCATTGGCCGCAAGGTTTGCCGAAGTGAAGGCCGCGATGGCGCGCCTCGAAGCCATGGGATTGTCTTATCAGTTCAGCCATCGGGATCTGACTCCCCATAATTTGCTCTGCCATCAGGGAAAGTTGTTTTGCATCGATTTTGAATATGCCTGCGCCTCGCACCCGCTGTGGGATCTCGCGGCCGTGCTGGCAAGCCACAACCTAACGGGTGCTGAGCGCAGAGCCCTGACGACGGCTTACCTTAACGCCCATCCTCGGCTTGAGACTTCCATGTCGGCAAGGGTGGTGGATGCGGTGGCATTGCATTGGTATTTTGGCGCCATCTGGGCCCTGCTGATGGCGGGGGAGTCGGGGGATGAGGACTATCTTTGCTGGTTTCACAGTTACTTACAATTGGCTACCTGTTAGCGCCTTGTCCATTTCCTCCGGCCCTTGTTACCCTTCGCTAAGCAAAACTGAAAAGGATATCTATGAAACGTGCTCTGGCGGTGATGGGTCTGGCGCTTTTTTTACTCGCGGGTTGTTCAACCAAAATGAGCTACTACTTCCTCGATTGGGCCATCGAGTGGGAGTTGGATGACTATGTGGATTTAAACCGCGATCAACAAAAGCAGTTTGATGTGGTGCTGGACGAGTTTATTGACTGGCATCGCCGTGAAGAGCTGCCCCGCTATGTGGCTCAATTGGAAAGCATTAAGCAACAAATGCAATCAGGCACTCTGACGCCCGGAGCCTGGGCCGAAGAGGTCAACTATGCCCAGTCTCATTGGTTTCGTCTGTTTGAGCACGTCTTCGAAGGCATCTTACCCATTATTCAGAGTCTGTCAGATGAGCAGGTCGCCGGCATAGTGGCCCAGCTTCGTAAGGATGAGGCCAAACTGGTTGCCGAATATGCCGGTAAGACACAGGAAGAGCTGATTGCCGACTCAGATGAACGGCTCACCGAGCGGGCCGAAAAGTGGATAGGAAAGCTGTCGGACAGGCAAAAAGCCATGATCCATGCATCCAACGCATCCAGACTCGCTACCCTGGATATGTGGCTTGAATACCGCCACGAATGGCTCAGACAGTTTGAAACCGCCCTCAATCAAAGAGCCGATACGGCCCTACTACGCAGCCGGTTGCAACTCTTGATGACAGCCCCGCAAACCTTGAAGTCCGAGAAACATCAGCAGGCAGTGCGCGAAAACAGCGAAAATTTTGGCCGTCTGGTGATGGATATTTATCGGGACCTGTCCGATAAGCAAAGGAAGACGCTCTGGCATGAATACGATGCCCTGACAAAAGACCTGGCAGAGCTTGCCAACGAGCCCGACTAAAGTGCCAAAAGGTGGCTGGCCGCAGATAAGGTGTTGGGTGGCCTTATTCAATCAACCGGCTCCTTTTAATCAAAAGGCTCCTGCGATAAACCGGCATCTGCAATAAAGTTTGGCTGCCACAGGTCTTAAGCACAAAGCATATGATTTTGGCGAGGACCTATGGCGCAATTTATCAACTCTTTGAACCTTCAAGCCCGGCATCTTGGTGAGGCCTTGGCGCCACTGGCCTTGAGGGTGTATCTGGCCCCTGTGCTGATGCAGGCAGGCTATAACAAACTAAGCCATTTTGACGATACTGCCGCCTGGTTTGGTAACCCGGACTGGGGCCTTGGGTTGCCGTTTCCTGAGCTGATGACGGCACTGGCTGCCGGCACTGAGTTTTTTGGCGCCATCTTGCTGATCTTGGGACTCTTTACCCGACTTATCTCCATTCCGCTGATGATCACCATGCTGGTGGCGGCATTCACGGTGCACTGGCAAAATGGCTGGCTTGCCATCGCAGACCCGTCCAGCTGGCTTGCCAACGAACAGGTGATGGCGTCGGCCGAGCGGCTCGCCAAAGCCAGGAGTCTATTGCAGGAGCACGGCAACTACGACTGGCTCTCCGGCAGTGGTAACTTTGTGGTGCTCAATAACGGCATTGAATTTGCCATCACTTACTTTGTGATGTTGCTGGCGCTGTTTGCGATGGGGGGCGGCCGGGTGACCAGTCTGGATTGGTGGTTGGCAAAACGCCTGGGCTGGCACAAGGCGTGAGGCATTGAGTACTGGCTTGAATTCACTGTAAAGGTTAGGTCGCGTGGGGAAATCTGCTTTCATTGCCCGGGCGATTTGTTATCCTGCACAGGATTAATGAATAAGAGGATAACTCATTGGATGCTTTAACCTTATTGCTTACCCGTCAATCCTGCCCCCGTTTGGTTGACCCGGCGCCGAATGATGCCGAGCTGAAAACCATTCTCGATGCCGCCCTGCGGGTACCGGATCACGGGGCGCTGAGTCCCTTCGAATTCATTATCGCCACCGGCGACGGCCTTGAGCGACTGGGCGGCATTTTTGAGTCTGCGGCCAAGAGTCAGGGGGCGGACGAGGCTTTTATCGCCAAGGCGGCCTCCATGCCCAAACGTGCGCCCATGGTCATTACCATAGTGGCCAAGTGCCAGGCGCACCCCAAGGTGCCTGTGCTGGAGCAGCAAATTGCGGCTGGCTGCGCGGCCATGGCCATGCAGCAGGCGGCCTTTGCCTTGGGCCTGGGAGGCATTTGGCGCACCGGCGATTTTGCCTTTGACCGTGCCGTGCATCAGGCTCTTGGCTTGACGGAAATGGACCAGATAGTCGGGTTTCTTTATCTGGGTACCCCAGCCGTTGACGCGCCGGTCAAGCCCGGCAGAGACGGCATGCAATACGCACGCTACCTCTGATCCTGCTCCCAAAAGAAAAGGCCCCCCGGGGCCTTTTTTGCGTCAGTCCAGTCCAATGCCCACATCGAGGCTGTCAAACCAATCCAGAAAGGATTTCACCTGCGGCCCTTTAAAGATGCGCCCGTGTTGGGGGCACATGTACTGAATATCCAAATCCCGCATCCTCGCCACCCAGTTACTCTTGGCGCGATTGGAGGGCATCCAGCGGCGGTGGAAGTACTCCATTTTGCTGATATGGCCCGCAAAATCATCAACATAAATATCGGCCTCCGCAGGCTCAAGCGCCGCGCCCACATCCCCCGACATCAGTACTTTGGCCACAGGGTCGTATACGTGAAAATTGCCGGAAGCATGGAGATAATGGGCAGGGATGAACTGCAGCTCCACGTCGCCCACCTGCAGCTTGCCGCCTTTGTCCTTAATGGGTTCGTAGCTGATATTGTTCATGCCGAAATGGCGGATAAAACCTTCCCACAACCAGGGAGCATAGAGCTTGGCCTTGGGCAGGGTCTGATCCCAGAGCCCAAGGGATGAAATGATGTCTGGATCCTGATGGGAGGCAAAAAGATAGGTCAGCTGTTCCAGAGGGACGTGACGAACCAGACTGGCCAACATGGGGGCAAAGAGTTCAATTCCGCCGGGGTCCATCAGCAGTGACTGATTACCGCTTTGTACCAGATATTGGTTGGTGTCGATGATTTTGTCGTTCTTTTCAGGGTCTCTGCCAAAATACAGCCATTTATGAGTCGGGGTTTCGACCAGTAATTGTGTCTTCATTGGTTAATCCTTAACGTCAATGGGAGTCAAACAGGCGTATGGCGGTGTCTACCCGCTCGCGGATCTGAGCGGCAACCGTATCGACTTTATTGGCCACATCCACAAAGATGGCCTGAAATCGCCCATCAACCCGGCAAGCTTCGACACGGCAAATGGAGGCGAGGGCATTGGCGCTGCGCAGGTTTTGTTTCAGGTCCAGTAGCTGCACCTGCATCTTGCTGAGCACCTGATTGAAGTCGCTTTCCAATCTGGCATAGTTCTCTTCGGTGGTTTCGATGGCGCCCGCCATGCTGTAGGCATACGTTGCGCTGCTCGCCTTGTCGCGGGCGGCATGGAAATAGTGCAGGGCGGTGGCCGTGCGCGCGGTGCGGGTTGCCAGCTTGCTGGCTTCCTTTGCCAGTTGGTTGATTTCGTTGGCAGCACGCTTGGTGTAACCGGCCAGCTCATCGATATAGTGGGTCAACGCCTTAAACCCAAGGGCGGCACTGCCAATACGGCTCGAGGCCGCCTGGGCATTACTGGCGGTGAGATTGATTTCCTTGCAGCTGGCGAGTGTGTGGTTAAGCTCTGCGGCGACCATGGCCGCAGTGACATAGTAGGGCCGTCGTCCCTGAGAAATATTCTGCATGATGAATTTCCTTCCCGATGACAGCTAAAGTATAGTCAGGGTTAATAAATTTGCGCCGCGAAGAAAAATTCTGCGGCCTGGCTGAAGGAATTGCCTTGGAACCCATCTTCACTGAGCGCTTAACCTTGCGCGAATTCAACCTGACAGATGCAGATGACATTCTTGCGCTGCTCACCACCCCCGACTTTATCCGTAATATCGGTGACAGGGGCGTGAAAGACCTTGAGAGTGCCCATACTTACCTCAAAGATGGCCCTATCAAGAGTTATCGCGAGCACGGCTTTGGGTTATGGCGCATCGGTCTGGCAGAAGATGACCGCTTTATCGGTACTTGCGGCTTGATCCTGCGCGACACTCTGCCGGCGGTGGACATAGGCTATGCCTTGCTGCCAACCTTTTATGGACAGGGGTTTGCCATCGAAGCCGCGCGGGCCTGTATGGCAACGCGGCTGGATTTTGGTTTGGAGCAGGTGATAGCCATTGTGGCGGAAGACAACCTGCCGTCCCAACGATTATTGGAAAAATTAGGCATGCAATTCTCGGGTCGCATCCCCTTTGGGGAACCCGCCGAAAATGTACGGTTATACAAACTTATATCTGATTGATTTATATAAATCTATTTTGATTGTCACCCAGGCGTTTCTCCACTAAAATTTGCGCGTTTTCCGGGGCCTTTGCAGCGACTGATTTGCGAAGGCCGTATTGACGCCCTACCTCGAAATAATGGTCCATTTTCCCGCCCGGACCCTTGAGTACAGCGAAAGCGTGGCTTTTGTTTGAGTCTTGCAATCATGGTTTGTGAGTTCAGTGAGTCTGTGCTCGATGGCATCGCAGATGCGATTGTCGATCGCGGTTATATTTGTATCGATAATTTGTTTGAACCCGAGGTTGTTGCCAGATTAAGGGACAAGGTCTTTGCCGAGGCCGACGCAACCTTTAAACCGGCCAGCATTGGCCGGGGGCAGGAGCAGCATCGCAACACCGACATTCGTCGCGACAGCATTCGTTGGCTGGAGCCCCATTGTGCGGTGGACAATAGTTACTTGTTGCTGATGGAATCGTTAAAAAATGGCCTGAATCGTCGGCTGTTTATGGGGCTGTTTGATTATGAAAGCCACTATGCGCTCTACCGTCCCGGTGCCTTCTACAAAAAGCACGTCGATGCCTTAAAGGGCAGCCAGAATCGTATTTTGACGACGGTGTTTTTTATGAATCCTGAGTGGCAGCCGGATCATGGTGGCGTCCTCAAACTCTACGAAGAAGACGATAGCCTGATTGAAGAACTGGCGCCCCTGATGGGGCGGTTGGTCATTTTCCTGTCGGAGCGCTTTCCCCACGAAGTGATGCCCACAAATGTCGACAGAGCCAGTATTGCGGGCTGGTTCAGGGTGGCGGGCAGCCAGCATGGCTTTTAACTGCTGACGACTGACACGGGGCTGACTTTGCCCCAATAAAAAAGGATGCCAATGGCATCCTTTTTTGCATGGCAGGTAATCAGAACGCCAGAATCAGGTCGCTCGAGAACACCCAGCCATTGGCCCCCACTTGGAAGGGCACACTGGAATAACCTACAGGGGAGTCGTTCAGATACAGGCCCTGGAAGTTTAATCTCAGTTCACGCCGACCCAACGGGAAGTAATTCACCCCCACGGTGATATCGTATGGGTCGCCATAATCACCAAAGATCTGCGAATAGCCTGCGTAGGCTTGCAGCTTATTGGGTATCACCATGGCGCTGCCCTGGATTTGGAAGCCTGAATCGTCAATTGAGTCCACCGGAATGGGGCCTGTGGTTACAAAGTCGTCCAGCCAGCGCTGATAAACCTCGGCCTCAAGCGACCAACCCTTGTATTTAAAGCCGCCATTTACCGCGGCCATCTGATAGGTGGCTTTGCGGATATCGCCACCTGTCATAAAGGGATCGGTTCTGAAGATAAGCGTCCCATCCGACAATCTCAACTGACTGTTTTCAAAGCCTTCGGTGCCGGGCTGTCCCTGAGCATCTTCGCGGCTGTGGGTGAAATGTACGCCAAAGAGGGTGGCAAATTCGTCGTGGTACTCGTAGTCACCCAAGCCTTGACCTGGGCCATACTCGCCCGTGGTGGGCATCCACCACAGGGCGCCGGACAGGGTGTTTAAATCGCCATCAAGCTGGGCTGCATTGACCCCGAGCTGACTTAAGTTGTTACCTATCATGGCGCGGTATTCAAGCCCCTTTGCCAGTTTACCGCTGGCCCATATCCCCGTGGTGTAAGAGCCACGGAAGAATTCGTCAGCGATGGTGCGATGGTCATTCTTGAGCCAGTTGGGGAAGGTGTAATTGGTGGAGCGGGTGGAGGGCAATCCACCTATCCCGGCATAGAGATTAAAGGCTTCATCAAACTGGAACCCCATGTTACCGCCCAGCACCACTTGCGCCGGGTCGCCCTGACTGGTGTTTGATGTCCAGGCATAGAGCAGATAACGGAATCTGGGGTCAAACAACCAGCCCTTGAAGTTGAGGGTAATTTTCTGAAACTGCAGATCGTTGCGCAGATCCAGATCGCTGCTGCGGCCAAAGCTGTCCGTGTAGGTTTCGTCCAGACCTTTCTGGTTGAGATAACGGGCATAGGTAAAGGCACTGATATCCAATTCGCCCCACTCGTCACGGGCGAGAACAAAGCCTTTGCCGGGTTCAAAAATACCGCTCTCTGGCTTGGGGTCTGCCTGGGGTTTTGGCGGTGGGCGTTTCTCCGGTGATTGGCTTTCTACACGCCTGGCTTCTGCGCTCAGGATGGCCGCAGACTCTGGCGATGCCTCACTCACTTCGGACTCCAGCGATGCAATGCGTCTCTCAAACTCCCGGCTTTGGGCATCAAGCTCTGCTTTCATAGCCTTGAGTGCGGCAAGCTCTTTGGCAATTTCCTCTGCGCGTTTATCGCTGATTTCTGCCAGTGACATCCCGGGCGCCAGTAAAGCCGCGGTCACCAGGATGCCGATTAAGGATGGTTTCATGTGGTTTTCCTTGTCGTTCGTGGAATCACAGTAGATTGAAGTCGTAATTGACGATTATCCTGAAATCGAGGAAATCGTAGGCACCGGCAAAGTCGTCGTCCTGATCCACATAGGCCGCACGCATCCTCAGCCAAACCCGGTCACTCCAGCTCTCTTTGAGTCGCCAGTCCAGGGTCAGATCGTATTCGGTTTCATCGGCGCTGGCGGCAGGGCCCGTCTCCGGGGTATCGCCGTGGACAATATTGGTGAAAAGACTCATATCACCCGGGCCCACGCGGCCCAAATCCAGTGAAAAACCCAACATGTAAGCGTCTTCACCGGCGCGGTCGAAGTCATCCACAATCACTGACAGGTAGTTGGCCGGGTTACCAAAGGGTTTGATGATACCGTGGTCGTCATCCGTGGTACTGGCACCAAAGCGCCAGCTGAATGGCCCATGCTTCAGTTCAACCTTGGCGGCCAGCATCTGGGTGTCGAAGTTTCCAATCAGTTCATCGCCGCTGCTTTGCTGGGCCGTGTACTGTAAATTGGCACTGATGGTGCTGCTTTTGGCGATTTTGAATGGGTGCTCCACCTTGGCAAAAAAGGTATCGAAGGTGTCGAAGGTGTGCTGATAGATGGCGCCTACCGTTGTGCCACCCGCTGCTATGTACCTGGCACCGGCAAAACCTGTGCCTTCATCACTGTCAGCGGCTCCAGCAGCCTCAGACATGGAGATAAAGTCATCGTCACTTTTGCCCTTTATCTTGTCCACATAGCCTGCCATATAGCCAAAGCCAGTTTGGGAGGTATTACCGATGGCGATACCCTCAAAGGTGTTGGGGACCATGCGGATATCGTGGCTGCCAAGATAGGGCAGTTCAAAGCGCTGACGGCCAATGCGCATGCCGTGATTCTCGGCGAAACGTATTGTCAGGTTGGCCTCGCCGAGCACGGTAAAACTCTCTTGTCCCGGCTTGAAGAGACCCGTGCCGTCCTTGTCATCCGGCCCATAGAGTTTTTGTGAGGTGTAGAGAGTGGCATTGACCCTGAGCCAGTCACCCAGCCAGCCTGATTTGTACTCCAGCGCGCCCCCCAATGCCCAGCCGACACTGTCTGCCTTGGTATCCCTGTCCCGGTCGAGGTAATAGGTTCGGGGTTTGAGGATGAGGCCTGAGTCTCCCCAGAAATCTGCTTTGTGGGTGTCAGGGGTTTCTATGGGGTTAACATCACTCTCCTGATTCGGCTCATGATCGGGCTCGTCTGATACCTGCTGCTGAGCCAGGGCGGTAACAGGAAACGTTACCGCCGGCATCAGTATACAGGCCACTAGCCATAGTGATTTTGTGGCCATAGTCCGTCCTTAGCTGCCAGTCTTTTTACAGACTTGGGGGGCGTGGTAATCGAGGTTCATCAGCCGGAAATAGTTTTCCCCCAGCGCTATATGGCGAAACGCGTTGTCATCCATAAATTTGTGGGCTCGGCCGGTGACGTCCAGCTCCTTGGCGTACTGATCTCTGGCCTTGGTATTGGCCGCAACAAAGTCAGAGCCGGGCAAAATTCGGGTAGGGTAGGCGTTGAAGAAGTCGATAAAAATCGGGCCCCACTGGTGATAGGCGTTGTAAAGCACATCCCAGGAGATATCCAGCATCAAATTGGGATACTTATCCAGGAGATCCTTCATGATGGACACGTGCAGGTTGGGGGGAATGGTGGTGAGTTCTTTCGACAGCCCCATGTGGGCCCAGACAATTTTATTGTCGGGATACTTATCCAGCAGGTATTCCATCAACGGCAGGTATTTGGTGGGATCCTCATCCTTGCCCAGGTCCGAGTGCAGGGTAACCGGAATATTGCGCTCACGCAGCACCGCCATAAAGGGCGCCCAGCCATCGATGCTCTCGAAAGTGGCAGGTTCATGCAGGTTGCCTACCAGGGCTTGTTTCATCACGTTCAGCTCACCGCTCCAACTGAACATGCCGGGGTATTCTTTGTCGTACAGCTCAATGATTTTGACTATGTTCTCCGGATGGGCAAGGTCCATAAAGGTCATCGACAGCGTGATATGCAGGTTATCGTGGGGATAAGCCACCACTTCCATACCGTTCACAAAGTCATTTTTAATACTGGGCGAGGCGGGTACGCCCTGACAGTCGAGGTAGTAGGTACAGCCCGACTTGAGATCAAGCACCTGACCTATGCCGAAATAGTTCACGAAACGTACGCTGGTTTTATCAAAGATACCGAAAAGCTCCTGGGGCGGAATGGCCGCGCCGCCAAAAGGCCGTGGATGGAAATGGGCATCCACCACCGCGGTGTAAGGCTCCTTCTCGCGATCGTAACAAGCCTGCTCCTCTGGTGGCAGCTTAAAGGATGCCAGCGAGCGCTTGCTGCTGACCATGGGCTTATCGGCGGGTGCAGCGCTTTCAGTTTCGGGTGCAGAAGACGTGCACGCTGACAGCAATGCCAGGGTAGGCAAGGTAATAAAAAGAGGACGGAGCGATTGGGCTAAGCGGGTAATGCGAGGTGCGTTCATGGCGGATCCTTGTCGTTACATTCCGGTCAATGGAATAAAACCGCGTGGCTGAACGAGTGGTGGTAGAAAGTATTTGCCTCGATTCAGTCGCTTGGCTGGTTTGAGGTACTCAAAAAAGAGTAGGTGGCTTTTCGCTGGATGTGGCTCGTGCGAAAGTCTGATTTGCAACAGTATAAAGTGTGGTAGGGAAGTGGGATTTCTTCCCCAATCGCTATGTTTTTATCGGTTTTTTCTGATAAAACAGGGAAAGATCCTCACACACAAAGGAAGCCCGATGCTGAATCAGAATGTCCCCCAATTGTCCGGGGAGCTTGTCGTCCTCGAACCCCTCGGTCTGAACCATGTACCGGCATTACAATTGGTGGTGGCCGATGGCAAGTTGTGGGAACTGTGGTTTACCAGTGTGCCCGAGCCCGACAGTGTGAAGGCCTACGTCGGGAAAGCTCTGCAACAGCAGGCCGAGGGAAGTGCCATTCCCTTTGCCGTCAGGGCGCGTCACAGCGGTGAAGTGGTTGGCTGTACCCGTATTTGCAACCGGGTGTTGGAACACCGACGGGCAGAGATTGGTTACACCTGGTATGGCAAGAGTGTGCAGCGCAGTGGTATCAACACAGAGACCAAGTTACTGCTGCTCGACTACTGCTTTAATGAACTCGATTGTATTGCAGTGGAGTTTCGAACCCATTGGCATAATAGGGCGTCCCGCGAGGCGATTGCCCGCTTGGGGGCGAGACAGGATGGGGTGCTGAGAAATCACCAGATCATGAAAGACGGTACCCTGAGAGACACAGTGGTGTTTTCGCTGCTTGATACGGAGTGGCCGGCGGCCAGAAAGCATCTGAGGTTTCGACTTGCACACCATGGGGCCGAGCAATAACAAGGCTAATGGCATCAGCACAGGGAGATAAGGGCGATGAAAAACTTGATTGTCGTCCCCGGCTTCGTGTAGTTTTGCCAAAAACCTTGAAGGAAATCACAGTTATGGCTTCAGTGCGCGTTATCTTTTCCCGTCTTTTTGTTTCCCTCAGCCTGGCTGCTACCCTCAGTGTTCCCGCGCTGGCTGACAACGCCGAAAAAGCCCTGGCGGGCGAGCTGCTGGAATGTGCGGCTTATTATCAAATCAGCTCCGAGGCCATCACTGCCATGAATGCGCCGCAAATGCAGGCGGTTGGTGAGCGTCTTAAGGCCTCTGCCGACGAAAGCCTGACACTGGCAGGCAAATACTATGGTGACGGCGACTTGGACGCGGCGCTGAAAGAAACCCGTGACCGGCAGATAGCCTCTATGGCGGGCTCCTCTAGTCTTGGTAATCTGATGGCCAAGTACAAAGAAAGCTGCAAGACCTTGTTGGCGGATCCCAACGCCAGACTCGAATACTGGCAGATGGCGACCATGTAAGGTTTGCAGCCCGGAAATACGATTAAAACGCCCCCAGGGGCGTTTTTTTATGCCCCAGCGAAAGCCCATAAGTCTGTGTCCTGTCTCTCTATTTGCGGGTGATGTGGTTTCTTGCCGGCGGCCGATATGGCGTCACCATGTGGGTTAGGCTATTTGACAGGCATGATGGCCAGCAACGCCCGGTGGAAAAGACGGTCTGGGCATTTGTGCCAGGATAGCTGTGTGCGGGTCACTTAAACGGAGGCATCAAATGAACGTGGGATTGTTGTGGGTTCTGGTGTTTGCCAGCGTATATGTGCTTTGGCTGTGGCGTTGCTTCAGGTGGGAGTCTCAGTCATTTCCCCGGGCAACACTGCTCGCAGGTCTTGCCAGCACCCTGATTGTGCTGCTGACCAGCGTAAACCTGATGCTGCTCGCTGCCGCGCTGGGTGTATTTGCGCCGAGTCAGACGATGCTCCTTTGCTGTGTGTTTTCCCTCTTTTACGGGATCAAGGCCCTATGGCTCGCCGGGCTTGGCTGGCTGGGTGAACTGCCGCAAGCTCTGGGTAGTCGCTGGCTGTGGCTGGGGAGTGCTGCGCTGTCGGTTACCAGCCTGCTTGCCTGTGGGCTCTTCGACTCAATCTCTTTGTAATGAAACGTAAATCTCTATTGCAATGGGGAGGGATTTATAAGACAACAGAACTCACTAATCCGCATTCCTTCACAGAAACGTCCAGGATAGGACGTAAGAGCAAGCAGTCATGATATCGCTACAGGCATTGACCAAGTCCTTCAGGATGGGGGACGCCGAAGTCCAGGCCCTCCGGGGCGTCGACATTCATATCCGACAAAACGAATTTGTTGCCATCATGGGGCCATCGGGCTCCGGCAAATCCACATTGATGAACATCATCGGCTGCCTGGACAGACCAACCTCGGGCAACTATCTGCTCAATGGCAGTGCCGTGGGCGGCTTATCGGATGATGCCCTGTCTGCGGTGCGAAACCGGGAAATTGGATTTGTGTTCCAAAGCTTTCATCTGCTGCCTCGCTTATCTGCGCTGGATAATGTGCTCTTGCCACTGCGGTTTTCTGAAAACCCCCGGGGCGACAGACAACATGCCATCGAACTTTTAGAGCGGGTGGGTTTGGGGCAGCGGCTCGACCATCGGCCCAATCAGCTCTCTGGCGGTCAGCGTCAGCGGGTGGCAATCGCCCGGGCGCTGGTCAACCGCCCTACATTGCTCCTTGCCGATGAACCCACAGGGGCGCTGGACTCCAAGACCTCGGTGGAGATCATGGCGCTGTTTGATGAGCTGCACCGAAGCGGCCAAACCATAGTGCTGGTGACCCACGAAGAAGAAGTGGCCGAGTGCGCCGGGCGAATTATCCGTATGCGGGATGGTGTGGTGCAGCAAGATAAGCAAACGCCAAGGCAGGTGAGCAATGGTTAATCCCAAGTCCCTCCTTATTGCTTTGGCGCTGTCACCCTTGTTCAGCCCTGCCGCCGAGGCACAGGCCATGTGCGGAGGCGGAGAGCAAAGCCTGCTGCTCACCGGCAGCATCAGCTCTGCCAGGTCACAGCCCTTTGCTGTCCCCAAGGCCGGTGATTCCTGGCGCCATCAAATTCAGTGGCTGTTTCCCGAAGGCAAGCTTGCCAGGGTGGGTGACACCATAGTGATTTTCGACAAAAGCCAGATTGCCAACCAGATAGAGCAGCTCGAAGCCAGTCTGCTCAGGGTGAAGGCACAGGAGCAAAGCCAGGGCATAGATCTGGAATCGGCTTTACTGTCTGCCCAGTTTGAGGTGCGCCGCGCGACCTTGGCGGTGGAAAAGGCCCGCCTCGATGCCTCCATTCCCGCCGAATATATTGCGGCCAAGGAATATGCCGACAACCAATTCAAGTTACTTCAGGCCAATACTGAGCTTGAAAAGGCCAATCAGGCGCTTAAAGAGGCCCGCGAAAAACGCAAGTCCAGCCTTGAGCAGCTGGCCATTGAGAAGCGCAAGGCTGAGGTGGAGCTCAGCGCCGCCCTTTCGGCGCTGGATGCGCTCGAACTTAAGGCCGAAATCGCCGGGCCTGTAATCATCGGTCGCGATTGGAACGAAAAGAAATACCAGGCCGGCGATACTGTGCAGTTTGGACGCCAGATTGCCAGCATTCCCGCGCTCGATGGCCTCGAGGCGTCGGCCTGGGCCAACGAAGTGGATGTGGATAAAGTTCGCCTCGGTCAGCCCGTGTGCCTGTCGCTGGATGCCAAACCCGGATTGCAGGTTCAGGGTAAGGTGGCAAGCATAGGCCGCCAGGCCGTCACCAAGAGTTCCTGGGGTCAGAGCAAGTGGTTCAGGGTTGAAGTGGCCTTGAGTGATGCTGCGGGGCTCGAACTGTCACCGGGAATGAGCGTGATGGTGGAGGTGCAGCCATGAGAAAGCGGATGCAAACGGGGCTGAAAGCCTTGCCAGTCTTTATTGGTGCCCTGCTTTTTGGGGGATGCGGTGACAGTGCCACGGTAGCCGTAGTCGAAGGTCAATTGGTGCAACAGGTCGAGGTGACCGGCGTCTTAACCTCCGCCGATACCCTGTCGATGATGCCGCCTGCCATGCGCCGGGTGTGGCAGTATCAGGTCAAGAGCCTTGCCCCCGAGGGCAAGGAAGTGAAACAGGGCTCAGTGGTGGCAAGGCTTGATACCTCGGAGCTCAATCAAAGGCTGCAGGTAAAAAGCGCCGAGCTTGAGGCGACTGTGCAGGACATAGAAACCTCGCGCCTGAGAAACGCCAAAAAGCTGGAGGAGCTTAAACTCGAGCTTGCCGAAGCCAGGATGGAAGAAGAAAAGGCGCTGCGTAAGTTTGAACTTTCAGACGAAACCGTGGCTGCCATCGACAAAGAAAAGTATCAGCGCGATGCCATTATCGCCACCGAAAAGGTGGCCCTTATCGAGCGTAAATTCATGCTCGAACAGGAAAGTATCAAGGGCCGCATGGCCATGCTGGACGGCGACCGGCAAAAGTTTGCGGCCGAGGTGGCGGCGCTTAAACAGGGCATTGCCGCCATGAGCCTCAAAGCGCCCCGTGACGGCATGGTGGTGTATGGCACAGATCCTCAGGGCAACAAAATCAAGGAAGGCCAGTCGGTGTTTGCCGGAGATGCGGTGTTTTCCATGCCGGATCTGGACCGGATGCAGGTGGCGATGGCCATTCCCGAAGTGGAAGCCAACCGGGTGCGCGCGGGCCTCAGGGTAAAGATCCGTTTGGACGCCAATCCTGAGCGGGTGTTTCACGGCACCTTGTCGGAAACCGGCGCCGTATTTCGCCGAAAGAATGATGACATTCCGCTGGTGGTGTTTGACGCCGTGGCCCGCTTTGATGAAGTGGACAAGGAGCTGATGCGCCCGGGGATGACGGCCAAAATCAACATCGATGTGGTGCAGGATAAGAGTGCACTCCTGTTGCCGCTGGATGCGGTGCACTATGAAGAAGGGCGTCCCTTTGTGTGGCAATCGGGCCTTCTGGGTGACAGCCGCCAGTTTGTGGCGCTGGGCGATTCAGGGCGCGACCGGGTGGTGGTGCTGTCCGGATTGGCACTGGGGGATGAGGTGATACTGAAATGAAACGGCTAATGTTATTGCCACTGTTACCAATGGCGCTGCTGGTGGGCTGTCAGGAATCCACGGAAACAGCGGTGCTCACCATGAAAGTGAGCCGCAGCGACTTCAAGGTGGAAATTCCTGCCCGTGGAGAGCTTGAGGCCAAAAGCGCCACCCCTGTGTCTGTGCCGGGCGGCCTTCGAGGCCCTCAGTCCCTTGCCTGGATCCTAGATAATTTTTCTGAGGTGACGGCCGGGGACGTGGTGGCCAGGCTTGATGGCCGCCGTGAAACCCTGGAGCTGGAGCTTGAAAAATACGATTTCGACAAGCTGGCGCTGGATGGCGACATACAGGCCGAAAAAAACCTCACCACGGCCCAGGAGCTGGTGATTGGCCGGGACGTGACTGAAGAAGAGCTCAACCTGTCGGAGCGCTTTTTCACCGATGATGAGCGGGTGTACACCAAAATCGACATCATAGACCAGATGCGCAACAAGGATTATTTGCAGGCGCGTTTGGGTTATTTCGATTGGGGTAAGGGCAGTCATGATGCACAGGCTACCGCCGAGCTTGACCTTATCCGATTGAAACAAAAAGGCATACAGGCAAAGATTGCCACCTATCAAAGCAACCTGTCCCAGATGGAAATTACGGCACCCCATGATGGCCTGTTTGTGATGCAACCCGGCTGGAGCGGCGCCTTGCCCATGGCCGGTGACATGGTGTGGTCCGGCATTCCGCTTGGCACCTTGCCGGATACCTCTGTGATGCAGGCAAAGCTGTGGGTGCTTGAGTCAGAAGCGGTGGGGCTTGCAGTAGACAAGCCCGTGGTACTGACACTGGATGCATACCCCGACAAGCCCTTTACCGGCAAGGTGACCCAGGTGGATGCTCTGGCCAAACCCAAAGACAGGGACAGCCCGGTTAACTATTTTGAGTTCACCGTGACCCTCGATGTCACAGATACCCAGATTATGCTGCCCGGTCGTCAGGTGCAGGCAAGGGTGTCGGCCCTCAGTGAAGACCAGGTGCTGGCAGTGCCCAATCAGGCCATTTTTCAGCGTGAAGGCCGCTACTGGGTGTATGTCAAATCCCAGGACGGATTTATCGAACAAACCATTACCCCGGGCAGTCGCAGCCTGAACCGAACCGTGATCCTTGAGGGGCTTAAAGAAGGGGATGTGGTCGCCCTGACAGTACCGCGCAGGAGAACTCAGGCATGATGCAGGATACTTTTCGTCAATATCGCGCAGGCGTGGTGCAAGCGCTGGGTGAGATGCTGCACCACAAGTTGCGTACGGCGCTGACACTGCTGGGGATGATTTTTGGGGTAGGAGCCGTGATTGCCATGCTCAGCGTGGGCGAAGGCGCCGAGCGTGAAGCCCTGAAGATGATTGAGTCCATGGGAATTAAGAACCTGGTGGTCAATGCGCGCCCATCGGAAGGGGAAGCCCTGAAAACCGTCCGTGAACACAGCATAGGTCTGAGCCTGCGTGACATAGAAAGTGCCATGGAAACCCTCCCTTTCATCGAGGCCTACAGTGCCGGTAAACAGGTGAAGGTGTTCGGACTTTTCAGTGTGCAGGGCCGCAGCGATGCCCTGGTGCAGGGGGTAACCCCCAGCTATTTTGATTTGAGCGCCTTAAAGCTTGCCGAGGGCCGGCTTCTCAGCGCAGAAGATGAACAGCATTTCCGTCAACTGGCGGTATTGGGACCCGAGGCGGCCCGCAGCCTCTTCCCCCAGGGGGATGCCGTGGGCCAGCGAATTAAAATCAACCATCAGTGGTTTTCGGTGGTTGGCGTGCTTGATGAGGGGGAAAAGGGCAAGTCAGCCATTGCAGGCGTCAAGGTGGGCGGCGAGCGCAACCAGGTGTTTATTCCGCTGGCTACGGCGCTGAAAAAAATGCAGTTCAAACCCCTGGAAGATGAGCTGGATACCATCAAGTTTGCGCTGAAGGAGGGGATAGCCCCGTCGCTTGCCGCGCAAAGTGTGGATCATCTGTTGTCCCGTCGCCATGGCAATGAGCAGGACTACGACATAGTGGTGCCGGCAGACCTGCTTGCTCAGCATCAACGAACCCAGCAAATTTTCAACATAGTTATGGCCTGTGTGGCCGGTATTTCGCTGCTGGTGGGGGGCATAGGTATCATGAATATCATGCTTGCCACCATTTTGGAGCGCACCTCGGAAATCGGGTTGCTGCGGGCATTGGGCGCCACCCAAAAGGATATCGCCAGACAGTTTTTGATAGAGAGCATGGTGATTTCGGCCACGGGCGGCCTGATTGGCATTGGCGTGGGTTTGCTGCTGGCGCTGGTGATTTCAGCGGCGGCCGGCTGGCCTGTGGCCTGGTCAGTGTTCGCCATACTCCTGTCGCTGTTGGTGTGTATGGCGGTGGGTATAGGGTTCGGTTTGTACCCGGCCAAAAAGGCCGCGAGGCTCGACCCTATTGTGGCACTCCAGCGTGATTGACGAGGACATCACGGGAGAGGTGATACTTGCTCATTAAGCGAGCAAGCTCGCCTGAACGTTCCAGTTGCCCCAGCAAGGCCCGCAGCGTCTCGACATCCAGTGGACTCTGCGGGTGTATCAGGGCGGTATGTTTGTACTGCTGATCCACTATGGTCGAGACCACCAGTTTTTCGGCCTTGTCCGGGAAGGCGCGCTGAAAGTAACTGATAAAGGCCTGGCTGATGGGGGCTATATCTGCTCTCCCCAGCAGCAGACCTTCGACGGCAGCACGGGTGTCTGGCACCAACTCGGCCAGATATTGGGTCTTCAAAACGTTTTCGTCGGTATTGAATCCGGCAAAACGGTAATGATAGCCGCGCACCAACAATACCCGACGCTGGGCCAAATCGCTGAAGAACCCCTCGCTGTTGGCCTCGGGGCTTCGGCCCACAAAGACCTCACTATCGAGGATCCCCAGCGGCAGCACCGCCTTTGGGATGTGCTGCCAGCCCCAGTCCGGGCTCTCGAACAGGATGACATCGAAACGGTGGCGCTCAAAGGCTTCGTATCGACGCTCTATGCTGGTGGGGACGAAAACGAATTCATAGTCCCCCTGAAGCCGGTTAAGACTGTCGATAAGCTCAGGAACCAGACCCGAATAGTCACCTTGGTTTTCAATTACATAGGGTGGGAAAGAGTAACCGCCGATGGTCACGGTTTTGGACTCGGCCACGGCATTGGCCGTGAGGGCACTGCTTACTGTGAGCAGTAAAAGGGTCACGCAGCGGCGAAAGAGATTCATGAATTCACAAGCCCTGAGAAAATGGTTCAGCGTCGGGCAAGCATAACCCGAGCACACTGATGTTTAAAATAGACCTTTTGACGCATGATTGACGGTAAAATTTATTCAGGGATGGCACTGTGCCAGGGATGACCCTTGGCAGAGATAAGCCTACAAAGAAAAACGTGCAGGAGAAAGTATGCAGCGAAACGCAACCGCCCCCGCTAACGCCACAAGCGTGGAGCCCGCTAAACCCAGGAGCATGGAGAGCGCGATAATGCCGGAGTCTCCTTCTGTTCGCGCGCTGCTGACACATTGGCTCGACGGCGGATTATTGAGCCCGGGTGCATTATCTCAGTTGCCCTCGCTGGTTGAAGCCTATGAGGCTCAGCATCCACAACACTGGGTCAAGTCGCTCTGCACCATGATGCTTTACCTTGGTGCCTTATCCCTGGGCGCCGGGATTATTTTCTTTTTTGCCTACAACTGGGCAAGTCTGCACCATGTTGCCAAATTTGCCCTGGTGGAGTCGGCCATAGTGCTTACTTTGCTCGGGCTTTATCTTTGTGTTCGGCAAAAACGAGAGAATCCGCTATCTGCGTGGCTTACGGGCGCGCTATTACTGCTGCTGGATTTGTTGGTGGGCGCCTTGCTGGCGCTGGTGGGGCAGGTGTATCAGACCGGGGCCGATCCCTGGCAGCTCTTTGCCATTTGGGCGACCTTTACCCTGCTGCCGGCGCTCGCGTATCGCAGCGATCTGCTCTGGAGTGCCTTTTGGGCACAGGCCAATCTCGCCCTGTGGCTCCATTTTGCCAGTCTGGGCAGCCTTTGGGGCATAGTGGGTGACGTTGACGCGGTGATGTTGGCAATTGCCATCGCCAACCTTGGCCTGCACTGGCTGCTTGAAGTCGGACAAAGACGCAGGTTAGCCCTGCTTATTCAGCCCTTCACCAACACTCTGGCCCTGACGGCCGGCGTGGCAGGCCTCGCCTGGTACGGCGCCTATCACACCCTGGATAACCCCCTTGGCTGGTACCATGGCGTTCTCTTTGTTGTGCTGCTGGCGTTGCTGCCGCTGATTATCCTTGTGTACCGCAGGTGGTGCCCGCGGGTGACGGCACTGGGCATATGGGGATTCGCGGTTATCGCCGTGTCGAGCATCCTGCTGGCGCGCGTGCTCTTTGAAAGCAGTGAGTCGGAGGGCAGTTTTCTGCTGGTAGGCTGGTATGTGATTGGCTGCAGCAGTGGTCTTGCTATTTATCTCAAAGGATTATTGAAGACCGAAGCTCGGCAGGAGGCCCATCATGGTGGATAAATCTCAGCTTTGGCAATGTCTCACAGAGAAAGGCCTGACGACTCAGTCCAGCTTGCCGGAGCATAACCAGGGGCCGCTTTGGTTAACCTTGCTCACAGGCTTATCCGGTTGGGTCGCCGCCGTCTTTTTTCTGGGGTTTTCTGTGCTCATGGTGGAAGAATTTTTACGCTTTGAAGACAGGATGGCGCTGGTGGTGGGGCTGATGTATGCGGTTATCGCCAGGGGCATTTACAGCCAAAGCAAGGGGCTGGAGTTTCTGACCCAACTTGGCTTTGCCACCAACCTTGCCGCCATGCTGGCTACCCTGTGGGGGCTTGCGCACTATTTCGATGAGCCCGGCAGTGTCTATTGGTTGGCTGGAGCCTGCGTGCTGGCGCTGAACGGCTGGTTTTGCCGCTATGGCGCCGATGGGCAGCTGTCGGTATTCGGCGCACTGGTTCTACTTGCCCAGGCCTTCGACAGTGTTAATGAGGCTGCGTGGATGTTACCTGCGCTATTGTTGGCGCTGGGCTGGGTCAATGGTTTGTGGCAGCCCTGGATACGCTTAACACTGGCCGGAATACACCCGTTTGCACGGCGGTTATCCCATGGGATGGTGCTCTTGGTGCTTACATTACCCCTGGTGCTGGACGAGCAGTTGATGTTTTTGGGCGCAGCCTGGACGCTTGAGGGGCTTGGCGGCACGGCATTCATCTTCGCCAAGGTGGCGAGCTACCTGATGTTTATTATTTTTTGCGCGGCCCTGCTAAGGCGGCTTGATGTGCCCGTTTGGGGCTGGGTGCTGGGCACGCTGGGATTAACCTTACTTTTCAGCCAGTTTTCCGGGCTGGCCCTTGCCATGGCGCTGTGGCTCTTTGGCTGGCAACGCCGGGAGCGACTTTATGTACTGCTGGCCGCTGTTGCTGCGCTGCTTTACTTCAGCGCCTATTACTATGAGTTGTCACTGACGCTCTTGTCCAAATCCATCGTGCTGATGGGCCTGGGTGCCTTACTGATGTCGGTGGGATTTTGGCTCTCTCGCAGGGAGGCATCATGAAACGGCTTAACGCGTTTTGGCTAACCCTCATCGCCACCTTTGGCTTATTGGCTGTGATTAATCTCGACATAGCATCAAAGGAGCGGCAACTGGCTGAGGGCACTGTGGTGCGGTTTGCGCTGGCTCCCGTCGACCCAAGGTCTTTAATGCAGGGAGACTATATGGCGCTCGCGTATGCCCTCGAGGCACCCATACTCGGTGCGCTCACCGATGAGGAGCGTGCCGGCAGCATGACAGGGTATCTCTGGGTGACTCTGGATGAGCACGCCCAGGCGCACTTTTTTGCCATTGAACGGGGCGAGCCCAAGCCTGCTGATGTGCTGCGTGTCCAGTTCCGGCTGCGGGACGGGCAGATAAAGCTGGCCAGCAACGCCTGGTTCTTTGAAGAAGGCAGCGCTGCGCGCTTCGATAACGCCAAATATGGCGAGTTTCGCCTGGGTGATGATGGCAGTGTGCTGCTCAGCGCCTTGTTGGACGAGCAGTTCAATGCGTTATAACTATGAAAGTTAAACAGGTTTTTTAATGTGAGCTTGGTGTGGCAGGCGACTGGAACGCACCGCCCTTAGCCGGGTTTGATACTTTCTGAGGTTGACCATACAAAAGTGGCAATTGCTTTACATATGACACCCACCTGTAACATTTCTGATGTAGAATCGGTTCCGATTTTCGCAGAATATCTGGGTAAATCAATATGATAAAGTATATCGTGCGGATAATTATATAAAAAGCACATCCACAATTTTTAGGGGTTAACACATGAAAACCAAAGCGTCCCTGGTCGCTCTGGCGTTGGCTGCTGTCTCTGCCAATGCTTTTGCCGCCGACAACCTCGTCATTTCTGAATATGTCGAAGGTTCCAGCAACAACAAAGCCATTGAACTTTTCAATCCAACCGCGGCCGCGGTAGACCTGAGCCAATACCAGCTTAAGTTTTACTTTAACGGTAACAGCACCTCGGGCAGTAACATTGCCCTGAACGGTATACTGGCGCCGGGTGCCACCTTTGTGGTTGCCGACAATGATGCCAGCGCCGACATTTTAAGCCGTACCCAGCTTGCCAGTAACGCCAGCTTTTTCAATGGCGACGATGCCATAGTGCTGGAGCACCTTGGCAGTGTTATCGACAGCCTCGGCCAAATTGGTGTGGACCCCGGCAGCCAGTGGGGCAGCGGTTTGTTGTCCACTGCCGACAATACCCTGCGCCGTGATGGGGCCAACCTGGTGGCCGACACAGATCCCTTCGATGCTGTGACCCTAAGCACCTGGATTGGTTTTGCCCAGGACGATTTCTCCAATCTGGGCCAGTTTTCCAGCGGTCCAACCGATCCCACCGACCCAACAGACCCACCGGCAGAGGGCCTGATGTGTGGTACGTCCGCTACTGCCATTCACAGTATTCAGGGGGCGGGCGCTGCAAGCCCTCTGGTTGGCCAGATTGTGGAAGTGGAAGCCATAGTCGTCAGCAATCAGGAGGCAGGTCTCAAGGGCGTGTTCCTGCAAATGGCCGACTCCGAGCAGGATAGCGATGCACAAACCTCCGAAGGCGTGTTCCTGTATACCGGCAACGCCCCCACCGACTATCAGGTGGGCGACCGGGTTCGCGTAAAAGCCAAGGTGGCGGAATATCAGGGCCTGACTGAGCTGACTAACCTCACCGACAAGACGCTTTGTGCCACGGCTCAGCCGCTGCCAACTGCCGCCGCTCTCAGTCTGCCGGTAGACGATGTGACTGAGCTTGAAGCCTTTGAAGGCATGCTGGTTAACTTCAGTCAGAATCTGGTGGTGAATGAGGTTTATAACCTCGGTCGCTACGGCGAAATCATGCTGGGTGGCAGTCGTCACTTTATTGGTACTCAGGTTGCAGCCCCTGGCGCCGATGCCCTTGCCGTAAGCGCCGCCAACCAGCGTGACAGCATTTTGCTGGACGATGGCCGCACCAGCCAGAATCCTGACCCCGTGATTTACCCGGCACCTGGCCTCAGTGCCACCAACACAGTGCGTGTGGGTGATACTGTGACCAATCTGACCGCCGTGATGCACTATGGTTTTGGGGTGTACCGCCTGATGCCTGTGGATACCGTCAACTTTGTTGCCAGCAATCCGCGCACCGATGCACCGGCGCTGGATGCGGGCAACCTCAAGGTCGCCAGCTTCAACGTGCTTAACTACTTCAACGGTGATGGTCTGGGCGGCGGTTTCCCCACCGCGCGCGGTGCCAATACCGCCGTCGAATTTGAGCGCCAGCGCGCGAAAATCATCAGTGCCATGAAGGCCATCGAGGCCGATGTACTGGGCCTGATGGAAATCGAAAATGATGGTTTCGGCAGCGAGTCGGCCATTGCCGATCTGGTCAACGGCCTGAACGCCGCCACCGAAGCGGGCCGCTACAGCTACATCAATCCGGGCGTGGCAGCCATTGGCACAGATGCTATCAGCGTGGGTATTGTTTACCGGGCCGATAAGGTGACGCCAAAAGGCGCTGCCGCCATTCTCGACAGCAGCAACTCGGCTTTGGATGACGAAGGCAAGGTACTGTTCAACGACCAGAAAAACCGCCCCATGTTGGCTCAGGCCTTCCGTCATCTGGAAACTGACGAGCCTTTGGTGGTTGCGGTAAACCACTTCAAGTCCAAGGGCAGTGACTGTGTGGCCGAAAATGACCCGGATCTGGGGGATGGCCAGGGCAACTGCAACCTGACCCGTACCCGCGCTGCCAAAGCCGTGGGTGAGTTCCTGAACAGTGAGTTTGCTGACGCCCCTGTGCTGGTCATTGGCGACCTTAACTCCTATGCCATGGAAAACCCGCTGACGGCATTGAATGAGGCCGGGCTGACCGAGCTTTTTGCCCATCTGGGTAAAGAAGCAGCCTACTCCTATGTGTTCTCCGGTGAGTCAGGTCAGCTCGACCATGCACTGGCGAACGCTGCCTTGCTGGACAAGGTGGTGGATGTGACCGAATGGCATATCAACACCGACGAGCCACGCATTCTTGATTACAACGTCGAGTTCAAGAGTGCAGGGCAGGTGGAGTCCCTCTACAGCATGGATGCCTACCGTTCATCGGATCACGACCCTGTGGTGATTTCACTGCAGCTGGAACGCGCCAATAAACTGCCTGTTGCCAGCTTCAGCTATGAAATGCGTGGTCGCAAAGTGGCGTTCGTGGCCAATGCCACTGACGCCGATGGTGACATAGCCACCATTCACTGGAACTTTGGTGATGGTACTGAGGCCATGGGTGATGCGGTTGAGCACAAGTTTGCCAAGCGCGGAGTGTATCAGGTGAGCCTGACCGTGACCGATAATCTGGGTGGCAGCACCACGGTGACACAGCAGGTAGCGGTTGGCGTAAACGCCGACAACCAGGCGCCTGTGGCTGCCATCGAACATCTGGATTTTGGTCTGTTCCATGTGTTCGTTTCAGCCAGCTACGATACCGATGGCCGCATCCGCAAGCAGCTGTGGCAGTTTAACGACGGTGTCCGTTTCGCAAGCTCCGTGGTACTGCGCCGCGCCGGCAGTGCCAGTGAGGTCAACCTCACAGTGACTGACAACGATGGGGCGACCGACAGCACCAGTCTGAGCTTTTAAGCATACAGCAAACGGCCTGCACTCTGGCTGACTGGCAGTGCAGGAGAAGCTTACCGCTCGGCCCTTTGAAAAAGTAAGGGCAGAAAAAACCGGCGCCATGCGCCGGTTTTTTATTGTCATCCCTAAACCACCGCCTAAGGCGGTGGTGATTGTTCCTTGAGGCTATAGCCTGAATAACGCCCATGCTAAAAGAGACCTTCTTATTCACCACAAGTAAGAGGTAACTAGAAGCATGGGCGATTACAGAAGTTCATCACATGTTTACTGGCGTTGTAAATATCACACCGTTTGGACTCCGAAGTACCGTTTTAAAATGCTCAAAGGCAATCTTGGCAAGGAGCTGTATAGGTCTATTTATATCCTATGCAATATGAAAGGTTGTGAGGTTTTGGAGCTGAATGTTCAGGTAGATCATGTGCATTTGGTGGTGATAATTCCACCGAAGCTTTCGATATCGACTCTGATGGGTGTATTAAAAGGTAGAAGTGCGATTAGGTTATTCAATAAGTTTCCGCATGTACGTAAACGACTATGGGGCAACAAATTTTGGGCCCGTGGCTACTTTGTCGATACGGTTGGTGTAAATGAAGCCATCATAAGGCGTTATGTAAGACATCAAGACAAACAAGACTTAGAGCATGAGGCTCAGTTATCGTTGCAGATGGGTTAGAAGATAGCGATAGCCCCTTCTAGGGGCGAATTAAAGCCGCCTTCTAAGAAGGCGGATTCTTTACTTGGATAGGCCATTAACTTGATTTTGGCATGCTCACGCGGGGTGGGGGGATGTTCAAGGTGGGGTGACGTGCGGGAATGGCATTGTCCGGTGGCTGCCGGACAAACTGGCCATGAAAATCGTAGTTCTGGGACTTAATCACGCTTTTTTCCGGATATTAGGGCGTACATTTGATTCATGATCCTGTTTATTTTGATGGTAGCTGTCATTTAGCTTGGTTTACCATGTTATTGATTTTATGAATCATCTGGCTTTCCTGGAGTTTCCCGATGACGACCAATAGTTGTACTGATTTGCCAATCAGCCAAAAGATGAGTTTTCTCGACCGAAATCTGACCCTGTGGATTTTTGTGGCCATGGCTTTGGGAGTGGCACTTGGCTACCTCTTTCCCGGCATCGCTCAGCTCAATGAGGCAATGTCCGTGGGCTCTACCAACGTGCCGCTGGCGATTGGCCTCATCCTGATGATGTACCCACCACTGGCCAAGGTGAATTATGCCACCATGGGCAGCATGGCAAGGGATCGCCGTGCCATCACCTTGTCGCTGCTGATGAACTGGTTGATTGGTCCGATATTGATGTTTGCCATAGCGCTGCTGTTTTTAAGGGACTACCCGGGTTATATGGTCGGCCTGATTTTGATTGGCCTTGCCCGCTGCATCGCCATGGTGCTGGTATGGAATGACCTTGCCGGCGGCAGCAAGGAATATGGCGCAGGACTGGTGGCCTTAAACAGCGCATTTCAAATTCTGACCTACAGCTTTATGGCGTGGCTGTTTATTACAGTCTTGCCACCGCTGTTTGGGCTGCAGGGTTTTGCTGTGGATATCACTATGCTGGATATTGCCAAGAGTGTGTTGATTTATCTCGGCATTCCCTTTATTGCGGGTTTCTTGAGCCGTAAATACCTGATTAGAGCCAAGGGCGAGCAGTGGTACACAGAACGCTTTATCCCGGCCATTTCACCCATTACGCTGATAGCGCTCCTGGCAACCATAGTGCTGATGTTCAGCCTCAAGGGGGAAATGATAGTGCAGCTGCCCATGGATGTGCTGCGGGTGGCCCTTCCCCTGGTGGTGTACTTTGTGCTGATGTTTTTCACCAGCTTCTTTATTGGTAAAAAGCTTGGGCTTCCCTACGATAAAAACGCCTCCATTGCGTTTACCGCGACCGGGAATAACTTTGAATTGGCCATTGCCGTTTCGATTGCAGTATTCGGCTTGAGTTCAGATCAGGCGTTTGCCGGTGTGATAGGTCCGCTGGTGGAGGTGCCTGTGCTTATCCTGCTGGTTAACGTGGCGCTTCGCCTCAAGCAGGGTTACGCCAAGTCTTTGAGTACGTCTTAAAGCCTATGGGTCTTGAGCTCAATCACTCCGTGCCTGAGATGCTTCGACCCAAACCCTGGCTGGGGATAATAAGCAATGGCGGAGTACCCGGGATTTGGGTACTCCGCCAGGTCGTGAAACGCTGCTTGTGCTGATTGCGAAAACTATTTCTTTATCCACTTGCCCGATGGGTCCTGGATAAAGTGCCCCTTGTCGGCAGCCTTGATGGCTTTTTCGGCGGCGAGTTTGGCCACATCCGAGGTGGCAATTTTGTTTTTAGCGGCAATTTTTTCGTAGTGGGCACGGCGCTTGGTGTTCACTTCGTCCATCAGCGCACGGGCCTCAGGGTTGTCTTTTACCAGGCCCAGGTATCCATTTTGCTGCTCACCCAAAAAACCTTCCGATTTGGCCTGCTGCAGATCCATGGCAAACACATTGAAAGAAAGCAGGGCGGCGGCTGTCATCAGTATCCATCTTTTCATCGCATTCTCCGGTCAGAACAGCTGGTCGTCGGCGAGCAGGGCATCAAGCTCCTTGTCCACCTTGATGCGGATTTCGTGTTCAATTTTCACGTTCAGATTAATAACAATCGGCTTGTCGGGCGGCTCAATTTTGACCGTCGGCGAGCAGGCTGTTATCAGCAGCGCCATCATGGCGCCAAGGCCGGGTGCGACTAATTTCACGGGCGAGTCCCTCAGTTAACACTCTGTTCAATATGACTTTGCAGCTTTTCACTTATGGTCAGACTGCGGATAAGTTGCAATAAGTTCTCTTCATGAGAGTAATTCAAGTGTACAGGGCGTTCAATGCCCTCACTCTTACCTTTGACTTCGACACTGATAATGGCATCGCCGCTCTCTACCATGTCGAAGCTGCCGGCAAGGCTCGAATATTCAAGATGTTTAAGGGCATCAAATACCAGCGCCAGATGCGGCTGTGAGGCAACCAGTTCATCCACTGCCGGGTTGTTGGAGACTTCTATCAGGCCACCGGGAGCCCGGGCAGCAATGCGTCCGCCGCTCACGCTGACTTTGCGAGCGCGAACATCCACCGGCAGTACACCATCAAAAATGCCATCGGCCCTGATACCCTCTACCGGCTGCAGCGCCAGCATTTCCTCGAGGCTGAGGCCAGTGAGCACCAGATAGGCGTGGGAAGGCTGTTTGAGATTGAGTTTGAATTTGGGCAATAAAAACTCCCCCTCCAGCAGTTTGCCACGACTGGTCATGTCGATATCAAACTCGGATAAGGTGCCGTCTTCTGTGCTTTGCAGAGCAAGGGTGCCCTGACCACTCATGTCACTGAGGATGATACCCGGCTGAAAATGGTCAAGTGACCAGCTCAGGTTATCGCAGCCGAGGCGAAAATCACTGTCACGGCGCTTGTCCTGAAACAGGCCGCAGGTGGCACTGAGGTTGCCGCCCCGAAATGGATAGCTGCCCACGCTGCCTTCGAGGTCTGATAAGTCGGTTTTCAGCCGAATATCCGTGGTTTGTTTGGCCAGATCCAGTGCAATTTCGGCGTTAAGGTGGGTATTGCCGGAAAGGGGAATGTCGATCGAAAGATTCAGGCTGCCGGCCAGGGCCTCGCGCCAATTGCCAAGGCTGTTATCGCCCTGCCAACTTGCGTTAACCGTTTGCACAGCGCCCGCCATTAGCCCAAGTTGATGTTGGCTATTAAGCCGTATCGGCTGATGCTGGCCCAGTTGCCACTGCTCGTGGGTTTGCACTTGGCCCGGATTAGCGGTGAGCTGCTGCTTAAGTTCCAACCAGTCCACCTCGAATCGTGTGGTTTTCAGCCGCTTGCTGTCGGCACTGTGTGGCGCCTGTCTTTGTACCCTGATGTCGCTGAGGCTAAGAGTTGAGGCGAGTTCCGGCATGGACGACAAGAGCTGTTCGAGCAGAGCGTTCTCTTTGGGTACTGCGTTAAGTGGCAATGACAATGCCCAGGGCTTCTGCACGGCAGCGCGTAAGCTGATATCACCCACGTCGAGTTTGGTCAGGGCTTGCGCTGGCGCTTTAACCTGACCTTGCGCCAAGGCCTGTTGAGCGACAGGTTTTTGTCTGATGGACACCCCACGCGCTCTGAATTCGAGTTCCGTCTTTTGTGAATCTACCGTTTTTTCACCCAGCGCCACATTAAGCTCCCCCGGATGGGATGCAGTGGCCGGGCGGTAGCTTGCACGGATGTGGCTGTTGAGGCTTTTATTCAGATGGAGAAGGCTTTCACCCAGACTCACCTGGGAGAGGGTGTGAGTGCTGTCGCTATTCAGGTCGGCGCGGTCAAAACCCAGGCTGAATTCATCAAGCTCAAGCCCAATAATGTTTGGGCTGCTTGCGCTGTTGCCGTCGCTGGCCGCCTCATCGTTTAAGCCCGCAGACGCTGTGACGGGCGCCCCGCGGCTTTTCTGCGACATGGGCTGTGCCGCCTGTTGTGAAGCTTGTTGTGAAGTTTCTTCTGACGTGAGTCTTGAAGCCAGCTGCGCCGTCAGCGAGAGCCGAGGCTTACCAAGGTTGATTGTTGCTGCTTTGCCTGTGCCTGCAGTCAGGGTTATGCCGAGACCGGATAGCAGGGCGCTGAGGTTTATCTCGCCGCTATGGGCAAGTTTCAATTCCACAGGGCCGAGCAGGCCATCAAGCGGCTGTTGCAACCGGCTATTCAGTGTCGGGCTTGCCGCCAATGCCAGCTGCCATGGGCCAGCGCTGGCGTCGGCAATGATGTGGGCAGCAGTTGCCTCACCGCTTGTCATGCTGATGCCCTTTGGCAATGCAAGCTTGAGGCTAAGGGGCTTTGCCTCAAGCAGCGCAGAGTCGAGCGTTGACAGCCAGTCCAGGGGGGCTTGAAGTATGTCAGCGGTGTTGAGCGCCGGGTCAGGATTTGACTCGGCACTTGCCGGAAGGGGGGCAGAGTCGGTGCCAAATGCCATCAGCAGCGCCTGACGCTGCGATTGGCTTAATGTCGTGCTAATCATCAGCGGGCTTAACCGGGCACTTGCCGCTCCGCCATCCACATTGGCTTTGAGCTCGGTGTCGCTCAGGTCAAAATGGACTTGCTCCAGTGCATCCAGCGTCAGGGCAGCCTGTTTAAGATTGAACTCACTCCTGAGTGCCGCACTTTTCAGGGTGAGGCGGTTTTGAATGTGGAGCTCGCCTGAGATGGAGGGTTCAAACCTGGTCTCAAGCCTTCGTAGCTGCTGCAAAAAGCCAAACAGCGGGTTGTCCGGTGTGATGGGCAGGGCGGTATCGGCCAGTCGTTTCAGTAACTCATGGGCGGCAGGCAGCGATAACCCCAGCTCAGTTTGCCAGGCGTCTCTCCCTAAATTGGCGTGTAAATCCAGAATTTTATTGCCATCGGGATTGGCGATGCGACTGAGAAGTCGTCTGTCTTCACTCAGCGACAGATACTCCAGTCGCAGCAGCTTGCCCTGCTGGGTGTCTATGTCTATCGGCCCCAGTGCAATATGGGGCAGCTTGTTCAAATCCAGTGCCAAGGCAGCCCGGTCATCGGCCTGATGAGTACCGGCGGCCATGAGTGAGCGACTGCCAAGAAACACATAGCTTTGCTCCAGCGCGATACTCTGGGGCAGGGGAAAGCTAAGTTCGCCCTTAAGATAGCCGGTGACGGTGTTTTGGGTGAGTTCGGTGAGGGACTTGTCGAAAGTAAATCGCAATCCTGCGAGCTGCAAACGGCTGTCTTCGATGTCCAGATTGAGGTTTTCCAGCGTGATGCCGTGGGATTCGATGCGCCAGGCCAGGCTGTTGAGTGTGACGCCGGATTTGGCAAGCTCATGCCGGGCAAGGGATGTCAGCCAGTCTTTGCCCTGATACCACAGCAGTGCCGCCGCGCCCGCGCTGAGCAGCAGCAGGCACAGGAGCAAGATCCCAAGCAGGCGAACAGCGCGTTTTGCCAAAGTCCCGTTACCATAAAATCTCTCTATGGCGCGAGTTTAGCACGATGGACCCCGGTAGCTACAGCCCCGGGGCGCAGTCGATACTGTGGCAGCGCTGCCGCCGTAAGCTGTAGCGTTACAACCTTGCGCCTTCAATGGCCAGGAGGCTTGTGAGGGCGTCATCTAGGGTACTGACCAGCTTGTCCACATCGGCGGCACTGGTGTGAGGGCAGCACAGGGTCATGTTGTGGAATGGGGTGATCAGAATGCCACGGTTGATAAGGTACAAGTGCAGTGCCATTTGCAGCTCGTCGTGAAAGGCCGCTTCCGCCTCCGCGCCGGTGCGCGGCGGTGTTTGGCAGAACTGAAATTCACAGCGGGCACCAAGCTCGGTCACAGACCAGGGCAGCCTGTGCTTGGCGATGATCTCGCGAAAGCCTGCCGCGAGGCGTTTTGCCAGTGGCAGCATATGGTCGTACGCATCCTGATTCATCACGTCTTTCAGATTGGCACGCATGCAGTGCATGGCGAGCGCATTGGCCGACAGCGTGGTGCCCATGCCGCTGTGACCATGGCCCTGGGACTGCTGATTGATTCTGGCTTTGGCTGCCTGCATGGCCTGACTCATGGCCTCGCTGCAACCGAACACGCCGCAGGGCACGCCACCGGCGACGGGTTTGCCCATCACGAAGAAGTCAGGGTCAAGTTGCCACAGACGCGTACAACCACCGATGTCGGTGGAGATGGTGTGGGTTTCATCGACCACAAACAGGGCGCCGTATTGACGGGTCAGTTCACGGCACTTTTGCATAAAGCCGTCATCCGGCATCACCATTCCTATGTTGGTCATGGCCGGTTCGCACAGGAGGGCGCACACATCCCCTTGTTTCAGCGCCTGTTCGAGTGCGGCAAGGTCGTTAAAAGGAATGGCGCGGCTGTACTGGCTTAAATCATACACCTGGCCCACCAGACCCGGGCGATGTACGGTTTGGTTGCCTTGAGTGCGCACCATGACATCGTCAACCGTGCCGTGGTAGCAGCCGTCAAACACCAGTAATACCGGCTTTTGGGTGATGGCACGGGCCCAGCGCACCACATAACGGTTGGCGTCGGTGGCCGTGGCGGTCACCTGCCAGTAGGGCAGGCCAAATCGTTCGCTTAAAATCTCACCGCACACAATGGCATCTTCGCCGGGCAGCATAGTAGTGAGGCCCTTGGTGGACTGGCGAGCCAGTGCTGAGGCCACAGCCGCCGGCGAGTGACCAAACATGCTGCCGGTGTCGCCCAGGCAAAAATCCACATATTCGTGGCCATCCACATCACGGAACCGGGCGCCGCTGGCGCTTTCAACGAACAGCGGAAAGGGGGTAGACCAGTCGGCCATCCAGTGCATGGGCACGCCGCCATAGAGGGATTTTTGCGCACGCTCGGCCAAACTGCGGGACTTGGGGTTTCGCTCAATGAAGTGGCTGCGCTCGTGGCTCATAAAAGTCTCTACGGCGTGTGAACTGATCCCGCTTGCGGTCATGTGATGGCTCCTTGTTGTTTGTTTTATTGAACGCGGCGTTCATTATTATCATTGGCTGCAGGGGTTGGCAATAGCCCCAAGTGATGAGGCGGGGTGGCAGCATGGGTTTGATTGAAGCTGTGCTGGAGAGCTAAGCTGACAAAAGAAAAAAAAGGAGCCATAAGGCTCCTTTTTATCATTTTAAACAGATGATTATCGCGTTACACCAGATACCTTCAGCGCTTGTAGCTGATGTGTTGGTGGAAGCGGATAACCAGGTCCTGACGTTCGCCATCGAGATCTATGTCCCGGGCGAACTGGCGAAGTGCATCTTCCACTTCGTTCATAAAGCGGCCAAAACCGGCATCTGTGTGGTCTTCGCTGCCTGCGGCAATCACAAAGTAGGCGGTTTCCACCAGATTATCCGGCTGCCAGTGGGCCAAAAACTGGGGTTCACTGGCATTGGGGTCAAAGCCAAGCATCTGCACGCCTTTATTGGTTTCGAGGCGGTCAAATTTACTGTTTCTGACCAGCGGCAGCAGGCCATTGGCCACCATGGCAGCGCGTTTAAAGCCATGTTCCAGAACTGCTTTTTGGAAGCAGTCCTGCAGTTTGGCGTAAATGTCGCCGTAGTTGGTTGGATGTTCACCACCCAGGCGCTGCTTGAGACGACGGCCCAGTGGCAGGGTGACTGTGGCGTAGCTCAGGGCACTGACATCTGCGGGCAGCTCGCACTTGCGTGCCTTGTAACGCTGAGGGATCCCACGCAGCTTGTAACCATAGGTCTTCTTATTGCCCTTGGCCCGGGCGAACAAATCATAGGTCAGGTGCTGGTGGTCGCGGATTTTAATGGGCTGCTCCAGGGCCAGCTGGGGCGAGAGCTCTTTAAGCAGCTCCTGTACCTGGGTATGGAAACTGGCAGAGTTGGCGCGCAGCTCGTCACCCACGGCAAGGAACAGGAAGCGAATTTTGCGGGTGCGGTAGTCGGCACGGGCGAACAGGTTTTGTGCTTCGTGGTAGCGGGGATTGTAAAAGAAAATGACCTGCTGGTCGGTTTCCAGACAGTAGGCCTCGGTGTGAAAGCGGACAACAGGCAGCTTATCATTGGCAATAACATGAACGTTTCGCAAATCGTGGCGTTCGGCCAGTTCGAAGAACTGTTTTGCCAGCGCCTGATAGCAGCTCATGACATCAGGATATTGGTTCAGCAGGGCGTCCGTGAGCTTGATTTCTGCCGTAATGTACTGGTTAGTACGGGCGTCCGTGGGCAGATAGACTTTTTGCTGATGGTTAAAAGACATAGTCACTCCTTGGGTACGATAACCATTGACTGGTTTCTTTGCAGCGGATCCTACCGGGGAATTGCTGCAGAAATGTTGTTCCGGCACACACTTTTATTCACTTTATTCCCGGTGCATGAGTTTTCGCTTAAAAAGCTTGCGCTCAAGCGCGGATGTGAGCGGGATTTCGCTGGTGTTTGGCATATGTGTGAGCCATTTCTCACAAATCGATGCCAAACCCGATAATCAGCTGGTAGTCGTTACTCTTGGGCACAACGCCGTCGTTACCCGCCTTGGGTTTGTTGGTTCTGTCCCAGACCAGAGACACATCGAAATCGAAGATGTCGGTCAGGTCGATGGAAAAGCCTGTGAGGGCATGGTGTGAATAGCCCCCGGAAGCCTCACTGCCATAGAGCATCTGGTAGCGGGCATTGAAGTCGATATCGTCAGTAAGTTCGTGTTCAAAGCGGGTACCCATAACAAGCGCTGCAGAGCTTTCATCTTCGGGTTCGCCCACCCCCACATCAACGAAGCGGGTATAGCTGTATGCCGGACCGCCGCCAATGGTCCATTCGGTTTTGGCAGTGTCGATAAGATCGTACCCCACCCCGGCTCCCAGAGTTACCTTGGTATCGATATTGAGAAAAGGGTCGCGATAATATTCCACAAACACGGGGCGCAGATAGAAACGCTTCGAGATAAACCAATCGAAGTTGCCTGCCAGCCTGTGATTGTTAACCGTGTTTTCCCCTTCGCTCTTTGAATACTTGCCCATGTAATCGCTGTTGAGGCGTGATTCTGTAGTACGCCGCTTAATGGCGGCGCTGGCGCTGTAATCCACCTGGCTGGTGTTGCCCGAACGCAGATTGGCACCGAGGGATACTTTGGCCGACCAGTAGTTTGCTTCCCGCTGCACGCCGGGGATGATGGTCAGGATTTGCCGACGATCAAAAGGTTTGCCATCGAGCCAGGCCGACTGATTGCGGATTTCAAGTTGGCCAGTGATAGTACTTAAATCCTCAAGGCCCACCGACAGGGTTCCGGCACTCTTGAGGGCCTTGATGTCTTCCCAATCTATAATCAGGGTATCGAGTTTATCGCTTTCAAACTCCAGCCTGTCATCGTAGAGGTGTTTGATTTCCCCTTTGAGTAATTCATTGGACGACAGCAGCAGCCAATCGTATTGGCTGTCTACTGACACTTCAAAGGGAGGCGGCGAGGCCTGCGCAAGGGGAGCCACGAAGGGGGCTAGGGCGACGCCGACAACCAGAGTCTGTGCCATGCATGCCAAGGCGACGCGCGCCACCTTATGGTTGGCCGCAGTTGATGCCAGCGGACGGCTGCTCAGCTCGTGTGGGATTGAGGATGGTTTCACTATGATGCTCCTTGCAATATCATCCGACTGGGGTTGCTTCCTTCAACAGCCACTGAACACTGTTAACTTACAGCTTATAGAGGAGCCTTGCGCTGTCCTCAAGCCAATGCCCTCATTTGGCTGCAAGTGCGCTGCTGAAATAGGGCAGCATGATATCGGCTATCTTTGGCTGCGCCGCTTCATTGGGATGTATACCATCCCTTTGCATCAGGTCTGGGTCGACGATGATGTCTGTCATGAAAAACGGCATCAGGGTCACCCCTTCACGCCTCCCCAGCTCTTGATACACTTGGGCAAAGGCCTTGGCATAGCGCTGGCCATAGTTGGTGGGCACCATCACTTCGCTTAAGAGCACTCGCGCCCCTGAAGCGATACTCAGGTCAATGATTTTTGTAAGATTATTTTTCAGCTCTGCGGGTGAAAAACCCCGCAAACCGTCGTTACCACCCAACATCACAAACACCAGCTCGGGTTTGGCAGACTCAAGCAGGGCGGGCAATCGGCGCAGACCGCCGGCGCTGGTTTCGCCGCTCACGGCGGCATTAATCAGGGTGTGGGATTGCAACTGAGGGCGCATCAAATTGATCCAGCCCTGGTTTTCTTCCATACCGTAACTTGCACTCAGGCTGTCACCGAGGATTAATATAGTTTCGGCCTTCAGGGGGAACGCCAGGACAAGGCAGGCCAGTAAACCGGCCAGACTACGGGATTTACGGAAACAGGAAATTATGTCAGACATGCATGCCATCAAAGTCGTCCACCTCAAGAAAAAGGTTCAAACCCAGGAAGGGGAGCTCACTATCCTGAAAGGCGTGGATATGGAAGTCAAGCCGGGAGAAAGTGTGGCCATTATCGGGCCATCGGGTTCGGGCAAGTCCACGTTGCTGGGGCTGCTCGCGGCCCTGGACACGCCATCGGAAGGGGAAATTTGGCTCGATGGCAGCGCCTTGTCCAATCTTGGTGAAGAAGCCAAAGCCGCCCTGCGAAAGAAAAAAATCAGCTTTATTTTCCAGTCGTTTATGTTGGTTGATACCTTAACGGCGCTGGAGAATGTGATGCTGCCGGCCGAGCTTGCCGGGATGAAAGATGCCAAAGCCAAAGCCCAGGCCATGCTCGAACGGGTAGGGCTTTCCCACCGGGTTAATCACTTGCCCAAACAGCTTTCCGGCGGCGAGCAGCAGCGGGTGGCCATTGCCCGCGCCTTTATTTGCGAGCCCAAGGTACTCTTTGCCGACGAGCCGACGGGAAATTTGGATGGTGGCAACGCCCACAAGGTGGCCGATATGCTGTTTGCCCTCAACGCTGAGCTCGGCACGACCCTGGTACTGGTGACCCACGATAATCAACTGGCTTTGCGTTGCCAGCGGCAATTTACCATGACCGAAGGCGAGCTTGCCGAGACCACCCCAGGGCAGCGTGAGTCAAAGGCACAGGCACAGGGTGAAACCAAGATGAAGGAGGCCGCATGCTGAGGTCTCTGGCATTGCGACTTTTCTGGCGCGAGCTCAGACAAGGGCAGTTGTTGCTTATCCTGTTTGCCATTTCCCTGGCGGTGCTGGCCGTCACCGGCCTTGCCCGGGTGAGTGAAAGGCTGCAGGTTGCCATCAGCGGTGAAGCGGCCAAGTTTACCGCCGCCGACAGGGTAGTGGACTCGCCTCAGCCACTCGGCGCTGAGCTGCTGGCCAAGGTGGATGCAATCGGCCTTGCGCGGGCCGACAGCCTGCTGTTCAATTCCATGGCCTGGTCGGGGGATGCTTTTCAGTTGGTCACGGTGCGCGCCGTGGGCAATACCTACCCGCTCAAAGGTGAAATCGAGCTCGCGGATGGTCCCACCCAGACATTGCCCGAGGCCGGTACTCTCTGGTACGAAGGACGACTGGCAGGCCTGATTGGCCAGTCAGAAACACTGGAGCTGGGTGACAGACAATTTAAGCTGACAAAAGAAATCAAACGCTTACCCGATGCGGGCTTCAACCCCTTTGCTTCGTCACCTGTGGTTTTGATGGGCATTGATGATGTGGCCTCCACCGGCATTGTCGGCCCCGGCAGCCGGGTAACTTACCTGTATCAGTTCAGTGGTGACAGCGCGCGGTTGGCCCAGTTGGATGGGTTGCTGAAGGCCGAACTCACCAGCTCCCAGCGCCTTCGGGACGTGAAGTCAGGCGATTCACCCATCGCCAGCGCCGTCGCCCGTGCCGAGCGGTTTTTGTTACTCGCAAGCTTGCTGGGCATCGCGCTTGCCTGCGCTGCCATAGGTATTGCCGCGCAGCGTTACTGCCAGCGTCATTATGATGTGGTGGCCATGTTCAAAACCTTCGGCGCGTCAGCAAAGGAAATCCGTACCCTGTTTGCCCTGCATCTGTCGCTGGTGACCGGGTTTGGCGTGCTGGCCGGTATTCTGGGCGGGCTTGGGCTGGATGCTGTGATAGCCCTCTTTCTGCCCCCTGAGCTCACGGCCTATGAGGCGCCACTGCTCCGGCCCATGTTGCTGGGTGTGCTGACCGGCAGCATCAGTGCGCTGATGTTCTCTGCCTACCCGCTGCTGCGGCTTCTGGCCATTCCACCCCTTAGGGTGCTTCAACGTGAACTGACCGGGCAAAGTGCCGGTGTTTGGCTGCATGCGGCGCTGAGCCTCAGCGCCATGGCGCTGCTTGGGTATGCATACTCCCGTTCGTGGCAGCTGACCGGCGCTGTGGTGCTTGGGGCTTTGCTGCTGGGGCTTATCCTCTTTGCGTTGGGGTTTGTGATGATACGCCTGGGGCATGGCGCCGGGCTGAAAACCACCAATCCGCTGCAGTTGGCGCTGGCGGGGCTGAGGCGCCGCGCGGCACAAAACTCGGTGCAGCTGGTGGGTTTCTCTACTGCTATGGTGCTGCTGCTGACCATCTTTGCGCTGAGGCAAGACCTCTTGGAAGACTGGCAGCAACAGTTACCCGAAGGTGCGCCCAATTTCTTTTTGGTGAACATCAGCCCGGAAGACGAAGCGCCCATGGCAGCCTTTTTGGCCGAACATCAAATCGAACGCACCGATATTTACCCCGTTATCCGAGGCAGGCTTTCTGCCATCAATGGCGAGGCGCTTATCAGCGAGCGCCAGGCAGAGGAAGGCGCCTCCGGGCGGGTAGGTATTGGCCGTGAGCTGAACATGACATGGCGGGATAGCCTGCCCCCCAACAATCAGCTGATTGCCGGTGAGTTCGATAATGCCCTTGATGGTGTGTCGGTGGAAACCAAGGTTGCCGAGCGTCTGGGATTGAAGCTTGGGGACAGCCTCAGCTTCGTTATCGATAACCAGACACTGGATGTACGGGTGACCAGCCTGCGGGAAGTGCGCTGGGAAACCATGCAGCCCAATTTCTTTATGATTTTTTCAAAAGAAGCCCTGGCACCCTTTGCCTACACCTCGATGCTCAGTTTTCACCTGGAAGAGGCCAAACGGCCCCTGGTCGTGTCGCTGATAAAGCAATTCCCCACGGTGTCTGTGATAGATGTGGGCGCCATGGTGGCGCAGCTCAGGAGCATAGTGTCACAGGTGTCGCTGGCGCTTGGGGTGGTGCTGGCGCTTGTGATTGCATCCAGCAGTCTGGTGCTTTGGGCACAAACCGAAGCGGGCATGTCGGTGCGCAGGCGTGAGCTTGCGGTGCTGCGCACCTTTGGTGCCGGAGGGCGACTGCTGCGCCTGGCGACCACGCTGGAGTTTGCTGTGCTGGGCGCCGTGGCAGGGATTGTGGCCGTGATAGTCACAGAAGCCGTACTTTATCTGCTTAAAACCTGGGTATTCGAACTCAGCGTGAACTGGCACCTGCAGTGGTGGTTACAAGCGCCGCTGCTTGGGGCCGTATTGGTGGCTGTGCTCGGCTACTGGCGCTGCCGGGAGCTTCTATCGCAAAGTTGCCTGTCGCTGCTGCGCACCGAGACCTGAGTTTCACAGCAGGTCTTCCAGCGCCTGGCGCAAATAAGGAAAGCGAAAACCGAACCCCGCCTCTATTGCCCTGTTGGGGAGAACATACTGGCCGGTCAGCACCATGATGGCGGCTTCCCCCAGTAAAGCGTGCAGGGCAAAGGCGGGGGCAGGCAGCAGCGCCGGGCGGTGCAGTACCTCTCCCAGCGTTTGCGAAAACACCTTATTGCTCACCGGATTGGGTGCAGTGGCGTTAAAGACGCCACTGCATTTGGGATTGTTCAGCAAGAAGCGTATCAGACCAATCATATCTGCCATATGTATCCAGCTCATGCCCTGCTGACCACTGCCAATGGGGCCGCCAAGTCCGAGCCTGAATGGGGGAAGCATCTTCGCCAGGGCTCCACCGTGTTTGCCAAGCACAATACCTGTGCGCAAAACACAGACCCGGGTAGCGTCGCTTGCTGCATCCAGTGCCAGTTGCTCCCATTTTTCACAGAGCATGTGAGTGAATTCACTGTGAGCGCTTGAGGATTCTGTGACTGGCTGACTGCCCTGGGCACCGTAATAGCCGATAGCCGAGCCGCTGATAAACACCGAGGGTGGCTCGCTGCTTTGCTGGATAAGGCCTGTGAGCAAGGAGGTCAGATCCCAGCGACTGTGGCAGAGATGCTTTTTCTGAGCGTCGCTCCAGCGTTTGCCGACTATGGGTTCACCGGCAAGATTGATGACGGCGTCAAAGCCATTGAGGTTTTCCAGCTTATCCAGGGAGCGAAGATAATGGTGCTGCTCCCCCAGTAACTCAGCGGCAGCGCCCGTGTCCCGGGTGAGGATAGTGAGTTGATGTTCAGACAGGGCACTGACCAGTGCCCGACCAATAAATCCTGTGCCGCCTGTCAGTAGAATATTCATAGGTTGCTCCGCCAATCTGCTTCTTACAAGCATATACCCTGCAAAGACATAAAGAGATCAGGCGTCTTTGTGGTAACTGAGTTCCATGGAGACGGAATCGGCAAAACGCAGTGCGTGGGGCTTATCGACTTCAACCCTGGCATCCATGACACTGGTATGCTCAGAAGCAATGTCCAGCACCCGTGCGGTCAGGTGTTCAAGCAATGAAAAGCGGTTTTCTTCCACCAGGGCAATAATGCGTTTGGTAATGGTGCGGTAGTTCAGGGCATCGTCCATGTTGTCGCTCATTTGAGCCCTTCCGGCGTGATAGGCGATGACCACGTTGATGATAACGTCCTGTTTATTCTGGATCTCATCTTCTTTGATGCCAATATGGGTACGCAGGCGCAGATTTTTGATGCGAATCGTGGCGATCTCTGATTTCATAACCGTGTCAACTTATCTGTCTTTGATGGAAATTGAGGGCAAGGTTAGCAAGTTTTGTTTGAAATAGAAGGATTTTATTTTGCCAAACCCCTTTGAACAGACCTCGGTGGCTTTTCGTGGTTTTGCCATTATGGCCTTTGTGGTGGTCATACTGGCGGGCATCAAGGCGGCCAGTCCCATCGTGGTGCCTTTTGTGCTGTCGGCCTTTATTGCGGTGATCTGCAACCCAGTCATCACCTGGATGATGCGTTTTCGGGTGCCCAAGTGGCTCGCGGTGATGTTGCTGATGTTTTTTATTGTGATGTTGGGGCTCTGGCTGGCCACCCTGGTCGGTAGCTCAATCAACGAATTTTCCAAGCAGTTACCCCACTATCGGGATCAGCTTATCCAACAGTTTGGCTGGGTGCTGGAAAAGCTGCAGACGTTAAATATCCGCATTTCCAAAGAGCAGGTGCTGGCTTATTTTGACCCGGGTATGGCGCTGTCGATGACCACCAATATGCTGTCGGGTGTGGGTAACGTGATGGCGAACCTGTTCCTGATAATCCTGACCATTGTATTTATGCTGTTTGAGGCCCAGTCCTTGCCGAAAAAAGTGCATTTGGCACTGGATGATCCGGACATGCGCCTGCAGCAAATCGACAAGTTTCTGCACTCGGTTAACCAATATATGGTGATAAAGACGCTGGTGAGCCTGGCCACCGGCGCCGTGGTGGGGATTGGCCTTGCGGTGATTGGGGTTGACTACGCGCTCCTTTGGGCGGTGATTGCCTTTTTGTTTAACTACATTCCCAATATCGGCTCGATTATCGCCGCCATTCCCGCTATCCTGCTGGCCTTTATTCAACTTGGCCCCGCTGCTGCCGGTGGCACGGCGCTCCTCTACCTTGGCACCAACATGGTCATGGGCAACGTGATAGAACCCAAATTCATGGGCAGGGGGCTGGGGTTGTCGACCCTGGTGGTGTTCCTGAGTTTGATATTCTGGGGATGGCTCCTGGGCTCGGTGGGCATGCTTTTATCAGTGCCACTGACCATGATTGTTAAAATTGCCCTGGAGCGCAGCAGCAGTGGCCGCTGGCTGGCCATATTGCTGGCGGATGACGTGGACTCAGAGCTTAAACCGGCCAATGATGCACCGGTAGATAAGGCCTGACATCCAATCATATTCCAATTGGGCGGCCTGGCCGCCCATTGTATTTTCAGAAGCCTATTTTTAGAGGAACCGGGTTTTCATGCAGGCTTTTATCGACTTTTTAGCGACGGCCGATTTACCGGAAGATTGCCGACGTATATTCCACGGTCGCGGTGGCCGTTATCCCGGCGCCGAGCACCTGTGTCTTGATTGGTATGCCCCGGCGTTGCTGTTGACCTCTTTCAGTGAACTCAGCGCCGATGACCTGGCGATGGCTAAAGCCGCGTTGGAGGCGTTTTGGCAGCGGGTGGGTCAGGGTGCTCCCCTGACATGGGTGTACCAGTATCGCAGCGGTTCGGGTACCCGTACTGAATGCCTATGTGGTGAGTTGCCGGACTCTCATGTGATTGAAGAGCAGGGGCTTAAGTTTCGGGTGCATTTGATGCGCGGACAGAATCATGGGCTCTTTCTCGATATGCGCGAAGGTCGCCGCTTCGTACACCAGCATGCCAAGGGAAAGAAGGTACTGAATCTATTCAGTTATACCTGTGCTTTTTCGGTAGCAGCCCTGGCCGGCGGTGCAACCGAGGTGGTGAATATCGACATGGCCAAGGGCGCGCTCTCCATTGGCAAACAGAACCATGAGCTCAATGGACTGGTGGGGGGCGCCAGATTTTTGGGGCATGACATTTTCAGCAGTTGGGGCAAGCTGACCCGCTACGGCCCCTATGATTTGGTGATCGCCGATCCGCCAAGTAACCAAAAGGGCAGTTTTATTGCCACCAAGGACTATGTGCGTTTGCTGAGACGTTTGCCCGAGCTGGTAAAGGAAGGCGGTGACCTGTTGCTGTGCCTGAATGCCCCTGAGCTTGGCAGTGACTTTTTGATGTCACAGGTCGCCGAGACGGCACCATCGTTGGCGTTTGTATCACGTATCGCCAATCCTGCAGTGTACGCCGACGTGGACGAGGAGAAGTCATTGAAGGTGCTGCACTATCAAAAGCATACACCCGCCGAAGATGCCTGATGTGCACCTTGGGTATGTAATTACCTCACTAATGCGAGACAGAATAAAAGGGCCTCTTTTGGCCCTTTTTATCGATGAGTCAATAGGTTAAACGTTCCGGAAACGTCGAGTGTCCGTTGTTCTCGAGCCAGGATGCGATGTGCAGGGGATCGCTCAGACTATGCATTTCATTACATAACCTGTCTTGCACATCCAGTGGGATATGCATGTTTTCCATAAACATCCTCATCCCCAATATGTCCCCACGTCCAATGAGGGCCGCAAGCCTGCCGGCCTGAAAGTCTATCAGCGCATTCATATGACAGCCTCCAACAGTTGACTTTTAACTAATAGCACCGCAGTAAGCGCGGCGCCTAGACTGTTTCGTTGTAAAAATCAATCCGTACCAAATAAATTCAGCTGTTGCTCCCACAGGGAATGCGGCTCTGCTGATAAGTCATTTTGAAAGACTTTCATGGCGCATTACTGATTGGTGACTTTTTGAGCGTTTGTTTGCGGGTTTTAACCAAAAAATGGCAACAAAAGTGAAAGTAAACTGTAATCTTTGATTTTTAGTTGGTATACTGCGCCCCGTAATCGAGCCACTGGCGGTACCCTTGGACAAGATGTCCTCAACGATAAGGGATGCGCACAGAGTCGGCGCTGTCAGCCCTCAGACAGGGATTACAACGAGTTCATGTCTGCGAAGAATAGACAGAACCTCAGTACCCGACCCAAACCAAAGCTGGAGTCCGTTATGGAAATTCATGAGTACGAAAACGCGTATTATCAGGTGCAGGATGAAGTGATCGAGTCTTTGCCCCTGGAAAAGGACGAAGAAGCGTTTTTGGATTGAGAATCCTCCATGTCCCGGGACATGCAGACCTAAAAAAATAATAATCAGTAAAAAGGCCACCCTCGGGTGGCCTTTTTCATGGGCGGTGTAATCTCAACCATTCGCGGCGCGTTTTTCGGTCATAATCTCGACAATCACCCAGTTTTTGCCTCGTTTGTTCAGCCTTACGGTTCTGTCATCCAGCCAGGGCTGGCCGCCTCTGAGACCCTTGAGTTTCACCTTAACGGTGACATCGTCGGTGAATTTGCGAAAGAAGTCGATATCGATTTCTTCGATTTCCAATTCCACGTCTGTCATCGACAGGTTAAGCATATGCCGCTGTACCGAGGCGGCAATGTGGTAGTGGCCGAGCACCTCCTGCATAGGGGCGTCCACAAAGCGTTTGGCCTCTGCTACATCGCGGTTGACGTATATGGCGCTGAAGAAGCCCAGGCTAACCTGCTCGGGCGTCAGGTTCGGGCTGGTGGCGCTTTCAACGGACTCATTGCAACCTGCAAGCATGAAAAACACTATCAACAAAAATGCGCGCATGGGTACCTGCTAACTGATGATTAACACCCTAAGTATCAGAAATTTCAGCTTTCAGTACAAGGGATGGATTTGATCTCTTGCGATCTGCAACGAAAACTGTCATATCTGTAAAGCTGAGCTTCGCATCTTATCCACAGAATCTGTGGACAAGTATGTTGAAGAATGAGGATATTTATCTTAAGTGGTTGCCACCGCAGTATTTTGACGGTTGGCTAAAAAATTGTCGCTTGTTTGTTCGGCGTTTTTTGGTCGACTTTTCTACGCCTTCATCCCCCAGTCTTCAACTACAAAGATCGCTTTCCTGATCCCCTGAGAGCCTGCGGATCCTAAAAATATCCAGACAGTGAGCAATAAAAAACGCCATCAATGGACGGCGTTTTTTTATTCGTGATTGTGGGGTTACTGCTGCTGTGTCGCCTGAATAGCGGTCAGGGCGATGGTGTAAACGATGTCGTCTACCAGGGCGCCGCGGGACAGGTCGTTCACCGGTTTTCTCATGCCCTGCAGCATAGGGCCGATGCTGATTAGCTCTGCGCTTCGCTGCACGGCTTTGTAGGTGGTGTTACCGGTATTGAGATCGGGGAACACAAACACAGTAGCCTTACCTGCGACAGGACTGTCCGGTGCCTTTGAGCGTGCCACGTTTGGCATCACCGCAGCATCGTACTGCAATGGGCCGTCGATGATGAGATCGGGGCGCTTCTCTTTGGCGATGCGGGTGGCTTCGCGAACCTTGTCCACATCAGAGCCTGTGCCCGAGTTACCGGTGGAGTAACTTATCATGGCGACGCGGGGCTCAATGCCAAAGGCCTTGGCTGACTCAGCCGACTGAATGGCGATGTCGGCCAGTTGTTCTGCATTGGGGTCTGGGTTGATGGCGCAGTCGCCATACACCAGCACCTGATCCGGCATCAGCATAAAGAAGATAGACGACACCAGGCTGGAGCCGGGAGCCGTTTTGATAAGCTGCAGCGGTGGGCGAATGGTGTTGGCGGTGGTGTTCACTGCACCAGACACAATGCCGTCCACTTCGTCTTCGGCCAGCATCATGGTAGCAAGCACCATATTGTCTTCCAGCTGTTCACGGGCCACCACTTCGGTCAGGCCCTTGTGGCGACGCAGATTCAGCATGGGCTCAACATATTGCTCGCGGATATCTTCGGGGTCGAGAATCTCAACGCCTTCACCCAGCACCACATCCTGGGCTGCAGCAATACGCAAAATTTCGTCTCGTTTACCCAAAAGCACACAGCGGGCGATTCCGCGTTCGGCGCAAATGCTGGCCGCCTTGATGGTACGGGGCTCGTCGCCTTCCGGCAGCACGATGCACTTTTTCGCGGCGCGGGCCAGCTCAGTCAGCTTGTAGCGGAACGCCGGAGGTGACAGGCGATGTTCGCGGGGCGAATTTTCGGTCACGCTTTCAATCCAGCTTTGGTCGATGTGGCTGGCCACATATTCCTGCACCAGTTCGATACGCACGGCATCATCTACCGGCACTTCGTGGTTAAAGCGCTGGATATTCAGCGAGGTTTGCCAGGTGTTGGTGTCTATCATAAACACCGGCAGACCGGTTTCGAAGGCCTGTTCACACAGCTTCAATACTTCTGGCTCAGGCTCGTATGAGCCGGTGAGCAGCAGGGCGCCAATCTTCACACCATTCATGGCCGCAAGGCAGGCTGCCACAATCACATCGGAGCGATCGCCCGAGGTCACCAGCAGCGAGTCGGTGCGGAAGTGACTGAGCATATTGGGAATGGAGCGGGCACAGAAGGTCACCTTACGCAGACGACGGGTGTTCATCTCGCCGGCATTGAGGATGCGTGCATGTAGGTGCTTGGCAAGGTCTGAGGCGCGGGGGGACACCAGATCCAGGTTATAAGGCACGCTGCCGAGGATGCGCAGCTTGCTCTTGCCGGGCAGCTGGAACATGGCAGTGGCATCGCCTTTTTGGATGTCCTGATGGTCAAACACTTCCGATAAGTCAGGACGGGTGCGTCCTTCGTCGTCCACCGGTGCACCAATCTTGTTGATCACAGCGCCAATCAGGCGCTTGTTCTTGGCGCCGCCCCAGCTGTTGTAGGCGATTTCCAGGCGGTTCATCAGCGCATTCGGGGTGTCGTTGCCGGGGGTGGCAATGAAAATCACGTCGGCATCCAGCGCCTTGGCGATGGCGTAGTTCACATCATCGGAGAAAGAATGGCTGCGGGTTGGCACCAAACCTTCAATGATGAGGGTCTCGGTATTGGCAGCAATTTCATTGGCGCGGGCAATGATTTGCTCCATCAGCACATCGGTCTGGTCTGTGCGGATGAGCGACTCAGCATGTTGCATGTCGAAGGGCTCAAGCGGGTTCACCGTGGGCGACTTGGACAAAATAGTGGTTGAGCGCTCTGGACCTGAGTCGGCAGGGCGCTGCTGGCTGATGGGCTTAAAGAACTGCACCTTGACGCCGTGGCGTTCCAGTGCGCGCACCATGCCCAGGCTCAGAGAGGTGAGGCCAACGCCTGTGCCTATGGGAACCAACATGATGTTGCGGGACATAAAGTACCTCTTGTGGTGTTGCTGTGATGGGCGGGCCATCAGATGCGTTACAATGCAAAGCCGCCCGCGGGTATCCCCGGGGCGGCGGCGCCTTATTTACTGACCAGGCGCAGTGAGTCTTCGGCAATGACCCACTCTTCGTTGGTGGGGATCACCATGGCTACCGGGCTGCCATCTTTGGTAATCACGCCTTGCTTGCCGAAGCGGGCTGCCTTGTTACGCTCGCTGTCGACTTCAAACTTAAAGATTTCAAGCAGATTCAGTACTTTTTCGCGGATAAGGTCGGAGTTTTCGCCGATACCGCCGGTAAATACGACAGCGTCCAAACGGCCCAGCGGCACTGTGTAGGAGGCGATGTACTTGGCGAGGCGATAGCAGAAGATTTCCAGCGCCAGGGTCGCGCCCTTGTGGCCTTCGGCGTAGCCTTCTTCGATACCGCGACAATCGTTGGTGAGCTCAGAAATACCCAGCAAACCACTTTGCTTGTTCATCAGGTTATTCACTTCATCCAGGGTGTAGCCCAGCTGATGCACCAGATGGTAGATGATGGATGGGTCCAAATCGCCACAGCGGGTGCCCATAACCAGACCTTCCAGCGGGGTCAGACCCATGGAGGTGTCTACACTCTTGCCGCCTTTCACGGCGGTCACAGAGGCGCCGTTACCCAGATGGGCACAAATCACGTTGGTGTCATTCACGTCTTTACCGAGCGCCTTGGCGGCTTCGCGGCTCACGAACAAATGGCTGGTGCCGTGCATGCCGTAGCGGCGGATGCCGTGTTCGCGGTAGAGCTTATAGGGCAGGGCATAGATATAGGCGCGGTCCGGCATGCTCTGGTGGAAGGCTGTGTCAAACACCGCCACCTGTGGCAGCGCAGGGAAAGAGGCCTGTGCAGCGCGGATACCGATAAGGTGTGCAGGGTTATGAAGTGGCGCCAGAGAGGCACAATCTTCGATGCCCCTGAGGACGGCATCATCGATAATCATGGAGTGGGTGAACTTTTCGCCCCCGTGAACGATGCGGTGGCCAATGGCAATCAGCTGACCTTTCAGTTCGGGCTCATTCACCAAAATTTTGTTGACTATGTATTCCACCGCTTCGCGGTGAGCGCTGAAGGCGCCCAAACTGGCTTCGTGTTTCTCGCCGCGCAACTTCCACTTGATGCGGGCGTTTTCCAGGCCAAAGCACTCGGCGAGACCTGAAATTTTTTCGTCGCCATTGGTGGCGTCCAGAATGGCAAACTTCAGTGAAGAGCTGCCACAGTTGAGTACCAGAACCAAAGTATTGGACATGATAAAACCTTTTTGCGTCATGAATATAGTTGGCCGGATCTTGCTCCGGCGACTTTGCCTGGCGGGCAGGCCATTAACACTTCTCATCTGCTTCCCTGAGCCACGCTTGGGAAGCCGACTGCCTTTGTGCTAAGGTTAAAGCAGTCTGTGTTGTCCATAGGTTCCCGGGTTGATGAAATTTCAGCTGTTTTCCACCCTGCGCGATGGCCATCGTTATATGAAGGCCTGGCCGATGGCGAAACCTCTGGGGTATTTTTTCCCGGAATATCGCGTCGTTAAGGCAACGTCCCTCGCCATACGTTTTATGCCGCCTTTCGCCTTGCTGGCGGCTGCCAGCCAAATTTATCTCCATGGCTGGGCTTTTTTGCCTCAGGCTATCGCCATCGGCCTGTTTTTCCTCAGTCTGCCACTCCAGGGCATACTGTGGCTGGGGCAGCGTGCCCGTCATCCTTTGCCCCTGTCTTTGCTCAGCTTTGGCAACCAAGTGCAGGAACGTCTTCAAGCCATTGGGGTGAATTACATTCCTCTTGGTGCCAAGGCCTGCTATCTCGATATGGCTAATCTCTTGAAGATAGCCTTCGACCGACTCGATGCAAGTTACTGGGACGAACTGTGAGTCTTCGACAGACTCACCCAGCGCATTTTCAACTGTGCCTGTAAGAGTCCGGCTTAATAAGTCGCGTTCAGTCCGCGGCGTGTAAAGACGGCTTTTATGGCTTCCATGGTATCTGTGCCGGGGGGATGAATCCCCTTCAGCGAATAATCCTCACCCATGGCTTCCCACTTGTGTTTGCCAAGTTCGTGGTAGGGCAGCAGCTCTACTTTTTCCACGTTGTCCATGGGGGCGATAAAATCAGCCAGCTTTTCAGCACTCTCAACATCTTCGGTAAACCCAGCGACTACCACGTAACGGATCCAGGTTTTCTGGCCGCGTTTGGCGAGGTATTCGGCAAACTGCAGGGTGCGATGATTACTGACCTTGGTTAAGTCCTGATGTTTGGCATCATCCATGTGTTTGATATCCAAGAGCACCAGGTCTGTGTTGTCCAAAAGCACATCAATGGCGGGGGTGTACTTGCGCACGAAGCCGTTGGTATCAAGACAGGTATGAATGCCTTCGGCGCGGCAGGCTTTGAAGAGCTCAGCCACAAATTCGGCCTGCAGTATGGCTTCACCGCCGCTTGCAGTCACACCGCCTCCGCTGGCATCCAAAAAAGGCCGATAGCTGATGATTTGGCTCATCAGCTCATCGACCTGCATTTCCTTGCCGCCATCCAAGTCCCAGGTATCGCGGTTATGGCAGTATTGGCAGCGCATCAAACAGCCCTGCATAAAGGTAATAAACCTGATGCCGGGACCGTCCACTGTGCCGAAGGATTCCACTGAATGAACCCTGCCTGTGACTGTCATTGAAACTCCTGGGATTGGCTGAAACTGAGGACAATTGTGGCTTGCCACAATTGTCCTTTAGCAACCGGTGAATTACCAGCGCCTGAATTACAAACCTTGAGTAAAGGTGCGGGTGATCACATCCTGCTGCTGCTCTGGCGTCAGTGAGTTGAAGCGCACTGCGTAACCAGATACACGGATGGTGAGCTGTGGATACTTGTCGGGATGTGCAATGGCATCTTCAAGCATTTCACGGTTCATCACGTTTACGTTCAGGTGTTGGCCACCTTCCCGACCTTCGCTGTGGCGGAAATAGCCGTCCATCAGGGCTGCCAGGTTACGTTCACGGGCCTTCTCATCTTTACCCAAGGCATTGGGCACGATGGAGAAGGTGTAAGAAATACCATCCTGAGCATGGGCAAAAGGCAGCTTGGCTACTGAGGTGAGTGAGGCGATGGCGCCTTTCTCATCACGGCCGTGCATGGGGTTGGCACCCGGGGCAAAAGGTGCGCCGGCGCGGCGACCATCCGGGGTGTTACCTGTCTTCTTGCCGTACACCACGTTGGAGGTGATGGTCAGGATAGACTGGGTTGGGATGGCATTGCGATACATCTTCTTGTTGCGGATCTTCGCCATAAAGCGCTCAACCAGCATACAGGCAATCTCATCCACGCGGGCATCGTTGTTACCGAACTTGGGATAGTCACCTTGTATTTCGAAGTCAACGGCGATGCCATGCTCGTCACGTACCGGTTTCACTCTGGCATACTTGATGGCAGACAGTGAGTCGGCAGCAATGGACAGACCGGCAATACCGCAGGCCATGGTGCGGCGTACATCGCGGTCGTGCAGTGCCATCAGTGCGGCTTCGTAAGAATACTTGTCATGCATAAAGTGGATGGCATTCAGTGAAGTGACATACTGGGTTGCCAGCCACTCCATCAGGTTGTCCAGACGATTCATTACATCGTCATAGTCCAGATATTCGCTGGTAATTGGATCGGATTTAGGGCCAATCTGCACTTTCAGCTTCTCGTCCACACCACCGTTGATGGCATACAACATGGTTTTGGCGAGGTTGGCACGGGCACCGAAGAACTGCATATGCTTACCGACCACCATGGGGCTGACGCAGCAGGCGATGGCATAGTCGTCTGACTCGAAGTCAGGGCGCATCAGGTCGTCGTTTTCGTACTGGATAGAGCTGGTATCGATAGACACCTTGGCACAGAAGGTTTTGAAGTTCTGTGGCAGCTTTTCAGACCAGAGCACAGTGATGTTTGGCTCTGGGCTTGGGCCCATGTTGTACAGGGTGTGCAGGAAGCGGAAGCTGGACTTGGTCACCAGAGTACGGCCATCGAGGCCCATACCGCCGATTGACTCGGTAGCCCAGATTGGGTCGCCGGAGAACAGCTCATCGTATTCAGGGGTACGCAGGAAGCGCACCATACGCAGCTTCATCACGAAATGGTCAATCATCTCCTGCGCCTGCTCTTCGGTCAGAGTACCGTTTTTCAGGTCGCGCTCAATGTAGATGTCGATAAAGCTGGAAGTACGACCCAGAGACATGGCGGCGCCGTTCTGGCTCTTCACCGCGGCGAGGTAGCCAAAATAGGTCCACTGGATGGCTTCCTGGGCGTTTTTGGCAGGGCCAGAGATGTCGTAGCCGTATTTGGCGGCCATTTCCTTCATCTGGGCCAGGGCGCGGTGCTGCTCGGCAATTTCTTCACGCAGCTGCATGGTAGCCTGCAGATCTTCACCTTCTTCAAAACGCGCTTGCAATGAGGTGAACTGCTTGAGCTTGTCGGCCATCAGGAAGTCGATACCGTACAGCGCCACGCGGCGATAGTCACCTATGATACGGCCACGGCCGTAGGCATCGGGCAAGCCGGTCAGTACGCCGGACTTACGGCAGGCAAGGATTTCAGGGGTGTAGATGTCGAACACGCCCTGGTTGTGGGTCTTGCGCAGCTCAGAATACACATACTTGATGTCGGCATTCAGCTCACGGTTGTAGGCGGCGCAGGAGCTTTCCACCATACGAATACCGCCATTTGGCAGCATGGCGCGCTTGAGCGGTGCATCGGTTTGCAGACCAACAATGGTCTCCAGTTCTTTTTCGATATAACCGGCATCGTGGGAAGTGATGGTAGATACCTTATCGGTATCAAAATCCAGCGGCGCGTGGGTGCGGTTCTCTTCCTTGATGCCTTCCATCACCTTTGCCCACAGGGCGTTGGTGGCTTCGGTGGGGCCGGCCAGAAAGCTGTCGTCACCTTCATAAGGGGTGTAGTTGGTCTGAATAAAGTCACGTACATTGACATCGGACTTCCAATCACCGGGAACGAATCCTTCCCACGCGGTTTGGAACAGCTCAGTTTTATCGGTCATCGTACTTCACCTTCTATTAGAGAAAAGGGTCGGGGATGTTTCCCCTAGTGAGTCTTTTACATCCCGGCGAAACATCCCCTGATGAAGCCAGGACCCCGGAAGACATTCCGGCGGATTCTGTTGACAGCCTACCAATACGTAAATTTTAATTGGTAAGACCAATTGTCCAGAAGCATATTAACATAAGCCCGAAAGGGTCGCATCCAAAAGCGTTCGAGATTAAGGCGATTAATGCGAATTTTGTTACCGAGTTAGCAGTTTTTAATCGGCATTGACAAGTTGGCATCAGATAACGCTGAAATTCACCTTGTCTGAAACATTAGTTAGCGCCTTCCGGTACAAAGGCGCAATAAGAAAAAGGGGCACATTGGCCCCTTTTTTATCGTTCATTTAAGCGTTACAGCAGCGCGGGAATGCCTTCAATCATGCCCACCGCCAGCATGGCGGCAAGGCAGATGACAAAGGCGAGCCCGGGGATCACCACACGGTCAACAAACGACAGGTTGGCGGCGCGTTCTTTGTCACCAATCAGGCCGTTGTTGTCGAGCAGCATAGTCAGCGCCCAGGCCAATACGGGGTTGGCCACGAAAGAGCCGAAAATACAGATCCCGGCGGCCTGGCTACTCTGGTTGTCTTTGACCATTTGCAGACCGGCTTCCAGCAGCGGCAAAAACACGCCAACCAGGAGGGCAATGGACATCACGGGGCGCCAGGTGGTCAGATCCATCGGATAACCTACAATCGCCACGATAATACACAGGCTGCCCAGCAGAATAGCGCCGGCAGGAATAGGACGCTTGGCGATGGCGGCCGGGATCATATAAGTACCCCAGCTTGACGTGATGTTACCGCCACCCACAGCAGTACCAACCATCTGGCGCAGTGAGCAGGTGGTCATGGTGTCATCCACGTCCATCAGCACTTTTTCAGCACCCTTGGGATAGTTGAGCTCCTGGAAAATCCGGTGGCCGAGGAAGTCCGGAGACCACATGGCAACCGCCAGAATGGCAAAGGGCAGAGAAGCAATAAAGTGCTGCATATTGGGCAGGCCAAGCTGCCAGCCGGTTTCGGTAGAACCCCACCAGTACACAGGGTTCAGGTTTGGCAATCCGGGGGCTGTGGTGAACTTAAGGTCAAGCCCGGCACCCAGCGCAAAAGCCATCACAATCGCGGCGATAGAACACAGGGGGATCGCCAGCCAGCGCTTGCCGAGCTTGGCGAGCAGCGCGTAAATCACCACGTTTGCCAGCAGAATAAAGAAGGCCACATAGCCCAGGGAGTAATCCAGCGCATGCTTGGCTTCAAGACCACCCGCCCAGCTGAACAGTGACTCAATCTGGCTCTTGGCTCCCATAAAGCCGAGGAACACCAATAGCCCCCCGGCGACCCCGCTGCTGGTAAGGTTTACCAGCCGTGACCCCCCCTTGAAGAACGACAGCAACAGACCAAATACGCCCAGCAGTATTGCCAGCGCCAGTGGGTGAGCACCGGCCAGGGCAATGGCGCCAATAAGCGGGATCATGGGGCCGTGGTTACCGCCAAGGTTGGCGCGGGGATTGATAAAACCGGAACTGATGATACAGAAGAGCAGGGCGGGGATAAGCATTTCGACCCGCACCACAGAGATGATGAAGTCAGCGCCAAGGTTGATGTGGTCCCAGCGCTCGGTGAGACCTGCCGCCCAGGCGGCCATCACGGCAGAGTACATCACGGTAATGCCGATGGTACCGGCGATGGCGGGAACCAGATCTTCCCACTCAAAGTTAAAGTCCCGACCGGGCAGGTTCAGCGCCCAACGTCGGGGTTTCATGATTTTGAGTTCATGATCCAGATAGGCTTCACGGGATGAAAATTCCGAGGCTGGACGATGCAGCTCGCGGTAGCTTTTTTCCGCGTTATCGCTGGTGACCTTGTCGGTCTCGGCGAGGCCAGCGGCCTCAGGTTGATATGCTGTTTCTGACATGTTAATCCCCAAAACAACAGCGTGTTGAGCCTGCTTGACCAGCTTTGAAAGCATCCTTGTTGCTCTGGCCTTTTACTGGTGTAAAAAGCCTGTCAGAAACGGTTCTGGTGGTTAAAGCAGCCTGCTTCTTCGCGCCGAACCCTGGGTCCTAAAATCTGCTCAAATTGGTCATACCAATTTACCTGTTAAAAATGTTACCACAGTCGTTATGGCCGCTCATCAACTATCAATCTTTCTGAAGCACCCTGATGATGGATTTGCGACACAGCTAACATAGCTGAATGTTGGGCCGTCAAGTCTGTTGCACTGGGGCACAATAATTGCGTAGGGAAAGCATCTTTAGCTGGCGTGGCCCGAATCTGACGGCAGATACTCAGGCGACGTTGAGCTTAAAAGACAGTTTTCGCTTAGGTATCAATTATTTTTGCGCCCTGTGCTCTGCCGCTCTGGCTGCTCATTACTTCTCAATGCTTGGCTCGCAGGTTTTTGGTTTGGCATTCTGCGTTGTCCTGGCGTCATCGTTTCAGGTTAACTCCTTTATGGGTGCTTAATAATTCGTGACTGCGCTTTCCTGAGTGACAGCGCATTCCTGAGTGGCTTCGCAGAATGTTATATCAGGCGTTGAAATCATTTTTTAAATAATTTCAATGTCTTAGATTTGTTGTTCTTTCATTTTGATTGTGGTTGCTGCCCCGATACCAGGGGGCCTCGCGGAATGGTTTAAAAAGCAGCTGCCCATCTCTACTTATCAGAATAGCTGATATCCAGCATCAAAAGTCTTCGATATTTCTCATGGTTTCTGCTTGCTACATTGACGGCAATGCAGCAGCCAAGCTGTTGGTAGAGAAACTTTTAATTGATATGGGTGCCAGATATGCCAACTCATCTCCACAAACTCAATACGCCGTTGGCGCAGCCGCAAGCGACTGTGCAGCGGTCAGCCTCCGGCATTGCCACGACACCCTCCAAGGTGACGGATGACAGCCTGATGGCCAACATCTGCCACCTCAACCGTAAAAAGCTTTCAAAGGGGCACAGTCAACGATTTGCCGAGGCGGTTTACGCAGGCGTGTTTATCGGTTTGGGCTTTGTGTTTTACCTCACTGTTACCACAGGCAGCACCGGCGCACCTTGGGGGATGGTGCGTCTTGCGGGAGCGCTGGCCTTCAGTCTGGGACTGATGCTGGTGGTATTACTGGGGATGGAGCTATTCACCGGCACAGTGCTGACCGCGATCCCCTGGGCTCAGGGCAAGGCCCGGCTATCCACCCTGCTTAAAAGCTGGCTGTGTGTCTATCTTGGCAATGCCCTCGGCGCACTGACACTGGCGGTGTTTGTGCTTCAGGCGGGATTGTGGCAACTCGATGGCGGCATGTGGGGGGTAAACCTGATATCCACGGCCCTTCACAAATTGCACCATGGCTGGTGGGAAGCCTTTTTTCTCGGCGTTCTTTGTAACCTTTTGGTGTGTCTGGGGGTTTGGCTGAGCTATCTCAGTGATAATCCAGGTACCCGGGCGCTGCTGTTGATGCTGCCGGTGGCACTTTTTGTCAGCAGTGGTTTTGAACACAGTATTGCCAATCTGTTTTTGCTGCCGCTCGCCGGCATGCAGGCTCAGCTTATGCCAGAGGCCTTGCTGCTCGCCCACGGACTCGAGCCTGCAAGGCTTGCCGAGCTGACACCCGGCAACATGCTGCTACTGAACCTGCTGCCCGTCACCCTTGGCAACATTCTGGGTGGTGCAGTCATGGTGGGGCTCGGTCTCTTGGGTGTGCACAACCTGGGGCAAGGTACCCCGGTGCAGGATGGCGCTGACAGTCATCTTCGCCGGGCCGCCACAGCCGGACTCAGCTTGGTTGTGGCGGAGCCTCAAGCGTCCACCGTCGGTGAATTTCCCAAGGCCGGGTGTCATGCCAACAAACCCCACAGCGCCTGCCACAGCCATTTCTACCCCATGCCCAGTTCAACTTGCCAGACATCGCTGCCCGATGGGCCTCATCCTGCGGCGTTGTCGGCCCTTTCTTTGGAGCAAACCATGATGAATAAACACCTGAATACCCTTGCCGTTTCAACCTTGCTTGAGCCCGCAGTCACCTTAACACCCGATATGAATCTGTGGCAGTCGTTGGCGCTGATGGAGCGCGCAGGCGGTGTGCCTTGTCCTGTGGTAGCCGATGGCGGCCGCCTCGTGGGAATGCTTGCCCCCCAGGATGCGATTCGCGGGCTTTGGGCTGAGGAGTTTGCCGCCGACGGCGGTTATAGGGTTGGTGATATGATGCAAAAGGTGCTGCACACGGTCGCTGCCGATGAACCGCTTTTGACAGTGCTGGAGTACTGGGTGGTAGACCGGCAGCGGCTCTTCCCTGTGACCAGCGAAGGGCATTGGCTGGGGGCTGGCTACCAGGCCTATGAGGAGAGACTGAGAGGTGCTGCGGCAGCAAGCCCCGCCACCTTACCGGTGGTTGACGCCGGGGTGCTTAAAGGCATCATCCGCCGTGATGCCTTGCTGAAATTGCTGCAAAGTGTCAGAGAAAAGGTGACCGCATAATTCCTTTCAGAGCTTCTCCTGGCTCGTGTGCCTGTGGCGCGCGAGCCTTTTTGCTTCAGAAATGACGCAGTCACGGAGCGGATTTTCGGTGGCATCGGCGCGCCACACAAAAGACAGCTGACGTTTCATGTTGAGCTTGGGCGTAGGCAAGATAATCAGCTGCCCGGCCGCCACATCGCGCTCCACATCCAAATACGGCAAGGCGCTGAGATAGGGGCCGTTTTTCACCAGCGCCTTCAGCACCGGCACCTGCTCGTACTCCCGCCATACATTCAACCTGTCAAGATTGCCATGGATGGCGGCATCAAAGATGCGCCGGGTACCGGCACCTTGCTCTCTCAATACCCATTTGGCCTGCTCCAATTGTGACAGGCTGACATTGCCATACTTGCCATAGGGATGGTGCGGGGCGGCAATCACCACCAGATGATCGTCAAGCCAGGGCTCCAGAACCAGATGGGCATCGTCGCTGCGCCCTTCGATGATGCCAAAGTCCACTTCGTACTCCTGCACCGCCGCAATCACGTTTTCGGTGTTTTCAACCATCAACTCAATATGGATTTGTGGAAAGTCGCTATCAAGGCGGCTGATGAGATCCCCAAGCAGGTGTTCTGCCGCCGTTTGACTGGCACCCATGGACAAACTGCCGGATAGCAGGTGCTGATCGTGCAGTCCCATGGCAATTTGCTGGGCATCGGCCAACAGCTTGCGTGCACGTGGCCTGAGCCAGTGTCCCCAGTGACTCAATATCAGCCGGTTACCCTGACGGATAAAGAGCGGCCTGCCGAGTAAGTTTTCCAATTGCTGCAGCGACATGCTGACGGCGGACTGGGTCATGGACAGTTTACGGGCTGCGCCGGACACGCTTTCGAGACTGGCGACAGCATCAAATACCGACATTTGTTTGAGGGTGTATTTCATGACAGCAGCTATCAGAGGAATTGATGGTTGCCTGTCATTCTATAAGGCGCGCGGCCTTGCCTTAAATGGCCCATGGCAGAGTTTTTGAATTCTGTTGCCAAGCGCACGTTTTGGCGCAGCAGCAAGTTTTCCTTGAATGTGCCACGGTTCTCACACACGCCGCAGTTTGTGATGTGGCTTTAAATCATCCTTTATATTCAATTGGATAATTAAGTTGCGAGTGGTTGCTGCCTCGGGGCATTAAGGACAGTTCAAGGCTTTTGGGGTATAGTCAGCGCGTTTCGTTTCAATGTGTTCATGGGACATTTACGTTTTCATGGATGATAAACAGGATAAGTACAAGAAGATGACGACCAAGCCCGACCCTTCACCGAGTGCAGCCACCGCCACGCCAGCGCCCCGTCCGGGCACCTGGGTGATGCCGGACACCCTGGTGATCATATTTTTTGTGGCACTCCTTGCCGCACTCATGACCTATTTATTGCCGGTTGGCTCCTTCGATACCCAGACGGTGACCTTTGTGCAGGACGGAGTGGAGAAAACCCGCCAGGTGGTCGACCCGGACTCATTCCGCTACGACCTCGATGAGCAGGGTGAGCCAAGGTTGGCACCTGTGCCTGTCTTCGACCCTCAGGGTAAAGGCTTTTTCAACTACATGTTCGAAGGCCTGGTGTCCGGTGATAAATGGGGCAGCGCCGTTGGCGTTATCATGTTTATGCTGGTGATTGGCGGTTCTTTTGGCGTGGTGATGGCCACAGGCACCATAGATAACGGCATTTTGCGGCTCATTCACCACACACAGGGGCGGGAGTTTTTGTTTATTCCTGTGCTCTTCAGCCTGTTTTCCCTCGGCGGCGCCGTGTTCGGCATGGGCGAGGAGGCCATTGCCTTTGCCATCATCATTTGTCCTCTGATGATCCGCCTCGGTTACGATGGCATCACCACGGTGATGGTGACTTATGTGGCCACTCAGGTGGGCTTCGGTGCCAGTTGGATGAATCCTTTCAGTGTTGCCATTGCCCAGGGAATTGCCGGTATTCCCGTGCTCTCCGGTGCCGCCGTGCGCATTCCCATGTGGATAGGTTTTACCCTGCTTGGTATCGCCTTTACCATGCTCTATGCCCGTAAAATCAAAGCAGCGCCGGCGCTGTCCTACAGCTATGCCACCGACGCCCATTTCAGAAGCGCCCAGCAGGGAAGTGACGACCAAAGCCACCCCGGTAACAGCCGCTTTAATCTGGGTGACTATCTGGTGCTTGCCACCATAGTCGCCACCATGGTGTGGGTCATTTGGGGCGTGGTGGCCAAACATTGGTTTATCCCTGAGATTGCCAGCCAGTTTTTTACCATGGGCCTGGTTGCCGGTTTGATAGCAGTGGTTTTTAACCTCAATGGCCTCACCCTCAATGGCATGGCCAAGGCCTTTAAAGATGGCGCAGCCACCATGCTGGAGCCTTGCTTATTGGTGGGCAGCGCCGCGGGTATTTTGATTTTGCTTGGTAAGGGCGGCCCCACTGAGCCTTCTGTACTCAACAGTATTCTCTCGGCCGCAGGCGGCTTTATCGGCCACTTGCCCGATGCGCTGTCGGCCTGGTTTATGTTGCTGTTCCAAGCGGTGTTCAACTTCTTTGTGACCTCGGGCTCTGGCCAGGCGGCGCTGACCATGCCCTTGATGGCACCGCTCGCCGATATCGTGGGCGTGAGCCGTCAGGTGGCCGTGCTGGCATTTCAGTTGGGTGATGGTTTTACCAATGTGTTGGTGCCCACATCGGCGTCCTTGATGGCGACGCTGGGGGTGTGCAGGGTGGAATTCAGCGCCTGGGTCAAGTTTATATGGCGTTTCATGCTGTTGCTGCTGATTGCCGCAAGTTTGATGGTGATTGGAGCCCATTACCTGGGCTTCAGCTGATTGGAAGGCGAGTGATCGCTCTGGGTGGCTGGTAACTAAAGCCAGTCATCCTATCTAAGGCCTGTCACCTGCATTCAGACCAGTCATCCGATTTCGTATTACCCAATTCGCTCCGGTTCAGCCTTTCTGGTTTATGGCTCGCCAGCGGGCCTTAAGGTGAAAGAAGCGCATAAAAAAACGGCACCCTTGGGTGCCGTTTTTAGTCAGGACTCAGCGTCGATTAGAACTTCACTTCGCCTTCTACGAACCACTCACGACCACGTGCGTTGTACACGGAACGTGGGTAGTGTGGCCAGGAGGTGTCAGTTGGGTCGAAGTTAGGACCTACGTTGAACAGGTTCACAACACCGGCCTTAACTTTGATACCGTCGGTGATGTTATAACCGGCAGTCAGGTTCCACTTGGTCTGAGAAGCAACTTCATAATCGCTTTCATTGAAGTCAGGGCTGTCAGACTTGAATGACTTGTAAGAAGAACCGTGCATGCGTGCAGTGTGGTATGCACCCAGAGTGGCTTCGAAGTCTTCGATGAACCAGCTCAGCACCATGTTGGCACGGTACTGTGGCAGGCCGCCATCGTCCAGATCGTCATCTACCGCAGCGGTAGGATCGGTCTGGCCTTCAGACTTCAGCAGGTAAGAACCGTTGAAGTTCAGTTTCAGTTCACCGAACTCGTTGATATCCCAACCGTAACCGGCAGTCACGTCGATACCGCGAACTTTCTGGAAAGCCAGGTTCTGGGCAACGGCGTTGATGTGAGTGATGGTACCAGTCTCATCACGGGTGATCATGCTGGCATAGGTGTCGTATTCGCGGGCAGCTTTGCTGGCGCTGATATCGCTCACCATGTCATCCAGTTTCCATTCCCACACGTCGATAGAGGCGTTCAGGCTCTCACCGCCCCATACCGCGCCGATGTTGGCAGTGTAGCCTTCTTCAGCCTTCAGGTCCTTGTTGGCACCCGTGGTAGAGTCGATGTGCAGTTCGTTACACACTGTGTTGATGGTGGGATCAGGATGTGTCTTACCTGGCGTACCGCCCAGTTCCTGACACTTCTTGAAGTCGATTACAGTGGCGAAGCCCTTGGTGGCATCACCGTATACGCGGTGCATGTCTGGGGCGCGGAACACCTTACCGATGGTACCACGTACCAGCAGCTCGTCGATTGGACGGTATTCGATGGCTACCTGAGGAGTCAGGTTGCCGCCAAAGTCTGAGTAGCGGTCATAACGTACAGCGGCATCTACAACCAGATCTTCCAGAACTGGCATGCGCATTTCCAGGTAAGTTGCCCAGTAAGAACGCTCACCGGCACCTGATGAACCACCGCGGCTCAGGATGTTACCTTTCTTGGACTCAGAATCTGTGTCAGTTTCGTAGTCTTGCTTGGTGTATTCAGCACCGAAAGCGAAGTCAGCGTCACCGGCTGGCAGTTCAAACGCAGTGCCTGAAATGTTGGCCTGAACGTTCTTTTGAGTTGACTGAGCGCGCTCAAATGGTGAGTAAGAGGTGTTAGCCACTTCTTCTGCAGTCATAGGCTTGAGCATGGATACGCCATTCTCGCCTTGAGACAGATAGCTGAACATGCTGCCTACGCTGGCATAACCTGAGCTGAAGATATCCAGTTCAGTGCGACCGTAGTTCACAGACGCATCCCAGTTGTAGCTGTCGGCAATCACACCTTCCAAACCAGCGGTAAAGAAGAAGTTTTGGGTGTTGGTTTCACCGCTGCGGTTGCTGAACTCGTGCAGACGACGAACATAGTAGTATTCGCCATCAGCAGCATTGGCGAAATCACCACCCAGACCAGTGCTCTTATTGAAGGTCTTGGTCAGAGATGGATCCAGGTCTACGCCCAGAGTGATTTGGTCGCCGGCTACAGTAACTGTGTAGTTGTCTACGGCCATTGGCTCGATGCGGGTAGTGGACTGTGCCTTGGCATAATCCATACGGCCAACGAAAGACAGGTCGTCAGACAGCTCATAGGTGAAGTTGGTTGAGCTGATGAAGCGGCTGCTTTCCGGCGCCAGATCGCGCCATGCTGAACGGTCAAAACCGCACAGATTCTTTTCAGGGATCCACAGGTAACCTTCAGCAATACAGCGCTCCATTGGAATGCTGCCAGCAACAGTGTTGCCTTTAGGGCCGCCAGCGATACGGGCACCGTAAGAGCTGTAGGCAGAGTATTCGCTGTAAGGCACTTTATCAGTGTGCAGACCGAATACTTCACGGTCAGAGGCTCTCAGACGCTCGTTATCAGTGAATTCGATAAAGGTAGACACGTTACCACGGTCAGAAGAGGCACCCAGAGACAGGGCGATACGGTCTGAACCGCCGCCACCTTCAGTGGTGTCACCATGACGGTATTTCAGGGCAACGCCTTCGAAATCGTCTTTCAGGATGATGTTAACCACACCACCTACGGCGTCAGCACCGTATACGGCAGAAGCACCGGACTGCAGCACTTCGATACGGGCTACGGCTTCCATTGGCAGGTTGGCAGTGTCAACGAAGTTGTCAGTACCGCCGGCTGGCTTTGGATACTGGTTCAGACGCTTACCGTTGATCAGCGTCAGAGTACGGCTGGCACCGGCGCCACGCAGGCTGATAGAAGAAGCGGCTGGAGTAAAGCCGTGCACAGACTGAGTGGTCATAGCGCCTGTGGTAGAAGTCAGGCTTTCCAGAGCGTCCTGAATGGTGGTGAAACCTTGTTTAGCCATTTCTTCAGAGCTAAGAACGGTAACAGGCGTTGCAGATTCCAGATCAGTACGCTTAATACGTGAACCTGTTACTTCGATGCGTTCTACTTTTGCACCATCGGCTTCTTCGGCAAAGGCGGCAGCGCTGGTAATAGCTACAGATGCAGCACCACCAATCAGCGCAAAGCGTACCGCTTTGGCCAGAGTGTTGTTAACGAGCATGATAATCTCCCTGACACTTAAAATGTGTTTTGCTTTTTATAGGACGATATTCCGATACAAATAAATTAAAAACATGATCGAAATTCATCTGGCTGGAGATATAACCACACCGAATTTACATGTGCAACACAGGGCCAAAGTATTAGAAGTTGATGAATATAAACCAAAAAACACACCAAAAAATAACACAAATAAAACAATGTGACGTTTTGTGAGCTTTGATTTTGGTTTAAATGGTTTCAGGTGTTAATAAAAAGTTTTTTATTATTTAATAAAGGTTTCATTATCGTGTTTTTGGTGTGTTTGCGCTGATGTAATTTCCTTTAAATCGCAATGAAAAGTAACAATTTGTCATAATTAAAAAAATGTGTAAGAACAAAAAAGATTCAAAAAGAGAGATTTTTTCAAGTATATAGAGTGCAACATTCTGTATATTTTGTCGGCGTTGTCGCGGAATATTTGAAACAACCCTTTTTGTTAACAAATATCATTTGGCAATTTGTTAATGATTTGGGGTGAGTTAGCCTGGTTAATTTTTAACTGTTTTACCGGTTGCGGTAGAAAGCCAGGTATTTTGCGCTGACAAATAACACCACTGCAGCGGCCACGGCCAACTCGATTCTCGCCAGGTATGACAGTTCCAGGATCAGGGTATCGGCCTGGGTGTGGGCAGCCAGCCAATCATGGGTTTTAAACAGGGCTGTGGCACCAATGACCATGGGAAAGGTAAAAGCTGCAAAACCCGGGCTGAAGGGCAGCCGCAGCAAATGGAAGAAGGCCAGATAGATGATGCTGGTCATCAGCAATGCCAGAGTCAGCAAGAGACCTACTATCACCACCGAAGGCTCCGGGATAAGACTCAGGTAACCTGCAAGAGACAGGCTGGCAGGCGCTGCGAGAATGGCCAGGGTTGGCTGGGCGGCCTGGGGGACGGCAGCGCGAAAGATAAGCCGGTACAACATCAGTGGCAGCATCACAAGGTAAGCCAGCATACCAAACCACAGCAGAGCCTCTGCCAGCACTCTTGGACCATGGGGAGGAAAGGCCACCGCCGCTACTATGATGCCAATGGGGGGCACGAACCAGCTGGGTACCATGCTATCCAGTGAAAAGTTGCGGGAACGGTGATAACAAAAGATGGCCAAAAATCCCAAATGTATGGCTACCGCCAACAGCCACAGGATTTCACCCGCGCCGGGAAAGTAATTGCCAACACAGCGGGATACCACCATCCAACCCATGGCATAGGTCGGGATAACACTGCCAAGCACTGGGTGGGCCAGCTCCTCGGCAAGGATTTTAGGGTGAAGGATAAATTTGAGGGTCAGCGCCATCAACAATATGGCGCCTGTTACGCTGCCCCAGAGCTGGGCCATTCCCTGTGCCGAAGGCAGGACATTCTCCAGCGTCCAACCCAGACTGGCAATAGCCAATGCCAGGCCACCAAGTGGGCTTGGCAATTTTGCGGCGCCTGCATGGATGCGTTTGGGCAGCCCTGCGTCAAAGGCTTGCGGTGTTGAGTTGGTTGGTATGGATTGCCTGTTCATATTGCACTCCTCATAAACAGTCAGTACCTGCATCTGGGTAAAGACAGTTTATGGCGGGGCCTTTGGTAATCATATTTGAATGTAATTATTCAAAAGATAAATTTTACTTAACCTTGCAACAGAGCAGGGTGTGGCCCAGACCAATATTGTGCTTCTGCCAGCCTATTGTGAGCCCGGACTCCGTCAGCAGCTGTTCAAACACGCTGGAGTGGTACATACGGCTGTTGCCATTGGCGATGGCGGTAAAGTACAGACTGGTGGCATTCACACAGTAAGCTGAGGCTTCGTTGGGCTGCTTATCCCAAAAGGTTTCCAGAATATAGAGTCGGCTATCTTTGCTCATGGCCTTGCGGGTATGAGCGAGCACGGAGCGGATTTGCGCTTCGCTGAAACAATCGAGAAACTGGCTCATCCAGTACAGATCTGCACCTTCCACGAAGCGTGGTGATTCGGTGAGCAAGTCAACCGGATGAAAGTCGATTCGCTCGCCAAAACCTGTCTCCCTGCAGGCATCTTGGGCCAAGGCCAGTTGCTGTGGCAAATCCATGATGGTGACTTTGAGGTCGGCCTGATAATGACAACAGGCTCTGGCCCATTTGCCGGTGTTGCCGCCGATATCGACCAGATGCGCAGGCTTATCTGCCAATACCAGAGGCAACAGGCTGTCGAAGGCGTGGTCTGAATAGAAATGATCGAAGGCAAACCAGCTTTCTTTGGCCGCTGAGGGCAGCGAAGACAGCGCCGGATACAGGGTGTCCCAATCGCCAAACTGGCTCAGTCCGGCAGGATTGCCGCTCAGTAATGACTCTTCCAGCTTAAACATGCCCTGATAACAGATATGATGCACAAACTCGAGGTTGGTCCGGCTCATGCCATCGTGCAGCAAAAAGTGGCCGGTTTTGTCCAGTTGATATGTGTCTTCTTCCCGCCACAGCAGGCCCATACTGAGGCCCATGTCCAGCAAGACACCCAGGGCGTAATGCGACAGGGGGGCGCCTGCGGCGCTCAGCATCTGGTGTATTTCGTTTGCGCTCGCGCCACTCGCCGTATCTATGACGTCGAGCACCCCAAAACGCAGCAGGCAGCGCGCTACCTGAAAGCTGATAGGGGCAAAAGCGATTTTTTGTGCTTCAAATTTGGCGTCGAATGCATGCAGTGCTTTTGGCTTGGAATAGAAAGACATAGCTTGGCCCTGAATTCAAAAAGGCCAGTTGTATCAGGCTTTGGCGGCCTGACTTATGATCTACGCCAAGGCTTGGGTGAAAAAGCCCGGACAGGCGCAGCAGCGATGCCGATTGTGGGTGCCAGCTCAAATCCTGGCAACAAAAAAGCGCCCGGAGGCGCTCTTTGATGTGTTCAGGGCAATCAGCACTGACTGAGGGCATAACCACCGGCCACATGGGCGATGGCGCTGAAACCAAAGCGCTCGAGCGCCCGTGCCGCGACCAGTGAGCGGCTGCCACTTCGGCAAATCAGTACCAACGGCTTGCTGCGTGCACCGGGCTCCCGGGCGACGAACCCAGCCAGACGGGTGAGGGGAACGTTCACACAGCGGCTTTCACGGTGGGAGAGCTGATACTCGTGGGGCTCGCGAATATCCAATACCAGGGCCTCGGGATTGCTGCAAAGCAGCTGCTCCAGGGTGTCGGCACTGTATTCTTCAACCCCTTTGGCCTGTTGGCATTGGCCGTAGGCGCCGCACATGATGGTCTCACCCTGTACGTCTTCCAGGGTGGCATCCATGGCATCTTTACGGGCAACAAAAGCGGCCTCATCCACCCCACCTGTGAGTGCCTCGTTAAGCAGCGCTGATTGCTTAAGCTCCACGCCAAAGTTGGTAAAGAAATCGTTGTGATAATCATGGGACGACAGCAGCAGGTTCTGATCACCCAGTACCCGGTACAGGCGCTTGAGCGTATGGAAGAGTGCGGCGCTGGAAGAAGAGGGGAAGTTGCTGCGGCCAATGCTGCCCGGCAACACGGTATCCCCGACAAAGGCAAACTGCGGCGCGTCTGTCTCGTCCAGCATGATAAAGCTGTGGCTGTCATCTGTGTGACCCGGGCTTGGCAGTGATACCAGGGTCTTATTGCCAACAACCAGACTCTTTACCTGTTCGCCCCGCCACATCTGGCCTTTGCTGCTCACAGGCCAACCGAGATGGTCGCACTCTTCAGTCAGTCCCAGGTCAGCTGTCAGTTCGGTGCGTATGCTCTGATGGTCGCCATGGCCATGGGTGTCCAGTACCGCCAGGACTTTCAGTTCCTGACAACGAACCAGATTGAGCAAACGCTTTTTCAGGGCGGGCAGCGGGTCGACAATCAGGGTTTCACGGCTGTCTTTGTCGGTATACACCCAGCAGCAGGCGCCGTCGTCTTTAAACTGCACCAGACCTTGCAGCGGCTCGCGATCTGCTTCGCTGCTGCGGGTGTCGCGGGTGAGCAAACAGGAATGGGTCAGGGACGATGCGGCAGCCACGATACGCTCGCAGGCGGCAACCAGCTCGGCCTCTGTCATGGCCGGTCCGAAGGAGAGGCGAATGGCCGACTCACTCTGCCAACGGGGTAATCCCATGGCATCCAGCACAAAACTGCGGGTGACTTTAGAGCTGCAGGCAGAGCCCGAACTGACGCGGATCCCGGCGGCATCAAAGAGATCCATGATTTCCTTGCTGGAAAATCCCGGAATAGCAAAGTTCAGGGTGGTTGGTACCGTGTTGTCGAGGCTGTGGTTCAGTGTCACTTCACCGAAGGCTTGCTTAAGTGCCGCAAGAAGCTTGAGGCGATAGCCTTTGAGCGTCTCTTTGGACTCAAAGCGCTCCGGGGCATCACCATTGAGCATGTCCAGCACTACCTTAAGCGCCGCCATGGCCGGCAGGTTTTCGGTGCCTGAACGCAAGCCGCCTTCCTGACCACCACCGGCGATAAAGGGTGTAAAGGGAGCGCCATCGCGAATATAGAGCATGCCAATGCCTTTGGGGGCATAGAGTTTATGGCCACTGAAGGGCGCGTAGTCAATGCCGCTGCTGGCCAAATCGATAGCGAGTTTCCCGAGGGCCTGTACGCAGTCGACCATCCAGAATACCGCGGGATTGGCCTGCCTGATGCAGCGCGAAAGGGCATCCAGGTCCTGATATACACCGGTTTCGTTGTTCACGGCCATGGTGCAGATAAGCAGCGCGTCGGGCGCCTTTTCACGGATAAACGCCATATCCAGACGACCTTCAGCATCCACCGGAATGGCAAGCACATCGGCGTTCAGTCCAAGCACCTTGTTCCAGTGTTTGAGGGATTCGGGAACGGCCTTGTGCTCTGTAGCGCCATACAGCAAACAGGCGCCTGCCGCGACGCCCTTGTCTCTGGCCGCTACCAATGCCGACAAGATGGCGGTTTGAATGCCTTCGGTTGCACCGCTGGTGAATACCAGTTTGCCAGTACCTGAACCCAGCTGCTTACGGGCCGCGGCGCGGGTTTGCTCCATCAGGGCTTTGGCCTGCAAACCTGTGATGTGGCTGCTGGAAGGGTTGCCGTAGATATGCTCCATGGCATCCATGGCAGCTTTGGCGGCGGCGGGTAATACGGGGGTGGTGGCGTTGGCGTCAAGGTAGATCAGCGGCTGTGACTGGCTCATGGCTTTTTCTGTGCTCGTGTTGAATTGTTATAATTATTGGTTATAAGAAATTCTGATGGATTATATTAGCAGTTTTTAGTGTAACGACAAGATGCCTGCTGGAAATTGGTATAAGCCTCGGCACAGATGCACATCGACAGCCAATCACGCCAACGGTTGCCCCATCATCGGGATGCCAGCTGGCTTTATCACTCAAAACAGGAATTTAATGCAGGCAGCAAAGGTGATAGCTTTAAGGGCAAAGGCGGTCAGGCCTAACGTCAGGAAGCGCGAATGTTACAACCCTTACTCTATATTGGCCGGCAAGCGAGTCGCAGTGATGGCCAGGCCCGCAGAATTGCCATTCTGGAAGCCACCCTTAAGTTGATAGTGGCTGAGGGGATCCGTGGTGTGCGTCACCGGGCGGTGGCCTCATTGGCACAGGTGCCACTGGCGTCAACCACATATTATTTCAGTGATATCAAAGAATTGATCCACGATGCCCTGACATTCCACGTGGAGAAAACCATGGCGGCCAATCTGGCGCTGGAAAAACAGAGTTTTGCGGCACTGGGAGATTTCAACGCGGCCTGTCTTAAGGACCGCAGCCGCCGTGCGAAACTGGTGACCATGTTGAGTGGCTTTGTCTGCGAACATATCAAGAGTCATGCGAAAGACAGGGAAGGACGGTTACTTGAACTGGCTTTCCATGAAGAGGCGCTGCGTAATCCGGCGCTGGCCCAGGCGATTGTGGCGCTCGATGATGCGATTTTCGGCCCCATGATGGGCTTTTTCAGCCAAATCGGTGCCAGTGCACCGCGGGCGCTGGCGTGTCAGATGCTGGGACTTATCAGACTCTTGGAGTATCGCTACACGGTGCGGCCATGGGATGAAGTTGAGTGCCAGAGCGCAGTCACTTCTCTGCTTGAATCCCAATTTGCCGCTGTTTCAAGTTAAAGCCCGAATGTGAAAAGCCCGCCCCCAAATTATTGGGGACGGGCTTTTGTGGGTATGGGCTGCTGATTCAGCAACCCATGGCAAGCTGTTTTGACTTTTATACTGTTTACTGCACGTTTTCCTGGTCGCCAAACTGACCCTGGAACAGTACAGAAGACAGGTAACGCTCGGCAGCCGATGGCAGCACAACCACGATGTTTTTGTCTGCAAACTCGGGCAGGGCAGCGATACGGTTGGCGGCAACCACAGCCGCACCGGAGGAAATACCCACCAGAATGCCTTCTTCTTTCATCAGACGATGGGCCATTTCAATGGCATCTTCGTTGCTGACGGTCTCAACCCGGTCGACCAGTTCAAGGTCAAGGTTGCCCGGAATAAAACCGGCACCAATGCCCTGAATTTTGTGTGGACCTGGCTGAACAGGCTGACCTGACAGGGTTTGGCTGATCACCGGCGAATCGGCCGGCTCAACTGCCACAGATACTATGGCCTTGCCCTGGGTCTTTTTGATGTAACGGCTCACACCTGTGATGGTGCCACCGGTACCCACACCGGCCACAACCACGTCTACCGCACCGTCGGTATCATTCCAGATCTCGGGGCCAGTGGTTTTCTCGTGGATTTCCGGGTTGGCTGGGTTGTCAAACTGCTGCAGCAGAACGTATTTCTCTGGGGCAGACTGACGGATTTCTTCGGCCTTTTCGATAGCCCCTTTCATGCCTTTGGCGCCTTCGGTCAATACCAGGTTGGCACCCAGCGCCTTGAGCAGCTTACGGCGCTCCAGGCTCATGGTGTTGGGCATGGTCAGGGTCAGCTTGTAACCCCGGGCTGCTGCCACGTAGGCCAGCGCAATACCAGTGTTACCGGACGTCGGTTCGATGAGTTCCTTGTCTTTGGTCAGCACGCCACGCTTTTCGGCATCCCAAATCATGTTGGCGCCGATACGGCACTTTACAGAGAAGCTGGGGTTACGGGCTTCAACCTTGGCCAGCACCTTGCCGTTGCTGACGCGGTTCAAACGCACCAGAGGGGTATTGCCAATCGTGTATGAATTGTCTTCAAAGATTTTGCTCATGGGAATGCAGCTCCTGTGACTTTATCGCATTTAAGCATAATCGCTGTGACGCCATTGAGAAGTGATTCTTTGTTCTTCGTTATTTCATTTAGTTATTAAAGCATTCCCTTTTATTCATAATGTCTGATTTGTTCGGCAATTGAATGTGATAACCTCGAAACAATAACAAGAGAGTTGTCATCCAAGGGTGTACAACCGCCGGACACAAGCATGACAGAGCCGCAAGCCAATCACACAGGCACCTTGCCCGGTGGCAAGGACCCGCGCACCATCATTACGCCCCACGCCTTCAGTGTGAATGAAGGCCTGCTCTACACGCCCCTGGCATCCCCCCTGAAACGGGCCCTCGCCATCAGCATCGATGGTTTGGTGATTTCCGTGCTTGCCGAGGAAGCGGGTGTAGTGTTTGTGCTTCTGGTATTGCTCGCTTCCTTATTGAATAAACGCCTCGCCCGCATTGGCCGTTATGCCAAGCTTGCCATTTATCTCCTGATGACGCTGGTGTTGGTCTATGTGGTGTCCGATAACATTCAAAACCGGGGACAGGACGTTACTGGTACCGGGACGTCTCAGACGGATGCGTTGTCGGCGACCCAACTCCTGACACTGCTGCCTGCCACCACCGCGCTTGCGCTTTGCGACAACCCAAGCTGCGCCGCGGAGCAAGCCGAGGTGCTTGCAACCAAACTGGCGGCGTCTTCTCTCTCCCGGGAAGAGGCCGAAGCACTGCTTTATGGCACTCTGGACGAAGTCTCACTCACCGATGCCGAGCGTACGGCATTGAAAGCAAGGCTTTCAGCGCATTTAACTCATCTGCCTGAACGCCGCGCCGGGATTGATGAGCCTGACATTCCCACGGCTACCCTGTCACCCGCCGCCGCTGATACGGCACAGACTGACGATACGCCCCTCGCCAACGAGAAGGTGTCTTATGGGCGTGATGGCGAAAACAAGCTGCCTGACCATACTTTCAAAAGTGCTGAGGCACCTTCCATGGGCAATTACAGCCTCATTGAATGGGTAAAAGGCATTTTGAACGATCTGGGTCTCGGATTCGGTTGGGCCGCGTTCTACTTCACTGTGTTTACGGCCTGGTTTGATGGCCAGACACTGGGCAAAAAACTCCTTGGGATCCGGGTGATTTCGTTGGATGGCTCCAAGCTGGGACTCTGGGCTGCTTTTGGTCGCTATGGTGGCTATGGCGCCGGGTTTGCCACCGGACTATTGGGTTTTTTGCAGGTGTGTTGGGATGCAAACCGACAGGCCATTCAGGACAAAATATCGTCTACCGTGGTGATTGATTTAACCAAACCACGGCAGATCCCGGATTCAGAAGGAAACCTAACATGACTCAGTCAATCGCTATTACCGGCACCGGCGTTTTTACGCCGCCGGAGGGAATAGACAATGATGCCCTGGTGGCCAGTTTTAACGCCTATGTCGACCTCTTTAACCGTGAACATGAAGGCCAGATAGATCTTGGTCACATCGAGCCGCTGGCCTATTCCTCCAGCGAATTTATTGAAAAGGCCTCCGGGATTAAGCACCGCTATGTGATGGTGAAAGACGGTATTCTGGATCCTGAAATCATGATGCCGCTTATTCCCGAGCGGCCAGCGGATGCCCTGTCACTGCAGGGCGAAATGGGGGTATTGGCGGCTCAGGAGGCACTGGCCAATGCCGGCTTACAGCCATCAGACATAGATTTGGTGATAGTGGCCTGCGCCTATACCCAAAGAGCTTACCCGGCCATGGCCATTGAAATACAGCAGGCCCTTGGCACATCGGGCTTTGGCTTTGATATGCAGGTGGCTTGCAGTTCTGCCACCTTTGGCCTGGCCGCAGCCAAGGGCTTGATTGCCCAGGGAAGCGCCCGGCGCGCCCTGGTCATTTGCCCCGAAATCTGCTCGGCCCAGGTGAACTATCGCGATCGCGACAGCCATTTCATTTTTGGCGATGTGGCAACGGCCATGGTGGTCGAGCCTTTGGCCGGCAGTCGCAGCCATCAAAGTTTCGAAATTATGGGGCATCGCTGTGTGACCGAGTATTCCAACAATATCCGCAGCAACTTTGGCTTTCTCAATCGCTGCGATCCGGCCACCGCCTATGACGCCGACAAGCTGTTCCATCAGCAGGGCCGAAAAGTGTTCAAAGAACTCTTACCCATGATCTATAGTCATCTTGATAGCCAATTTGCAGCGTCAGGCTTGACGCCAGAGGCGATGAAGCGTCTGTGGCTGCATCAGGCCAACATCAATATGAACCAGTTTGTAGTGAAAAAACTGCTTGGGGATAACGTGAGTGCAGACACGGCGCCTGTGGTGCTGGACCGTTATGCCAATACCGCGTCAGCCGGATCGGTCATCGCACTGCATCAGTACAGAGAAGGGCTTGATACTGGCGATCTTGGGCTTTTATGTTCCTTCGGCGCCGGTTATTCCATTGGCAGCTTTATTTTAAAGACAGTTTGAGGAGTTCTGGCTTTGAGAATTTTGTTAGTCGAGGACAGTAATATCGTCGTCAGGTTACTCAGACACATGTTGACTCAACTACATGATTGCACTGTTGACGTCGCCCCAAATTTGGCAGAAGCAAGGGAGTTGCTTGAGCAAAATACTTACTTTGCGGCGGTAACCGATCTGAACTTGCCTGATGCGCCCAATGGTGAAAGCGTCGAGTTGGTTCTTGGTCATGGCACGCCCTGTATTGTGCTCACCGGCAGTTTGGATGCCAAGCAGCGCAAGAAACTGCTGCATATGGGCATTGTAGACTACGTATATAAAGAAAATCGCTTTAGTTATGAGTATGTTGTCAAACTTATAGGAACCCTTGAACGCAATCGCAATACCAAGGTTCTGATTGCAGATGACTCGCTTGTCAGCAGGAGATTTGTTCGAAATTTACTGGAGTTGCACCTGTTTGAGGTGCTGGAAGCCGAAGACGGCCTCAAAGCCTTGGAGGTTTTGCAACGCGTACCCGGGATCCGCTTGTTGATAGCCGATTACAACATGCCGGGTATCGACGGTTTCGAGCTTATTCTGCGGGTGAGGGAAAAGTATGCCCGTGAGGACATGGCCATTATTGGCCTGTCCAATGACACCGATGAGACTCTCACCGCCCGCTTTATCAAAAATGGCGCCAATGACTTTCTGCAAAAGCCTTTCGTACATGAAGAGTTTCACTGCCGGGTCAGCAATACGCTTGAATCCCTGGAGATGATACGCAAGCTATGGGAGCAGGCTAACCTTGATTACCTTACCGGCGTGCACACCCGCCGTTATTTCTTCGATAAACTCAATCCCAGTTTGCAAACCTTCGTGAAGCAGGGGACTTGTCTGTCAATTGCGATGATGGATATCGATTTCTTCAAAAGAGTAAATGATACCCATGGACACGATATTGGCGATGAGGTTCTTAAAGAGTTTGCCCGCAGAATGCATGAAGCCTTTGGGCAACATTTCACCCTGGCGAGATTGGGCGGGGAGGAGTTTGTCGTTGCCATGAAAGGGCTGGATAAACAAAAGGCTCAGTCATTGATGGAGGGATTTCGTGCTAATGTGGAAGCCATTCCTTTTCAGTTTGGTGAGTTGAGTCTCATGCTCACAGTCAGTATCGGGGTGGCAGAGCTGGGAAATGAAACCTTGGACAGCCTGATGAAAAGGGCCGATATGGCGCTGTACGAAGCCAAGTCCCAAGGACGCAACCAGACAAGGGTTGCGCCCTGACTCTCTATGAATTGCATTACAAAATAAAGGCGTAGCTGAGTTTCATAAACAGGGTTTGCTCGGTGCGGTTTAAGCCGGGGTAATCATCATCTGCCCGCATACCATCGGCATAACCGAGATAAAACACACTGAGCGGATTGAGTTTATAGCCATACAGCAGCTCTGTGCCCAAATCTTTGCTGAGGTTGTCGGGGTTGCTGTAGAGGTACAGGCCCGGGTCGCGGCGGATATGGGTGTAGATCCCCGAAAACCGAATAAAGCTTTCCACACTCAGTTGCCAATTGATGCGGACATCCGTGAGGTTGGCGGTGATAAGCCGTCCTTCGTCCACATCAAGGGCATAGTAAGCGTGGCTTGCCTCAAACACCAGACCGTCGGTCAGCTTGAGCTCAAGCTCGCCACTGGCCCGTAAACTGGTGCCGGGGCGGTTGTTTTGCAGGTCTATCTCATCGCCCCAGGATGCCGCCAAGCCGCCGCCAGCCCAGGAAAGCGGATAAGCGCTGGCCTCAGCCCAGAAGCGGGTTTCGTCAAACAACGTGGTATTGCCGTCAATGGCGAGGGAGCTGGCATCGAGGCGGCGCCCCACCTTTTCCCGGGTTAACCAGCCACCGCCTACCCAGCTTTGCCAGCCACCTTCAGCCGAGAGCCAGCCTTCCAGCTCCTGCTCGATTTTCTCGCCATTCTGGTTCTGGGTCATGTCCCAGTCGCCACCCAGTTCCACTTCGTTAAACCAGCTGTCGCTGGGGTACCAGATATAGCCGCCACCCAGCACGGCTTTACGTTGGTCGACCTTTTCGATAAAGCCGAGATCGGCACGAAAATCCTCACCCACCGACTCGTAATCGGCCTTGAGGTAGTAGTTGCGGGTAGCATGCTTATAGCCAAGCCGGTACATCTCGCCGCGAAATGCACCGTCTTTGTGGGTTCGCAGCACCTGTTCATTGAGTTCGCAGTCGTTGAGATTGCAGGTATCCGCCGGCAGACAATCGTCAGCCGAGTTACAAAAGTCCCAATAAAAATCTTCAGGATACAGGGTGTCTGAGCTGGCAAACTGGCCGATAAAGGTGTCCTGGGCCGTTGGCTGGTATTTGATATCCGCCGACATCACCAGGTTATGATAATCGTCGCTGCGTTTGCCGGTGATGACAGCGCCTACGGCAAGCCGCTCGCTGCTGGTGTAGAGATAGCGGCCGGCAAGGTTGTGGCTCTCGCTGTCGATATTGGCAACCGATGACCCCAGATTTCCGGGCACCAGAAAGTGGCTGCCGCTGTCGTTGGCACCCAAAAAGGCGAAGGTGTGCGCTTCCGTCTTGTGGGTAAATTTCACCCCGTAGTCCGGGTCGACCAGGTTACGGGTATGCAGCAGCGAGACCTGTGAGTCGAAATACTCTTTGTTATCGAGGAAAAATGAGCGTTTTTCATCGAAAAACAAGGCGAAACTCGAGTTCACATCCAACTGGCCTGCATCGGCCTCAACCTGTGAAAAATCCGGGTTCAGGGTGGCATTGAGCAAGGACGAAGGGCTTAAGGCCCAGCGAACATCCACGCCCACATCCACATCCTGCTCATCCTGCCACTCACTGCCGGGGGCTTGCCCGCGATCCCTGTGGCCCTTGGCCACCAGAGAGGGCGTCACCTGAAGCCCCTTGCCAAGGTTAACTGTCCCCAAACCACTGGCCACTCCGAGCTGGCACAACTGACAGCTGTTTTGCCGCGAAATGGCATGGGTAGACAGTCTGTGCTCAGCGTCTCTGGGGTGGAAACGGATAAGCTCAAATCCCCAGGTTTTGTCACCCGGGCTGTCGTCAAAATTCAGTTGTGACAGCGGGATGGCCACCTCCACCTGATAACCTGTATCGGTCACACGTCCGGCACTTTGCCAGATGCCGTCCCAGGCTGCACTCTCGGTTTTGTTCAGCTCATTTTCGATGGAGTCGAGTTGTACTCCCAGCGGGTTAATAAAAAACTGGTAGGCCAGGCGGGCATTGTTAAAGGTATCCAGCTTGATGCCCACCATATCATCGCCCCAGATATCGTCTCTGGGTCTTAAGTGCGCCCGGATCTGCTGAGGATTTGGATCGTCAGCCTTGAATGCCACGTACAAAGTGGAGTCTGTGGCATAGACCCATGCCTGGGTTTGCACCCTGGCCGGGGTATTTTCTGCCGGGCGGGTTTCGAATGCGAGATAAGTACTGGCCGCCTGCTGCCACACATCATCGCTGATGTCACCGTCAATCTGTGCCTGGGCGACAAGGGAGGGAATGCGGATATCAAATTGGCTGGCACTGCCCGCCAGACTGAGTTGGGGCGATAAGGCACACAGCAGCGCCATCCCGGCGGCGGAGAAATGGGTGAGTTTCATTATGTTAGTTCTTGTAATTGTAATGATATTTTTTGTCGCAGAGTTTACACCAGTCCTGCTGCCCGGGTGAGGGGGATTTGTTACAAAGTCTGAACAGGTAAAATAAAACGCCCGCGTGCTGCGGGCGTCGTTTGCGGCTGAGCTTACCGTGTTACTCAGGGGCGATATGGGGATGGCGGTAGGCTTCGCGGTAACGGTCAACCCACATGGCGGTGGCGCCACAAATGGCCACCGGCATCACGATAAAATTCACCACAGGGATCATCGAAAACAGGGTGACTGCCGCACCAAAACTCATGCTGGTGCCCTTGGTTTGACGCAGGGCAAAACGCATGTCGTTAAAAGGCACCTTGTGGTTATCGAAGGGATAGTCGCAGTACTGAATCGCCATCATCCAACTGCTGAACAAAAACCACAGCACCGGGGCGACGGTTTGCCCAACCAGCGGCACCCAAAACAGCAGTAAAAACAAGATTGCGCGGGGCAGATAATATTTAAGTTTCAGCCATTCACGGCCAAGGATCCTCGGCAGGTCCTTGATTAAATCTTGGGTTGAGCCCGTGTACAGTGGTTTGCCGGTAAGCAGCTGCTCCACCTTTTCAGCCAAGAGGCCATTGAAGGGGGCGGCAAGCCAGTTCATAACAGAGCTGAAAATAAAGGCCATCACCACCAACATGGTCAACACTGCCAGGGGCCACAGCAAAAAGTTCAGCCAGGACAGGTATTCAGGAAGTTGGCCGCTGATATAGGCAAAAAGCTGCTCCAGCTGGCCAAAAGCCACATAAAAGGCACCGGCAAACAGCAAGAGGTTAATCATCAGCGGAATAAAAACAAAGGTTCGCAGGCCGGGGCGGCGGATAAGTTGGAAGCCTTCCATAAAGTAGTTAAACCCACTCTTGGCCTGGCGGGCGGATTCCCGGGTAGATGAAAGCGACGGTCGTGACATAAGGGGCTTTGCTCCAAACGTTTGTGTTTGCAGGCATTGTCAGCCAAGGCCTGCCAAGGTTGCAAGGTTGAAATTGTGGCGAAATACGTCCAGCTCGGCCACGGGTCATCGCATTGGCCTGTGTTTGTGTGGCCTGGCCCTCCTTTAGGGTGATAAAAACGTTACAAATTCAAATGGGCTTTGGTAAAGTTGGCAGCAAACAACAGGAATGAAGGCTCCCGCCCATCGGCGGGGCAATTTTATCATCGGCGCTACGGCTGTTTTGTCAGCCCCTGAAGCGATTTGACTGGCATTATGAGACTGAAACAAATAAAACTTGCTGGCTTCAAGTCGTTTGTCGATCCCACCAGGATCCCATTCCCCAATCCCTTAACGGCCATCATAGGCCCCAACGGCTGCGGCAAGTCCAATGTGATTGATGCCGTGCGCTGGGTGCTGGGCGAAAGCTCTGCCAAGCATCTTCGCGGCGACTCCATGACCGACGTTATCTTCAATGGCTCAAGTGCCCGCAGACCCGTGTCAGTTGCCGGAGTGGAACTGGTATTCGATAACCGGGAGGGGCGCCTTGGCGGCCAGTACGCCAGCTATGAAGAAATCGCGGTAAAGCGTCAGGTCAGTCGCGATGGCGAGTCGTTGTATTTTCTCAACGGCCAGAAGTGTCGCCGCAAGGACATCACCGATCTCTTTATGGGTACCGGTCTTGGGCCGCGAAGCTACGCCATTATCGAACAGGGCATGATTTCCCGACTGATTGAATCCCGGCCGCAGGAACTTAGGGTCTTTATCGAAGAGGCCGCCGGGATTTCCCGCTATAAAGAGCGGCGCCGTGACACCGAAAACCGCATCCGCCATACCCGCGAAAACCTGGAGCGTCTGGGCGATATTCGTCTGGAGCTGGGTAAACAGCTGGACAAACTTGCGGTGCAGGCCGAGGCCGCCAAACGCTATCGTGAATACAAACAGGCTGAACGGAGCACCCATGCCGAGCTGCTGGTGATGCGCTATCAGGAAATCTGTCAACAGGCCGAATCCCTTGGCCGCGAAATCGCGCAGCAGGAATTTTTATATCAGGGTGCCAAAACCTCGCTGGAAACCACCGCCGCCAGACTCGACGAGCAAAAGTTTTTGCTGGCTGGCCTGGTGGATGAAGAGCAGGATACCCTCGAGGCCTACTATCTGGCCGGTACGGAAGTGGCGCGCCTCGAACAGCAGCTGTCTCATTTGGAAGAGCGCAGTCACAGTCTGCGAAGTCGGGGCGCCAGCCTTGCCGACGAGATAGCGGCGCTCATGGCCACACGGGATACGTTGGAGGCATCGCGGCTTGAAGCGTCCGATAAGCTTGTCGGGCAAGAGGATGCGTTACTGGAGCTCGAAGAGACCCAGGAGGCATGGAGCCAGAGCGCTGAAGAAGCCGATGAGGTACTTGAGCAACTTAAAGATGCCCAGACCCTGGCAGAGCGCCGACATGCCGAGGCGAAGGCCAACCGTGAACTGACCGTCCAGCGGCTCATCCACCTTAAACAGGTCAGCCAAGAAAAGGCGCAGTCGCTGTCGGGATACCGCCAGCAACAACAGGCAGGGGGCGATGATGACGCAGAGGCCACAGCGCCGCCGTCGCCGCAAATTCTTACCCCTGTGATGGCCAAATTCGAGAGCGCCAAAGCGGCCGAGGCCCAGGTCAAGGCTGCGCTTACGGAGTGCGAGCAGGCCCTTGCACAGTGCCGTGGCCAGCAGAGCGAGGCTCAGGGGCGTTTTTCTGTACTCTCAAGGCTGCTCGAAAAAGACAAAGGTAACCAGGACCCGGCAGGACGTGGAGTGGCCAAACTCTGGCAGCGCCTCGATGTATCGGCGGGTTGGGAGACGGCTGCAGAGCTGCTGCTTGGGCATCTTCTGGAGCAGCCTTTGGCGGATAATACGGCCTGTGGCGAAGAGGCTTCCCAAGGCCTGGGATTTCGGTGTCAGGAAAGGGGCGACTGGGGCATCATGCAGGCGCCGGTCAATCTTGCGCCCTGGCTTGATGGTATTGGCTTTGCCGAGAGTTTTAATGAGGCTTTGGAACGCCTGGTCGGAACGGCTGACAGCACACTTTTCGCCACCAAAGATGGTTATCTGGTGGGCCATGGATTTGTACTGCAAAAACACGGTGCAGGTACCGACAAGGTGGCGCTTAAAGCCGAAGCCGAGGCGCTTGAGGCTCGCATTGGTCTTATAGAGGCAGAACTTGCTGAACTTGAGCGGGCGGTGACAGAGCAGCGAGATGCCCTGAACCTTGCCCGTATTCACCGTGAAGCTGTTGAAGCCGAACTCTATGAGGCCAAACAGGTTCTGGCGCGGCAGCAAACCCTGTGGGAGGCCAGTGTCGCCCATCAGGCCCAGCGCGCCAAACAACGTGCTTTCATCGATGAACAGATTCAGCGTTTGACCCAACAACACGAGCAGGCTTTGCTTGAGCTCGAAGTGGCAGACGAAGCCCTGATGCAGCAGGAAGAAGCATTGGAGCAGGCAGCCGATGCCCTGGCTGAGGCCCGCGAGCGGCTTATCCCAGCCAGACGCCTGGCTGAAGAGCGGCGTGCCTCGGTCGCAAACATCGAAAAATCGGTAGAAGTGGCAAAAGCAACACGTGCCGAACTCGCCACGTCTCTCGCCCTTATCACCCAGCAACTGACGTCGGGACAGGAGCAACTGTCAAAATTATTGACGCAAAAAGCGACCCTGGACGCCGAACTTAAAGCCCAGTCTGAGCACAGTGGGGACGCCGACCGTGACGCCTTGTCGGTGAAATTGCGGGAGCAGCTTGCCACTCAGCAGACAAGGCAAACGGCGCTGGCCGAAAACCGTAGCCGACAGGCGCAGGTTCAGGAACAGATAGATGCTTTACTATTGAAGCAAAAACAAGAAGTTGGCAAGATAGACCACTTGACTCATACCCTCGAATCGTTAAAGCTACGACGGGAAGGTTTAAAGGGGCAGGGCGACACCCAACTTGGGCAGTTGGCCGAGGCCAATATACGCCTCAATGAAGTGTTGCCAAGCGTACCTTCCGATGCCTCTGTGGAAGAGTGGCAGCAACGTTTGGAGAAGCTTCGCAGTAAAATCAGTCGCTTGGGCGCCATAAATTTGGCGGCGATTGAAGAGTACGATGAGGCAAAGGCGCGCAAGGATTATTTGGACGAGCAGGACAGGGATCTTGAGCAGGCACTGGAAAGTCTTGAAGAGGCTATCCGGAAGATTGACCGGGAAACCCGCAGCCGTTTCAAAGCGACCTTTGAGCAGGTCAATGCCGATCTCGGTACCTTGTTCCCCAAGGTGTTTGGCGGCGGCAGCGCTTATCTTGCGCTCACCGACAATGATTTACTGGAAACCGGCGTGACCATTATGGCGAGGCCACCCGGGAAAAAGAACTCCACAATTCACCTGCTATCGGGTGGTGAAAAGGCGCTGACCGCTTTATCATTGGTGTTCGCAATTTTCAGGTTGAATCCAGCCCCTTTTTGTATGCTCGACGAGGTCGATGCACCGCTGGATGATGCCAACGTTGACCGATTCTGCCGGCTGCTGCAGGAAATGTCGGCCAGCGTGCAGTTTATATACATCAGCCACAATAAGATAACCATGGAAATGGCTGATCAGTTGGTAGGTGTGACCATGCATGAGCCCGGCGTATCCCGCATCGTTGCGGTGGACATCGAAGAAGCCGTGGCCATGGCACACACGGAATGAATTCAGGAAAGACAGGGTATCCAATGGAAGATTTACAACTGGTTTTGTTTGTGCTTGGCGCCATCGCGATCGTGGCGGTGCTTGTGCATGGTTTTTGGTCTATCAGAAAACAGCAGCCCAGAGCCATTAAAGAACAACCCAGAACCCCCTACGCCATGTCTCCCGGGCGTCGTGATGCCGAAGGCTTTGACGCCGATGGCATAGGTGAAGTCAGGGTACGTAAACTGGCGCCGGACGATACAAAGCCAGAGGCTGCCAAAACGCCACACAATGATGCCTTTTCCCTGTCTGACGAGCCCAAGGTACGCCGTGTCAAAGAGCGTCATGAGCCTGTGATGGACACGCATCGTGCGGCTGCGCCAAGCCATGCAAACCATGACAACCGCGCCCATGTCGAGCCGGCGTCGCCCGCCGCCAGGCAGGTGCAGTTGGGGCTGCTGGATGACTTGGATCAGGAGCCTTCCCCGGAAGACTTGTATGAGGATCTGAACGACTTTGATGACGGCTACGATGCTGAGTATGACCCCTATGATAATCAGCAGTCGTCTGTGAGTCGTCCCGAGGCCGCGCAGGCTGCTGTCACTCAGGCTCAAACAACTCAGGCTCAGACCCAGGCCCAGGCCCAGGTAAAGACAGAAGAACCGCTGCCGGACCCCCGAGATGTGCTTGTGCTGCACGTTGTGGCCCGTGAAGGCCTGGTGCTGGCCGGTGCAGAATTGCTGCCATGCCTGCTTGAGCTGAATTTCAAATACGGTGATATGGAGATCTTTCACCGTCACGAAGATAACGCAGGTAACGGCAAGGTGCTGTTTTCGCTGGCAAATATGCTTAAGCCCGGCACCTTTGACCCCGACACCATGGAGCAGTTCAATACCCACGGCATAGTGCTGTTTATGACTCTGCCTTGCCACGGTGAAGCTGTGATGAATTTTTCCTTGATGCTGAACTCCGCCTGCCAGCTGGCGGACGACCTCGATGCGCTGGTACTCGATGGTCAGCGCCAACTCTGGAGCGATGCCACCAAGGCACAGTATCTCGCCCGAATTCGCGCCAGTGCATAACAAGTTATTGATTTACAAAGTGGGGCCGCATGAGCGGCCCCGCGCATTTCCAAGGTACCATCATGCAAGTCAAAGCCGAAATTCAACGTCTTACCGCTGAAATCAATCGCCACAACATTGCCTATTATGTGCAGGATGCACCCAGCATTCCCGATGCGGAATACGACAGGCTGATGAACCAGCTCAAAGCGCTGGAAGCCGAGCATCCGGAGCTTGCCGAGCCCGACTCGCCAACCCAGCGAGTGGGCGGGGCTGCACTCGATAAGTTCGAGCAGGTCAGCCACCTGAAACCCATGCTGAGCCTGGATAATGCCTTTAACGAAGACGACTTTGCTGCCTTTGATAAGCGGCTCACCGACAAGGTGGGCCCTCAGATCTACTGCGCCGAACCCAAACTCGACGGTCTGGCGGTAAGCCTTATATACCGCAATGGCCTGCTTGAGCGCGCCGCCACCCGCGGTGATGGCGCCGTGGGGGAAGACATCAGCGTCAATGTGCGCACCATCAAGTCGGTGCCATTGAGATTGCAGGGCGATGATATTCCGGCGCTTGTGGAAGTACGTGGCGAAGTCTTTATGCCAAGGGCTGCATTTGAGGCACTGAACGACAGGGCCCGTGCCAGAGGTGACAAACTCTTTGTTAACCCACGCAACGCAGCCGCCGGTAGCCTGCGTCAGCTCGACAGCAAGATAACCGCTGAGCGATCGCTGGCCTTTTATGCCTATGCCCTCGGCGTAGTGCAGGACGACAATGGCGACGATTTGGCGCTTGCCGGCACCCATAAAGGGCAGCTCGAACGCCTGTCGGCCTTTGGCCTGCCAGTGAGTAAAGAGGTCAAACTCTGTGAAGGCCTTGCTGAGGTCATGGCCTATTACGCCGATATCCTCAAGCGCCGCGATGAGCTGGCGTTTGAAATCGATGGCGTGGTTATCAAGGTAAACGATATCGGGGCGCAGCAGCAGCTCGGCTTTGTGGCCCGTGCGCCGCGCTGGGCCATTGCCTTTAAGTTTCCCGCACAGGAAGAAATGACCCTGCTGGAAGGCGTTGACTTTCAGGTGGGCCGCACCGGCGCTGTGACCCCGGTCGCCCGCTTAAAACCCGTGTTTGTGGGGGGCGTGACCGTGTCCAACGCTACCTTGCACAATGGTGATGAAATTGCCCGTCTCGGGGTGAAGATTGGCGATACCGTGATTATTCGCCGCGCCGGCGATGTGATCCCGCAGATTGTGGCCGTGGTGCCGGAGCGCCGCCCCGAGAACGCGCAGGACATTCTGTTCCCCGACAATTGCCCCGTGTGCGGTTCACTGGTGGAGCGGATTGAAGGCGAGGCGGTGGCACGCTGCAGCGGTGGGCTTTTCTGTGAGGCCCAGCGCCGTGAAGCCATCAAGCACTTTGCCTCCCGCAAGGCCATGTATATCGATGGCATGGGCGACAAGGTGGTTGAGCAGCTTATCGATAAAGAGCTGGTGGAAAGCCCGGCGGATCTCTTCAAGCTCAATGTGTCCAAGCTGACGATGCTTGAGCGTATGGGCACCAAGTCGGCCACTAATCTGGTCGCCGCCATTGAAGAAGCCAAAACTACCACCTTACCCAAGTTCCTGTATGCACTGGGTATTCGGGAAGTAGGGGAGGCGACCGCTGCCAACCTGGCAAAGCATTTTCTCACCCTGGATGCCATCAAGGATGCCGATGTTGACGCCCTGATGCAGGTAGAAGATGTGGGCACAGTGGTGGCTCAGCACGTGGCACACTTTTTTGCTCAGCCCCATAACCTTGAAGTGATAGATGCGCTTATTGCGGCCGGCGTGAACTGGCCTGCCATCGAAAAGCCCTCGGCGGATGCGCAGCCGCTTCTGGGCCAGACCTGGGTACTCACTGGTACTCTCACCAGTCTTAGCCGAACCGAAGCCAAGGCAAAACTCGAAGCCCTGGGGGCCAAGGTGGCGGGCAGCGTGTCCAAGAACACCCACTGCGTGGTGGCAGGGGAAGCTGCGGGCTCCAAGCTCGCCAAGGCCCAGGAGCTGGGTATCCCGGTATTGGATGAAGCAGGCCTGGTTGAGCTGATAGGTCTCTAATCTGCTTTAAAAACTTATCCAGTTGAAAAAACGTCAACTTCAGGTTGGCGTTTTTTTGTTGCCCGAATCAAGTAAATAAAATATACAATATCCTGCAACATAAATATAACAACCGGAGAAGACACATGCACTCATCCAGATCTATCATCGCCGCCAGTTTGCTGCTGGCACTCACCAGCACGGTTTCCTACGCCAAGGGCCGCCCCGGTACCAATCCCACCGAACCTGCCGATCCCGATGTGGTGTTGCCTGTCCGTGTGGCTTGCAGCGCCACTATCAATTTGTGGGCACAGGATATGACTGACCCGCAAGTTGCCGATACCTGCGCGCAGCTGTCAGCGCAGGAAACTGATTTCCACCAGAGGATGCAAACCTTTGGCGTGCCGGTAGCCGACGATTACAACGATAGCCTGCGGGTGGTGGTATTCGATGATTACACCCAATACGACAAATACGGCTATGAGCTTTTCAATATCAACACCAACAATGGCGGGATCTATATTGAGGGCAATCCGGCGGATGTGAACAATCAGGCGAGCTTCTACGCCCACGAAGCCGACTGGCTCAGACCTGAGTTTGAAATATGGAACCTGCGCCACGAATATATTCACTATTTGGATGGACGATTCGTGAGCTATGGCGGTTTTAATTTTTACCCCGGCAAGATGGTTTGGTGGTCTGAAGGCTTGGCCGAGTATCTGTCTCAGGGTACAGATAATGCGACTGCGGTAAATTTGGCAATCAATACCCGCGTAAGCCGCCGTCCTACCCTGTCCACCATCTTCTCCACCAGCTATCGCGACGGCACCGACAGAGTATATCGCTGGAGCTATCTGGCCATTCGCTTCCTGTTTGAAAATCATCAGGCGGAAGTGTTGGCGATGACCGAGCACCTTAAAAACAATAACTTTGCCGGCTATGAGGCCGCGTTGAACGATTTTTCAGCCAACTATCAGAGCGAGTTCGCCAACTGGCTAAATGGTCTGGCACCGCAAAAAGTCACCAGCCGTGACAGCAAGCGTGAAGAAATGCTGCAGCGCCATGCCGAGCGTCATGGCCGCAATCAGTAAGCCTGAAACTGTGGCAGCTGCTGCACACCTGTAACCTAATCAAGAAAGGTCCGCTTCGGCGGGCCTTTCTTATTCGAGGGGCTTGAATCGAGCCCTTGTCGCCCCCAATTCAACACAAAGCCATTACCGGACCATGAGTTGCTTAAGTTCGAACATATCCGCTGGGTCGATGAAAAGGGCCATATCAAACCACCACTGGGGCTGTATTTGCTGCTGACGTTTCTTGCCCGCGGCTGGGTGGTGTTTGTGGCGTCGTTGACTCAGTTCAGCGACAGGGCAGGCCTGGTGCGGCTGTTTTACCCACACAAGGAAAGTTTTTTGCTGGCCCTCGCGACCGGGTTTGGGGCTTTGCTGTGTTATGGACTGATTATCCTTGAGCGTAAGGCGCGGCCGGACTGGGCGATGAGCCTCTTCAGCCATTTGAAATGGCTGCTGTGGCCCTTGCTGGTGTTGGATGCCGCGATGCTCTGTGCCCGTTTGTTTTCCAGCGGCTTTTTATTTTCATGGACGGCGGCAGCCGATGCGGTACTGATTTTCTGGTTCGCCATTTACCTGCATAAATCCAGCCATTTAAGACTCTATCTGGCAGACTGGAAGCGTCCTGTCATTCATCAATGAGTGGCTTGTCCAGGGGCCTGTTGACCAAGCACCCGTTACCTGCTCAGCAGGTACGTAAAGATTCACAGGCGTTTTATGTATCGCAGATTCAGTCCGGGGCTGATGCAGCTTGATAGAGTGCGCTGAAAAAAAAAGCGCTGCCGGGGCAGCGCCAACATCTGAGGGCTGATAAGCCGAAACCTACCTTCGCCCCTTGACCAACAAAAGGAATGTAACCTGAGTCACAGGCGTGAACCTGTGGTCAGGGACAATTGACAGCAACACAATCCACCGCGGGGCTCGGGGTGTGCAACACCGCAGTGACAGTATCATTATGAATAAAGTGGATAATGTATACAATATGTAAATGCTGAAAACAATTCAACCAGAGTCGCTGGTGTCAAATAATGCTCCATTGGCCGTAAACTTGGCATATAAATATTTGCCTTATGCAGAATATGGATTTACGCTTTTAATTCATAGGATTGGCGCGCTGTAAACTGCCATTCCGTCACCGAGGTTTTTATACCCCTCTTCGGAGGCTTTGATTGGCCAAAAGCAACCCCATCTCCATTCCGGTCTCAGAACTCAGATTGGGACTCACAGTAAAGCTGCCGCTGTCCTGGACGGAGCACCCGTTTCTTATCAATCGAATTGAATTGAAAGAACAGGCCCAGATAGAAATGATCCGTGGCCTGAAAGTACAGCATGTGTTGGTACTGGCCGGGGCCGAGCTGCTGGATGAAGATGTGCCCAAAGAAGAAGTGCCAATCGAAGATGATGGCTTTGACGAAGACATGCCTGAGCGGGATGTTAAGCGGGAGGCGAGAGTCGCAATACGTAAAAGCCAGAAGCGTTTTTTGGACTGTGTTAACGAAAGCCGAAGCCTGGTGGGGAAACTTGGCAGCGACCCCGAAGGGGCTTATCGATTGTCTGCGACCCTGGTTGAGCAGATGCTGGAACACTTGTTTGAGCAAGAGGCTGCTTATCTCGCGCTCGTGAGTGCAGGTGAGCAAGGCGCGTCGGTTACCCAACATGGGATCAGCGTGGCAGTGTTGTCGCTGATCATTGCCAAAAGCATGGATATGCCCAAAAAGGACATGCGAGATATCGCCCTGGGTGCGCTGCTGCACGACATAGGTAAGCTCAGGGTACCTGACAACATCCGCCGAAAGCGGGGGCCGCTCACCACGCAGGAAATCAACTTTATGAACCAGCATCCCAATTATGGTCATGAGATGCTGAGCCGAAATGGCCTGTTTCCAGAAGAGGTGCTGCACATTATTCGTCATCATCACGAATTTATTGATGGTACAGGTTTTCCTGATGGTCTTAGCGCGAAAAAAATACCAAGAACCACGCAAATCGTGGCACTGGCCAATGATTTTGAAGATCAAATGACCAGTCACAGTATTGCCTCGCCCCAGGTTGCACTGGGCTATTTATTCAAACACAGAGTAGGCAAACACGACGAGGCCCTGATTTCTACTCTGGTGAAGGTCCTCGGCATTTATCCGCCCGGCACCCTGGTTCACCTCACCGACGGCTCTTTGGGCAAGGTGATGATGACCACACGGGAAGTAAAGCAGCCTCAGGTGTGGGCGTGCAATGCTGCCGGGGGCGATCCCGGACTCAGAATATTGATGAATGAAGACGTCAGTATCGACAGGGTTATCAAAATCGAAGAGCTTTCCGAAGCTGCGATTCGGGTGTTACAGGCCGATGCGCCCATCAGCTATTATTTTGCCGCGCTGGAAGCTTGAGTTTTCTGCACAGGTGCGTATTCTGAATCCCTCATGTAGCCTTACTGGGATTGACCTGTTACTTCATGTTTGATTTTAAAACCATTTCTATTATCGGCTGTGGCTGGTTCGGCTTACCACTCGCCAGGCTTCTCAAGAGTAAGGGCCTCACGGTTAAAGGGTGCAAACGTACTCCTGCGGGAGTGGACGTACTCACACAGGCAGGCATTGAAGGCTATTGTGTGGATTTGGACCAGGATGCAGCTCTGCCTGAAGGACTCCTCGATGCCGATGTGCTGGTGATTAACCTGCCTCCCGGCCTTCGCCGTGGTGATACAAGTTACCTTGAGCGTCTCGTCAAATTGAGGGATGCCATAAAAACGCCTCCCAAACGATTGATTTTTATCAGCTCTACAGGGGTTTATCCTGATCTTCCCCAACTGCTTGATGAAAAAGACAGCGGTGCACATTCGCCCACAGCCGCAATCTTGCTGGGCGCTGAAGCCCTGTTTGCCGGCTTTGACACTACTGTGGTGCGCTTTGCCGGACTGGTGGGGCCTTTGCGCCATCCGGGGCGCTTTTTTGCCGGTAAACAAGACATAGCAGGTGGTGCTGTGCCGGTTAACCTGGTGCATCTAACGGATTGCATTGACGGTGTCACTGCCCTCATCTTCGCCGATAAAGTGGCAAGTTGTTATAACCTGTGTGCACCTCAGCACCCCGCCAAGGCCGAGTTTTACCGAATGGCCGCACAGGCTGCCGGCTATGAGTTACCAGAGTTCATTGCCGATGACGACACCGACGGCAAGCTTATCGACGGCAGCTTGATTTGTCGCTTGCACGGTTTTGTCTATTCGTACCCCGATCCTCTGGCGATGCTCAATGCGCCGGGTGCGTTTTAATTGGTTAAAGGAGATTGTCCATGAAAGCTTCCTTGAAACTGTTGGGCCTCCTTGGCAGTTTGCTGCTGTCGTTGTCCTCCATGGCGACCACCTTTGAAGAAGGAAAGGACTACGTCAGGGTAGAGGGGTTCAATGAGAGCCACACACCTGTGCTGAGGGAGTTTTTCTCTTATAACTGCCCTCATTGTTACCGGATGGACCACACCATCGAAGAAACCGTGGGTTTGGTCGCCAACGAGGTTCGTTTCGAGCGAACACCGGTCGGGGCAGGGCGCAAACCCTGGCAAATGAGTCAGCTGGCATATTATCTGGCACAAACCTTCAAGGTGACCGCGCAGACCCACGGTGCCATTTTCAAGCAGGTGCAACAGGTCGCGCCGTTTCAGTCTGAAGCCGATGTGAAGCAGTTTTTTGTGTCCCAAGGGCTTAAGGCCGATGAACTGGATAAGGCATTGGCGTCATCCGACCGCAAGCTTGCCATGATGACCTTTGATACAGAAACACAGCTGTCGGGGATCCGTGGTGTGCCAAGCCTGCTCGTGAATGGCAAATACATGCTGAACATACAGGGACGCAGCAGCAGCGAAATAGCCGAGCTGGTGCAATACCTGGTCAAACAGTAAAAATACGCTGTAGAAGAAACGCCCGGCACTGCCGGGCGTTTTGCTTTGTTAGACCTAGGTCGGAATGGACGTGATAAATACGAATTGATGTATCGCGTTAGATTTTATTCAAGCTGTTGTTATTAAATTAAAATTTCTATTTTAGATGCGATAAGCAATCATCACTTAGACTAAGGTCGTGATTGAGGTCACACTCCGCCTTGTTAGATTAACCCTGACTTAACTTAATTATTACAAACACAGGGGAGTCACAACAATGGCATTCGAAAGCAACGAAAAGGCTCAAGGTTACTGGCGCGAGAATCTTCGCCTGGTGATCAGCCTGCTGGCAGTGTGGTTTGTCGTATCTTACGGATTCGGCATTCTGTTGGTGGATGTGCTCAATCAAATTACCTTCATGGGTTTCAAACTGGGATTCTGGTTTGCTCAGCAGGGTTCCATGTACGTGTTCGTGGCGTTGATTTTTATCTACGCAGCCAAGGCGAATGCACTCGATAAAAAATATAACGTTCACGAAGACTGAGGAGCACGGCAATGGATGTTAAAACTCTGACATACCTGATTGTGGGGCTCTCATTTGCCCTCTATATAGGTATCGCAATCTGGTCCAGGGCTGGATCGACCAAAGAATTCTACGTGGCTGGTGGCGGTGTGCCTCCTGTGATGAACGGTATGGCCACTGCGGCCGACTGGATGTCTGCAGCATCATTTATCTCTCTGGCGGGTATCGTGTCCTTCGTCGGCTACGATGGCTCTGTATACCTGATGGGTTGGACCGGTGGCTATGTGCTGCTCGCGCTCTGTATGGCCCCCTACCTGCGTAAATTCGGCAAGTTTACCGTGCCTGACTTTATCGGTGAGCGCTATTACTCTCAGGCGGCGCGCACTGTCGCCGTGGTGTGTGCCATCTTTATCTGCTTTACCTATATCGCGGGTCAGATGCGCGGCGTGGGTGTGGTGTTCTCACGCTTCCTTGAAGTGGAAGTCGATACCGGCGTCTACATCGGTATGGCAGTGGTATTCTTCTACGCCGTGCTCGGCGGCATGAAAGGTATCACCTACACCCAGGTGGCCCAGTACTGCGTGCTTATCTTCGCCTTTATGGTGCCCGCCATCTTCATCTCTGTGATGATGACAGGTCACGTTATTCCTCAGCTGGGTTTCGGTGCTGAGCTGATTGATGCGGCAGGTAACGGTACTGGCGTGTATCTGCTTGATAAGTTGGACGGCTTGTCCACCGAACTTGGCTTCTCACAGTACACCGAAGGCTCAAAGAGCATGATAGACGTGTTTGCTATCACTGCGGCCCTGATGGTGGGTACTGCTGGTCTGCCACACGTTATCGTACGCTTCTTCACTGTACCTAAAGTAAAAGATGCCCGTTCAAGTGCCGGTTGGGCGCTGGTGTTCATCGCAATCATGTACACCACTGTGCCTGCGCTGGCTGCTTTCTCCCGCGTGAATATGATTGAAACCATTAACGGTCCAGATGCCACTGGTGTGGCGTATGAAACCGCACCTGGTTGGATCAAAAACTGGGAAAAGACCGGTCTTATCAAGTGGGACGACAAGAACGGCGATGGCAAGATGTACTACACCAAGGGCGATGCCAACGAGATGAACATCGACCGTGACATCATGGTGTTGGCGACCCCTGAAATTGCCAATCTGCCAGCCTGGGTAATTGCTCTGGTGGCGGCCGGTGGTTTGGCTGCGGCCTTGTCTACTTCTGCGGGTCTCTTGCTGGTTATTTCAACGTCAGTGTCCCACGACTTGATGAAGAAAGGCTTTGCTCCCAATATCTCGGATAAACAGGAGCTGCTGTATGCCCGTATTGCCGCGGCTGTAGGTATCGTGATTGCCGGATATTTCGGTATCAACCCACCCGGATTCGTGGCAGCGGTTGTTGCGTTTGCCTTCGGTCTGGCTGCGTCGTCACTGTTCCCCGCCATCGTAATGGGTATCTTCTCCAAGAAGATGAACAAAGAAGGCGCCATCGCCGGTATGGTGGTTGGTCTGGGCTTTACTGCGGCTTACATTGTGTACTTCAAGTTCGTAAACCCAGCGGCTAACGTACCTGCCAACTGGCTGTTCGGGATCTCCCCTGAAGGTATCGGGATGATTGGTATGCTGATTAACTTCGGTGTCGCCGTGATTGTGGCCAAGCTGACGTCAGCCGTGCCTGTCCATGTGGAAGAGATGGTTGAAGGTATCCGCTTCCCTAAAGGTGCCGGTGGTGCTCAGGATCACTGATAACACCCAGAAGGGTTAACAAAAAACGGCGCTCATGCGCCGTTTTTCTTTTGAGAATCCCGCTTTTACTTAGGTCGAATGGTGACATTGAGAGCGGCTGCCTTATAGTGGAACCAAGACAAGATGCGTAATGCACTAAGCGGATGATTTGTATGGATGCCAGCGAAATTCAGCCCCTGACCCAGTTTCTCAGGCAATTGGTGCCCTTTGACTCTTTGCCGGAGGCATCTTTGCTGGCCAGTGTGCGGCATCTGAGTGTGGCTTATTACAGTAAATCCATGGGACATGTTCCCCTGGATGAATCCCATCCAAGGCTTTATATCGTCCGCAGTGGTGCCTTTGAGGTGCGTGATGAAGAGGGCGAATTGGTAGATCGCCTGGGGGAAGGGGACTTTTTTGGCTTCCCTTCGCTGCTTTCCGGTGAAGCCATTTCCAACAAGGTGGCCATTCTGGAAGACGGACTGGTGTATCAACTCAGTCCAGATATGTTCAACAACTTACGGCAGGAAAGTCGCGACTTTGACCGCTTTTTTAATCGCGCCTTTGCCAAACGCTTGCGCCATCAGGGCAGATTCAAAGCCAAGGAACTCACCACCACGAGCCGCATCAGTTCGCTGATGACGGGCTCGCCGCTCACCATAGATTGCAGTCACAGCATACGCCAGGCGGCGATGATGATGCGCGACGCCAGGGTATCGTCGTTGCTGGTGACTGATAATCACAAACTCTGCGGCATTCTTACCGACAGAGATTTGCGTAACCGGGTTTTGGCCGAAGGTTTTGACGGCACATTGCCGGTGCATCAGGCCATGACCCGAAATCCGGTAACCATAGGCGCAGGTGCTTTGGTATTCGAGGCCATGCTTGCCATGAGTGAGCGCAATATCCACCATTTGCCCGTGCTTGAGGGCGAGATGCCGGTGGGGGTGATATCCAGCACCGATATTTTAAGGAGTCAGGGCTCGCAGCCTTTGATGCTGATTGGTGAGATTGAACGGCAAAAGGATGTGGCCAGTCTGATTGGAGTGAGTAAAAAAATCCCCGAATTACTTCAGAGCCTTATCAGTGCCGATGCCCGTGCAGAAGAAATTGGCCGGGTACTGACATCGGTTACGGATGCGCTGACCAGAAGGTTGATACTGCTGAATCAGCAGATTTTGGGACAGGCTCCCATGGCGTTTTGCTGGCTCGCCTTTGGCTCTCAGGGGCGTCAGGATCAGGCTGCCTGCTCCGATCAGGATAACGGATTGCTGCTTGCCGGTGAGCCTGATGAGCATGCCGCCGGCTATTTTGAGGCGCTGAGCCGCGCCGTGTGCAGTGGTCTTGATGAGTGCGGATACCGCTTTTGTCCCGGTGATATCATGGCGCAAAATCCCAAATGGCGTATGTCACTTGAGCGCTGGCAGAAGGTGTTTGAGCACTGGGTTAAGGCTCCCGAACCCAAGGCCTTGATGCACGCATCGATATTTTTCGATATGAGGCCTGTGTTTGGGCCTCAGAGCCTGTTCGATGCTTTGCAGGACAAGGTGCTTGCCGGAACCAGGGACAATGACATCTTTCTCGCCGGCATGGCGGGAAACAGCCTCACTGAAGCGCCGCCTTTAGGGTTCTTTCGTAAATTTGTACTCGAGCGGGATGGAACGGAAGTCAAAGGCATTGATTTAAAACACAAAGGCAACGCCCTGATTAATGACATCGCCCGTGTATATGCCCTCTCGGCCGGCATTAAGGAAGTGAATACCGCCAAACGTATTCGGGCCCTGATGGAGCTGGGGGTGATTGGCCGAAAAGACGCGCTTAACCTCGCCGATGCCCATGAATTTATTGCCCATATGCGACTTGCCAACCAGGGTGTGCAATACCGGCAGGGGCAGGAAATCACTAACTATCTCAAGCCGCAGCAGCTGTCTTCCCTGGTGCGCCACCAATTAAGAGACGCCTTCAAGGTCGTGCATGATGCCCAGTCGGGGCTCAGGCTTAAATTTATGCGGAGCTTTTAATGGTTTCCCGGGCTTTTTTGCGCCCGCGCCTGTGGTGGCGCAGCCGTACCATAGAGGATAGTCTTGCCCGCGCCTTGGTCGACAGCCAAAGAGCGCTCCTGAGTGTTACAGCAGAGGCAGCTCCCATGCTGGCCCTTGATTTGGAAATGACCGGGCTTGACCCGGGGCGGGATCAGATCCTGGCCATCGGCGTTGTGCCCATCGACGGCGGGGTTATCCAGCTCCAGGACGCCGAGTCGATATTGGTGGAAATTCGGGGCAGCGTCGGACAAAGCGCGGTTATTCACGGGATCACCGACAGGGAGCTTCACAATGCGCTGCCGCTGGCCGAGGCCATGAACTGGCTGATGCAAAAAATGAGCGGCAGAATCCTGGTGGCCCACCATGCACCTTTGGATCTGGCGTTTATCCGCGCCAATATGAATCGCAGCCTGGGAATGAGCATGCCATTGCTTGCCATAGATACCCTGGCAATTGAGCGAAAAAGGCTGCTGCGGGTGCATGAAGTCATTCAGGAGGGGAGCCTTCGACTAGGCGCCAGTCGGCAAAGGTACGGCTTACCGGTTTACGATGCCCACAATGCACTGACCGATGCCCTGTCTTGTGCTGAACTCTTGCTGGCACAGCTTGCTGCTATCGGCGGCGCACGAACCTGTATTGCTGAGCTGGTCACCTTCTGCGATTAGTCATATTCATTTACAGATTTTCATTCTGTTTTTAGCGGCTTTGGTTCTACTCTTCAGTCAATGTCTATTCCCTTGGGAGCGCTTATGCCTTTACCCCTTCTCTGGATTGGTGGCGCCGCACTCGGCGCGTTGGCGTTGGCAGACGCCCGGGAGTCACGTCGACGCTTGCAGTATCAACGTGCCAGAGGCCAGACGGCTATCGAACATGGTGAAAAATCGGTGGTGCTATCGCCGAGTACCTGGCAAACAGGGGGCAAGCAAAGTACCCCGGTGCCCGGCGCTTTGATGTGTTGCCATGTGTTTGGCGTGATTGAACATACCGGTATTTACCTTGGTGATGGTCTGATTGCTGAGCTGCACGGCAGCGGCCTTATCCGCGCGGTTTCGGCAGAGCGGTTTCTCCATGGCCGCACTGGGAGCCGCATTTTTGTGGCGGCAGACGCCAATCATCGGCCACTGGCACACGAAATGGCCACCGAAAGAGCGGCCATGGCACTGTTTCAGTACCGGGATTACGACCTGCTCGAAAATAATTGCCATCGCTTTGTGTGGCATTGCATCAGCGGCGATGAAAGGGAAATAAAAGGCTTTGGCGAGCTGAATCAACTGGTGGCGGCTTTTTATGGCAAAGCCATCTATTGGGATGAGGCCAGGCTCTCTTATCCACGGGAATGAGCTATTCATGGCTGATACTGCAAGGTGCTTTCAAGCCAAATAGCCCCAGCATGGGTTACCGGGGGATTGGCGGTTTAAAACATCATGGGTTGCGGCGGTTATCTACACAGGCTTTCGATGCAATATCCAAATAGCAAAAAGCCACCCGAAGGTGGCTTTTTTAAATACCGCTTTTACTTGCAGAAGTAGTTCACGGCGCGGCTCACCAGCTCAATGCCGGTTTGGTCGCAGGGCGGCAGCTCGGCATCGCTGATGTTCACCGGCGTTATCCGCTCGCCCCATTTCAGTAGCAATGCCGCTGATGTCAGGCCTGCACCAAACGCGCAGGAAAGTATGGTGTCATTGGGCTTGATAAGGCCTTTTTCCAATGCGTCGCAAATGGCAATTGGAATGGTCGCCGCCGACGTGTTGCCGTAGTTGGCAATATTCACGAAGGCTTTTTCTTTCGGAATGCGCATTTTGCTGACCAGGGTATCGATAATGCGCTCGTTGGCCTGATGGGGGATAACCAAATCCACCGCATCCTTGTCTACGCTACATTTTTCCAGTACCTGGGCACTCAACTTACCCATACCGTTGATGGCACGCTTGAAGATTTCCTGGCCGTCAAACTGGATGTAAAAGTCCAGCGATTCTGCGCTGAATCTGTCCATGGCAGTACCAAAGCCAGCCTTGAGGATATCGCGGCCATCGGGGTCGTTATTGAGCTCATAGCCCAATACGCCGCCGGGAACGTCGCTGGCTTCCACTACCACGGCACCTGCGCCGTCACCGAAGAGTACAGCCGTTTCGCGGCGTGACCAGTCCAAATAGAAGGTCAGACGCTCGGCACCTATCACCAGTACTTTTTTGCACTGGCCGCTTTTGATTTGCGAGCTGGCAAGGCCAAGGCCATACAGGAAACCTGAGCAGGCGGCATTGATGTCGAAGGCTGCGCAGCGCGCGCCCACATTGGCCTGCACGGTGGAGGCAATGTTGGGGATCAGGGTATCCGGGCTCGCGGTGGCCAGAATAATCATGTCAAGTTCACTGCCATCAATACCGGCGGCGGCCAGGGCGCGCTGGGCGGCAACAGTGGCAAGCTCTGAGGTATTGACGTGGCTGATGTGGCGCTGACTGATCCCGGTTCTTGGCTTGATCCACTCATCTGAAGTGTCGATGAAGGTGGCGAGATCATGGTTGGTCAGCACGGCTGGGGGAACACATTTGCCCCAGCCGGTAATGGTGGCGTACTGCATTGATAATTCTCTCAAACAAAAAAGGCAGTGCCTTGGGACTGCCTTATATATCCGACAACAGTGCTCGGGATGAGAGCCTGTTGTCTTTTATCATTTGACCTGTTCGGCAACCAGATCGCGAATGGACTCTGCCGCGTGCAGAATGTGCTCGCGCAGCAGAACTACGGCCTTGTCGGTTTGTTTCTGCTTGCAATAAGTCAGCAGATCTCTGTGGTCTTGCTCGGCCCGCGGGATCCCGCCGGTCAGCAACAACTGCAGCCGGATATAACGGTCACAATTGGTATTTAAACCGTGAACCACTTCCAGTGTGTGTGGACGGTTGGCAGCCTGATACAGCGTAGTATGGAATTTGGTGTTGAGCTCGGCCCAGCTTCCAACGGCATCTTCCTGTTTAAAGGCAGATTCCAGTTGTTCCAGCACTTTCTCGGCCTGGATCAGGTCTTCATCTTGCAGATTCGGGATGGCTTTTGCAAGCAGATCTGTTTCAATCAGCGCCCTGAGTTCAAACAATTCGGTCACCTGTGCGACAGACAGCTCGGTAGCGGTGGCACCTTTGTGGGCCTCAAACTTCACCAAGCCTTCGGCTTCCAATTGCAACAGGGCTTCCCGGACAGGAATACGGCTCACGTTGAGCTCTTCGGCCAATGCGCTCTGGCGCAAGGGTTCTCCGGCAGCAATTTCCCCCGAGAGAATCTTCTCTCTGAGAACTTCTACCACGACCTGAGTGCGAGTTTTATGGACGATAGGCGTGTGTCGACTCATTTTTTATTCTTTATACCAAGACATTTTGATCGCCTAAGATTAACGCCAACTCAGGCATAAATAAAGGGAAACCATGGGTTTCCCTTCATCAATTTGCTCAATTTTCCGGTAGTTTAGAACATCATCAATCGGCTTGAACACCCTTTCAGGTCATCCGGTAACAGTGAGTCCGGCATATTTTGGTAACAAAGTGGGCGCATAAAGCGTTTCATCGCTTCGGTTCCCACCGATGTGGAGCGGCTGTCGGTACTGGCAGGGTAGGGGCCGCCGTGGTTCATGGCCCGGGCCACTTCAACCCCCGTGGGCATTTGATTGAACATGATGCGTCCCACTTTAAAGGCCAAACGCGTCACTATGTCACTGAAGTCGGCGACTTCGGATTCCAGCCCATGAACGCTGGCTGTCAGTTGCCCCGGCAGGCATTTCACCAGCTCAAACATCTCATTCTTTGTTTCACAAATCGCCACCAGAGCGAAGGGGCCAAAGACTTCTTCGAGCAGTTCGGGTTGCTTAGTTAAGGCGCTTGCCGCAATGCTGGCAATCATCGGCCGGCTTTGGTGCGCCGCTTCGGCCGCTTGCCCCTGAGCAATCACATTCACTTTTGGCACCACGGCACTGACGGCCTGATTAAAAGCATGGCAGATCCCGGCGCTTAACATGGCAGAGGCACTCTGACGGCTGGCAATATCCGATAAGGCCGCAAGATAGCTCTCAAGCCCCGGGCCTTTGATGGCGATGACAAGTCCCGGGCTTGTACAAAACTGCCCATGGCCCATCATCATGGAATTGACCTGTGCTTCGGCGAGGGCAGGCGCGTCCTTTGCCAGTTTGCCGGGCAGCAATAGTTGTGGGTTAACCGAACCCAGCTCGCCGTAAAAGGGAATGGGCTCGGGGCGCAGAGCGCAGCGGTCAGCAAGAAGGCGTCCGACCTTAAGAGACCCGGTAAAACCCACCGCTTTTACCAGCGGATGTTCAACCAGCGCCACCGACAGCGCGGGCTCGCTTCCCTGGATAAGTGAAAAGAGCCCCTTTGGCATACCGGTCAGGTCAATGGCTCTTGCCATTGCCCGAGCCACCCACTCGCTGGTGCCCGGATGGGACGGATGGCCCTTGACGATGACGGCGCAGCCCGCCGCCAGTGCAGACGCGGTGTCGCCACCGGCGGTGGAAAACGCCAGCGGGAAATTGGAGGCGCCAAACACGGCAACGACTCCCAGGGGCAGCTGGCCCAATTTTAACTCTGGCTTGGGCAGCGGCTGACGAGCCGGATTGGCTTTGTCCATCAAAAGCGGGGAATAGGGTTCACGAAGGACGCTGGCAAAGAGCCGCAGCTGGCCTGTGGAGCGGCCAAGTTCGCCCTTAAGGCGCGCCTCAGGCAGACCGGATTCCAGCATGGCGCAGGCAACAATGGCATCGCCGTCCCGTTCTATTTCGCTTGCCATTGTCTCCAGCAGGGTTGCCTTTTGGTCGGCAGACGTTTGCTGGAATTCCCAGAAGGCGGCTTCTGCGGCAATGGCCGCAGCTTCAACCTCAATAACTGTGCCCTGAGAGAACTCGCCGGGCAGTACCTTGTTGGTGCTGGGGTTGAAACGGGAAAAGGTGGACTCACTTCGTTGCCATTCATGGGCAATAAAATGCCGGCCACAGAGGTCGGTGGTCATAACGACTCCTTTCAAATATCTGGCTTGAGTAACCGGTTACACGACCTGGAACCCAAATGCGTAGGGGTCTGCGTCATCCACTGTGATGGCGTTTTGGCCAAACACACGGGCCCAGCCCTGAATACTGGGGCGGATTGCATCGTAGTCGCCCACCTTGGTGGCAGACTCGATGCGGCCGATAAACTGGCTGCCAATGATGCTCTCATGGGTATAGCTGTCGCCCACCTTGAGTTTGCCGCGGGCATAAAGCTGCGCGAGGCGGGCGCTGGTGCCTGTGCCGCAGGGAGAGCGGTCGATGGCCTTATCGCCATAAAACACTGCGTTGGCGCCATCTGACCCTTCACTGATGGTGTCGCCGGTCCAGAGCACATGGCTTACACCCCGCACTGTGGGGTCGTTGGGATGAATGCAGCTCAGGGTGTCGTGGGCCACCTGGCGCACAATCGGGCTCCAGCGCAGAATGTCCGCGGCGCTCCAGTGGCGCAGGCCAGGGAAGTTTTCCTGCGGGTCGACAATCACGTAGTAATTACCGCCGTAGGACACATCGACCTTGAGGGTGCCAAGACCGGGGATATCCAGAATCGCATCTTTGTGGGCCAGATAGGCAGGCACATTATAGATGCGTACCCAATCGACCTTGGCGCCGGTTTGCTGATAGTCAATTTCTATTTGCCCGGCGGGCACATCCAGCACCAGCTTGCCCGGGGTACGGGGCTTCAGCAGGCCGGTTTCGATGGCGGCCGTGATGGTGCCTATGGTGCCGTGGCCGCACATGGGCAGGCAGCCGCTGGTTTCAATAAACAGGATGGCGGCATCGGCGTTGTCTGAGCAAGGTGGGTACAGGAACGAACCCGACATCATGTCGTGGCCCCGGGGCTCGAACATCAATGCCTTGCGGATCCAGTCGTGGTTGGCGAGGAAGTCCTGGCGTTTTTCACTCATGGTGCGGCCCCGAAGGTGCGGGTGGCCACTGGTGACCAACCGTACTGGGTTACCGCAGGTATGAGCATCGACGCAGAAAAATGTACCTTTCATCATAGTCGTAGAGCTCCGGTAATCTTGTTCTTATCGCTCTTGGCTTATCAGTCCAGATTGTATTTGGACAAATCGATGCGGCTGGCCATGGCTTCACCCACGACTTTCTCAACGTAGGCTCGCTCATCGCCAATCAGCGTCATACGTGGCATGCGTACCTGTTCACTGCCCCGGCCGGCCAGCTGCTCGGCAAGCTTGATGCACTGGACCAAGGTTGGAATGGTATCGAGGCGCAGCAGCGGCATAAACCAGCGATAGATTTCACGGGCTTCTTCGATGCGACCGGCGCGTGCGAGCTTGTAAAGGGTGACCGACTCACGGGGGAACACGTTGGTCAGGCCGGAAATCCAACCGGTGGCACCCAGCAACAAGGATTCCAGTGCAATGTCATCCACACCGCAAAACAGGGTGAAACGATCGCCAAATCGGCTTTGCAACTCGGTGAGGCGGCGGGTATCTGTGGTGGACTCTTTAATGGCCACTATGTTTGGCTCATTGGCGAGAGTTGCGGTCATTTCCAGATTAATATCAACGCCATAGCTGACTGGGTTGTTATAAATCATGATGGGCAGTTTGGTGGCGCGGGCAACCATCTGATAGTGGGTCAGCACTTCGCGGTCGGTACCACGGTACACCACAGCGGGCAGCAGCATGACCCCATCCACACCAATGGCTTCCACATCCTGCACATACTGTATGGCTAACTGGGCGGTGTTTTCGGTACAACCGGCTATCACGGGGATACGGCCAGCCACGGTTTCGACAGTGTGTTTCAGGAAGGCGCGTTTTTCTTCGGCACTCAAAGAGGCGTTTTCACCTATGGTTCCCAGGGCGATGATGCCGTTGATCCCATCGGTGATCAGCTGCTCCAACATCCGGGTGTTGGAGGCGAAGTTGATAGAGCCATCCGCATTGAATTGGGTAGAAATCGCTGGATATACGCCTTGCCAGTTCACTTTCATTTTTAAACCTCAAAATAGTCTTGTTTTTATGTAACGCCGTCCGCTTTCTTAACGCGGACACAGTATGCGCTCGGCATTGCGTAAAGTTATAGTATATTGTATACAATAATGCAATCGAGAAAACATCAGATTTCAGATTATTTGAATCTCTGTCGCTCGTCACTATATATTGCATACATTATTACAATAGGAAGTCGTCAGATGGGACCCGTTCAGTTAAGCCCTGAATTACTTAGCCAATTTCGCCGGATCACCACCCTGGATGCCCACACGGAAGGAGAGCCTCTGAGGATTATTACCTCGGGTTACCCCGACGTGCCCGGGGACACCATATTGGAAAAACGTCAGTTTTTAACGACGCACCTCGATGAGTATCGCCAGCTGTTGATGTTTGAACCCCGAGGCCATGCAGACATGTATGGTGCACTCCTCACCGAGCCTGTGTCTGAACACGCCGACTTTGGCGTACTGTTTTTGCACAACGAGGGGTATTCCAGTATGTGTGGCCATGCGGTGTTGGCTCTTGCCACCGTTCTGTGTCAAACCGGTGCCATCGCCTTCGAAGGCAACCGCGCCGAAATAGGCATAGATGCGCCGGCAGGCTTTATCCGTGCCTTTGCTGAAAAAGACACAAATGGCCGCATTCAGGCCAGCTTTTTAAACGTGCCATCCTGGGCGGAGGCGCTGGATTTATCCATCGACGTGCCCGGAATTGGTAAAGTGAAGTTCGATATCGGCTTTGGCGGGGCTTATTATGCTTATGTGGACGCCGATGCCCTGGGGCTGGATTGCAGCGCAGATAACCTGAATCAACTGATTGATTGGGGGCGACGGATTAAGCAGGCGGTTATGGCGTCTTACCCCATTAAGCACCCCCTTGATGAAGACCTGAGCTTTTTATATGGCACTATCTTTACCTCAAAGCACACCGCGCTTATCGAGGCTCATTCGCGCCATGTGTGTATTTTTGCCGATGGTGAGGTAGACCGTTCCCCCACAGGAACCGGCGTCGCCGGGCGCATTGCCTTGCTGCGGGCCAAAGGGGAGGTCGGGCTGGCAGAGTCTTTGACCATTGAGAGTATTGTCGGCGGTAAAATGCAGGTCGAAGCCCTGGAGCAGATAGACTTTCACGGCAAGGATGCGCTGATCCCAAAGGTCTCCGGCCGGGCCTTTATGACCGGACAACACACGTTTTTGCTGCATCCTGACGATATTTTTCAAACCGGCTTTTTACTGCGTTGAGGGCAAGCATGTGGACACTGATTCAATAAAACAAGCAAACCCGATATCCGCCGGGTCAGGCGCGATGCAGGTAATAGTCATAGGTGCAGGTGTTGTTGGGCTTGCCAATGCAGTGGCATTAGCCCGAAGGGGCTTTCAGGTGACAGTGATGGATAAAGAAGGGGTTGCTGCCGGGGCGTCCTTTGGTAATGCCGGGCATTTCGCCACAGAGCAGGTATTTCCTCTGGCCGATCCGTCCCTTTTACCCAAGCTGCCGAGAATGCTGCTCGACCCCCTGGGGCCTTTTCGCATTCGTCCGGCTTACTTTCACCGGGCCTTACCCTGGTTTATTCGCTTTGTCGTCAATATGTTGCCTGCAAGGCGCAAACGCAATGGAGAAGCCATCAAAGCGCTCAATGCCCGCTCGATGGCGTCCACCAGAGACCTGTTGACGTTTTGCGGCCGGGCGGACTTACTGGTTGAGAATGGCTCCTTGCTGGTATTTGAAACGCCCGATGCCAGAGTCATGGCGCAGGAGCTGGCGCTGTATCGCGGTGCCGGGGTTGCGGTTACCTTGCTCAGTGGTGATGAAGCAAGGGCCCTTGAGCCCAGTTTATCCGATGCAATCACCGGGGCGCTGTGGTTTACAGAGGTTGGGCATACTCCCAACCCCCGTGCCATCTGTGAAGTATTGGCTGATACCCTTAAGGCGATGGGGGGACGCATTGAGATTGATTTGGTGAGCACCTTGCAGGGGGGCAATAAACCCTCAGTGACGACAGTGGGTGGTAAGGTCAGCACAGCCGATAAGCTGCTTCTTTGTGCCGGCGCATGGTCACGGCCGCTGGCGTCGAAGCTGGGGCACAGGGTGCCGCTCGACACAGAGCGGGGTTATCACTTAATGATGCCCCAGCAAAGCGGTCTCAAAAGACCAGTGGCCTCCTATGAGCGCAAATTTATTATCACGCCCATGGATGGCGGTACCCGTCTTGCCGGAACCGTGGAATTTGGAGGCCTTGATGCCCCCATGTCCAATGCCCGTGCCGACTGCCTGCTTCCCCACGCCAAGGCGCTTTTGCCCAGGGTCTTTGAGGGGGCTGATGTGTCCGACGGTGAGCGTTGGATGGGATTCAGGCCATCTCTGCCGGACAGTCTGCCGGTTCTTGGGGAAAGCAAAAGTCCGGGAGTCTATTTTGCTTTTGGGCATCAACACCTCGGGCTTACCTGGGCTGCGAGCACCGCAGAGCTGATGGGGCAGTTGGTGAGCGGCGAGACGCCGGCCATCGACATGAGTCCTTACAGCGTAAAGCGCTTTGACTGAGCGTTAATAGAGATACGAAAGGCGGCCGATTAGCCGACTTGGTCATAAAAGTCTGACTGGAATATGTAAACTATCTGCCGGAAGCCATAAAGGCTTCTATCTCATCGCAGCTGCGGGGGCAGGCTCCAGAGAGGTTCTCACAGCCATCTGCGGTGACCAGGATATCGTCCTCGATGCGCACGCCCAAGCCACGGTACTTGGGCGGTACATTGATGGCATCGGCCGGAATATAAATCCCGGGCTCCAGGGTAAACACCATCCCGGGTTCGAGCGTGCGCCAATCACCTCTTTCATCCTGATAGGGGCCCACATCGTGCACGTCCATTCCCAGCCAGTGGCCGGTCTTGTGTACGGTAAAGCGTTTATAGCTTTCGCTTTTCATTACCTCATCGAGCGAGCCTTCAAGCAGGCCAAGTTCAATCAGCCCTTTGGCCATCACCTCCATGCAGGTCTCATAAAGGACATTCCAGCGGGCGCCCGGGCGTACCCTGGCGATTGCCGCATCCAATGCGCTTAATACCAGAGTGTGGATCTGGCGCTGCGCGTTACTGAAAAGGCCATTCACCGGGAAGGTGCGGGTAATGTCGGCACTGTAATGGCTATACTCGGCGCCTGCATCAACCAGCACCAGCTCGCCCGCCTTAACCTCGCAGCAGTTGTCTTCGTAATGCAGGCAGCAGGCGTTGTTACCACTGGCCACTATGTTGGGGTAGCCCACATCCACACAGCCATGTTTGGCAATCTCCAGCATAAAGGTGGCGGCCAGCAGCCCTTCATTGATGCCCGGTGTGACCGTTTTCATCAGTGCCTTGTGCCCGGCGATGGAGGCATTGACCGCGTGACGGATAAGTGCAATTTCCGAGTCAGACTTAATCGCCCGCATGGGATGCAGCACTGCGCCCAAGGCTGACAGTTGCCGGTAGGCCTTGGGTACGTCGAACGGCGTGTGGAAACGCTCGTGATTAATCAGTTGCCACAGCGCTGGCAGGCGGTTGAGCTCATCACTTACATAGACATGGGTTTTACCTTTGAGCGCATCGAGTAACCTTGACTCAAACTCATCGATAACAAAGGCTTCATTGGCCCCAAACTGGGCCACAGCGCCTTCCGGGCCGGCGCGGTGGCCGAAACTGACCTCGGCCGCCTTGTCGCGAGGGCGACAAAAAAGGCTAAGGCAATCATGACTGGCCTCTCTATAGATGAGGGCAAAGGCGTCGGGCTCTGCGAATCCGGTTAAATACAAAAAGTCGTTGTCCTGCCGGAAATGATACTTGATGTTTTTACTGCGCACTTTTTGCTGATATCCGGCGAGCACGACGAGGCTCTCGGGGGGCAATCGGTCCAAGAGTGCACTGCGACGGGCAGCATAAAGCGTGGTATCTGTGAGGGTGGCCATAGTCTACTGCTGTTAAGGAGCTAATCGGTGGAGAGGTGGGTAAAAGAATATGTGTATGCAATATCCAAAACAAGTGAAAAACTTGCGTGCTGTCACCAAGTTCGCGGTGCAATTCCAAAACAGGAGTGAAATAATAGCGCCACTTGCAAAACCGGAGTGATAGAAGTGAAACGAGCAGTGTTTCTGGATAGGGATGGTGTCATCAATAAAGACCATGGTTATGTTCATACCGTCGACGATTTTGAGTACATCGAAGGTGTGTTTGAAGCCTGTCTTGCCCTGAAAAACATGGGTTACAAGTTGGTGGTGGTAACCAATCAGTCAGGCATTGCCCGCGGCATGTATTCTGAAGACGACTTTCACAGTCTGACGGAATGGATGGATTGGAACTTTGCCGACAAAGGTGTGGATCTCGACGGCATCTATTACTGTCCACACCATCCAGAAAAGGGCGTCGGGGAATATAAGCAGGATTGTGATTGCCGCAAACCCAAGCCAGGCATGCTGGAATCCGCAGCCAAATTCCTGAAACTGGATTTGGCCAATTCGGTTATGGTGGGTGACAAGGCTGATGATATGCGCGCCGCGCAAGCTGCGGGTATCCCTGCCAAAATTCTGGTGAGAAGCGGCAAGGTAGTTGACAGCGAAGGCGAGAAATTGGCCACCGTAGTATTGGACAGTATTGCTGACGTGCCGGCTTACCTGAAATCCCCAAACTGAAAGCCGTACACCTTAAGCAAATAGACATTGGCTATCGGTCGTAGCCAGATCCAAAGGTTAGCCAGGGTTTAACTTGGGTTTTCAGTGGCAAGAAATGCACTGGCGGCTAAAATATATCCACTTGATGGATTGATTCGATAAAAGGGCTTGCGCTCGCTGACCAAGCCCCTATAATGCGCCCCCATCGACCGACGGCAAATGCCAAACAAGGTCACGCTCTTTAAAAATTTATCAAGCAATCTGTGTGGATACTCGCAGGTTGATGAAGTCGACAAAACGATTTTATCAATGAAGGAGTTTTCATGCAGAGCATGACAGCAGAAATTCATTGAGACCAAAACTTTAATTGAAGAGTTTGATCATGGCTCAGATTGAACGCTGGCGGCAGGCCTAACACATGCAAGTCGAGCGGCAGCACAAGGGAGTTTACTCCTGAGGTGGCGAGCGGCGGACGGGTGAGTAATACCTGGGGATCTGCCCAATCGAGGGGGATAACAGTTGGAAACGACTGCTAATACCGCATACGCCCTACGGGGGAAAGAAGGGGACCTTCGGGCCTTTCGCGATTGGATGAACCCAGGCGGGATTAGCTAGTAGGTGAGGTAATGGCTCACCTAGGCGACGATCCCTAGCTGTTCTGAGAGGATGGACAGCCACACTGGGACTGAGACACGGCCCAGACTCCTACGGGAGGCAGCAGTGGGGAATATTGGACAATGGGGGCAACCCTGATCCAGCCATGCCGCGTGTGTGAAGAAGGCCTTCGGGTTGTAAAGCACTTTCAGTGGGGAGGAAAGGTTGATGGTTAATACCTATCAGCTGTGACGTTACCCACAGAAGAAGCACCGGCTAACTCCGTGCCAGCAGCCGCGGTAATACGGAGGGTGCAAGCGTTAATCGGAATTACTGGGCGTAAAGCGTGCGCAGGCGGTCTGTTAAGCGAGATGTGAAAGCCCCGGGCTCAACCTGGGAACTGCATTTCGAACTGGCAGACTAGAGTCTTGTAGAGGGGGGTAGAATTCCAGGTGTAGCGGTGAAATGCGTAGAGATCTGGAGGAATACCGGTGGCGAAGGCGGCCCCCTGGACAAAGACTGACGCTCAGGCACGAAAGCGTGGGGAGCAAACAGGATTAGATACCCTGGTAGTCCACGCCGTAAACGATGTCTACTCGGAGTTTGGTGTCTTGAACACTGGGCTCTCAAGCTAACGCATTAAGTAGACCGCCTGGGGAGTACGGCCGCAAGGTTAAAACTCAAATGAATTGACGGGGGCCCGCACAAGCGGTGGAGCATGTGGTTTAATTCGATGCAACGCGAAGAACCTTACCTACTCTTGACATCCAGAGAACTTTCCAGAGATGGATTGGTGCCTTCGGGAACTCTGAGACAGGTGCTGCATGGCTGTCGTCAGCTCGTGTTGTGAAATGTTGGGTTAAGTCCCGCAACGAGCGCAACCCTTATCCTTACTTGCCAGCGGGTAATGCCGGGAACTTTAGGGAGACTGCCGGTGATAAACCGGAGGAAGGTGGGGACGACGTCAAGTCATCATGGCCCTTACGAGTAGGGCTACACACGTGCTACAATGGTCGGTACAGAGGGTTGCGAAGCCGCGAGGTGAAGCTAATCCCAAAAAGCCGGTCGTAGTCCGGATTGGAGTCTGCAACTCGACTCCATGAAGTCGGAATCGCTAGTAATCGTGGATCAGAATGCCACGGTGAATACGTTCCCGGGCCTTGTACACACCGCCCGTCACACCATGGGAGTGGGCTGCACCAGAAGTAGATAGCTTAACCTTCGGGAGGGCGTTTACCACGGTGTGGTTCATGACTGGGGTGAAGTCGTAACAAGGTAGCCCTAGGGGAACCTGGGGCTGGATCACCTCCTTACCTAAGCGACACATTACCCTGCTGAGTGTTCACACAGATTGCTTGATAGACGAAAAGAGACAAATGCGTGAGAGTTTGATTGCGCAGTTAATTTGCGTCAGGCCAAGGCGCTTGAGAGACGAGTGAGGCGGTGTAGCAGCGCTACATAACGAGCGAGTCCCGAAAGCAACGACGGCATGACACAAAGAAACCAGCAAGTGGGTCTGTAGCTCAGGTGGTTAGAGCGTACGCCTGATAAGCGTAAGGTCGGTAGTTCGAGTCTACTCAGACCCACCAAATCTCATTGATGCGTCGTTGGAAACGTCGTCGTTTACGCGAGTAAACTTCCTTCGTTCCCGCCTTGCCTGAATGAGATTTTTAGTCAACGCATTTGTGTCAGACTGCATATTGCAGAAACGGGGCTATAGCTCAGCTGGGAGAGCGCCTGCTTTGCACGCAGGAGGTCTGCGGTTCGATCCCGCATAGCTCCACCACTATCAATATGTGAGTCTCAGGACTTAGGTCCCAAGGATAGAGACGCCAAAGATAAGTGATGAATTTATCTTTGGCTTTTTTAAGCCCGCTCTTTAACAATTTGGAAAGCTGATAGTAGAAACTGGATCTTCGGATTCAGTTAATACAAAAATTGAGTTCTCAAACACTTCAATCAAGTGTTTTGGAAATTCTTCAAGGCGAGTTCAGTAAAATGAACTATCGAAAAACCAGCTGGTTGCAATACAGCCGGTGAGGAAACTCATCCGGGTTGTATGGTTAAGCGACTAAGCGTATACGGTGGATGCCTTGGCAGTCAGAGGCGATGAAGGACGTAGTAACTTGCGAAAAGCGTTGGTGAGGTAGTAACAACCGTTATAGCCAGCGATGTCCGAATGGGGAAACCCGGCAGCATAAGCTGTCATCACTACATGAATACATAGTGTAGTGAGGCGAACGAGGGGAACTGAAACATCTAAGTACCCTCAGGAAAAGAAATCAACCGAGATTCCCTCAGTAGCGGCGAGCGAACGGGGATTAGCCCTTAAGTCTTCGGGGTGTTAGTGGAATGGTCTGGAAAGTCCAACGGTACAGGGTGATAGTCCCGTACACGACAACTAACCAAAGATGAAATCGAGTAAGGCGGCACACGTGATATGTTGTCTGAATATGGGGGGACCATCCTCCAAGGCTAAATACTCCTGACTGACCGATAGTGAACCAGTACCGTGAGGGAAAGGCGAAAAGAACCCCTGTGAGGGGAGTGAAATAGAACCTGAAACCGTATACGTACAAGCAGTGGGAGCGGTTCTTGAGACCGTGACTGCGTACCTTTTGTATAATGGGTCAGCGACTTACGTTTTGTAGCGAGGTTAAGCGAATAGCGGAGCCGTAGGGAAACCGAGTGTTAACTGCGCGTTTAGTTGCAAGGCGTAGACCCGAAACCCGGTGATCTAGCCATGGGCAGGTTGAAGGTTGAGTAACATCAACTGGAGGACCGAACCGACTAATGTTGAAAAATTAGCGGATGACTTGTGGCTGGGGGTGAAAGGCCAATCAAACCGGGAGATATCTGGTTCTCCTCGAAAGCTATTTAGGTAGCGCCTCGGACGAACACCTTTGGGGGTAGAGCACTGTTAAGGCTAGGGGGTCATCCCGACTTACCAACCCTTTGCAAACTCCGAATACCAAAGAGTGCTATCCGGGAGACAGACGGCGGGTGCTAACGTCCGTCGTCAAAAGGGAAACAACCCAGACCGTCAGCTAAGGTCCCAAAGTAATTGCTAAGTGGGAAACGATGTGGGAAGGCTTAGACAGCTAGGATGTTGGCTTAGAAGCAGCCATCATTTAAAGAAAGCGTAATAGCTCACTAGTCGAGTCGGCCTGCGCGGAAGATGTAACGGGGCTAAGCAATTCACCGAAGCTACGGGTGTGCACGATAACGTGTACGCGGTAGAGGAGCGTTCTGTAAGCCGTTGAAGGTGAAGGGGTAACCCACACTGGAGGTATCAGAAGTGCGAATGCTGACATGAGTAACGATAAAGGGGGTGAAAAACCCCCTCGCCGAAAGACCAAGGGTTCCTGTCCAACGTTAATCGGGGCAGGGTGAGTCGACCCCTAAGGCGAGGCCGAAAGGCGTAGTCGATGGGAAACGGGTTAATATTCCCGTACTTCTGCTAACTGCGATGGAGAGACGGAGAAGGCTAGGCCAGCACGGCGTTGGTTGTCCGTGTTTAAGGTGGTAGGTAGTGTGCTTAGGCAAATCCGGGCACACATATACCGAGAGCTGATGACGAGGTGCTACGGCACTGAAGTGGTTGATGCCATGCTTCCAGGAAAATCTTCTAAGCTTCAGGTTAGCAGGAATCGTACCCCAAACCGACACAGGTGGTCGGGTAGAGAATACCAAGGCGCTTGAGAGAACTCGGCTGAAGGAACTAGGCAAAATGGTACCGTAACTTCGGGAGAAGGTACGCTGCTGTTGGTGACGGGACTTGCTCCCTGAGCTGACGGCAGTCGCAGATACCAGGTGGCTGCAACTGTTTATCAAAAACACAGCACTGTGCAAACTCGCAAGAGGAAGTATACGGTGTGACGCCTGCCCGGTGCCGGAAGGTTAATTGATTGGGTTATCGCAAGAGAAGCTCATGATCGAAGCCCCGGTAAACGGCGGCCGTAACTATAACGGTCCTAAGGTAGCGAAATTCCTTGTCGGGTAAGTTCCGACCTGCACGAATGGCGTAATGATGGCCACGCTGTCTCCAGCCGAGACTCAGTGAAGTTGAAATTGCGGTGAAGATGCCGTATACCCGCGGCTAGACGGAAAGACCCCGTGAACCTTTACTATAGCTTGGCACTGAACATTGACCCTACATGTGTAGGATAGGTGGGAGACTTTGAAGCGGGAACGCCAGTTCTCGTGGAGTCGACCTTGAAATACCACCCTTGTAGTGTTGATGTTCTAACCTCGGTCCGTGAATCCGGACTAGGGACAGTGCCTGGTGGGTAGTTTGACTGGGGCGGTCTCCTCCCAAAGAGTAACGGAGGAGCACGAAGGTTGGCTAAACACGGTCGGACATCGTGTGGTTAGTGTAATGGCACAAGCCAGCTTAACTGCGAGACAGACACGTCGAGCAGGTACGAAAGTAGGTCATAGTGATCCGGTGGTTCTGCATGGAAGGGCCATCGCTCAACGGATAAAAGGTACTCCGGGGATAACAGGCTGATACCGCCCAAGAGTTCATATCGACGGCGGTGTTTGGCACCTCGATGTCGGCTCATCACATCCTGGGGCTGAAGTCGGTCCCAAGGGTATGGCTGTTCGCCATTTAAAGTGGTACGCGAGCTGGGTTCAGAACGTCGTGAGACAGTTCGGTCCCTATCTGCCGTGGGCGTTGGAAGATTGAGGGGGGTTGCTCCTAGTACGAGAGGACCGGAGTGAACGAACCGCTGGTGTTCGGGTTGTCATGCCAATGGCATTGCCCGGTAGCTACGTTCGGAATCGATAACCGCTGAAAGCATCTAAGCGGGAAGCGAGCCCCAAGATGAGTCTTCCCTTGGACCTTGAGTCCACTGAAGAGCCGTCCGAGACCAGGACGTTGATAGGCAGGGTGTGTAAGCGTTGTGAGGCGTTGAGCTAACCTGTACTAATGACTCGTGCGGCTTAACCATACAACCCAGATGGGTTTTGACTGATGGTTAAAGTAGATAGTCTTGAAGAAACCAGACTTGATTGAAGTGATAACTCAAGCTCGATAAGCGCATCAGCTTTCTAAATTGCATGTTCTTGCTGATAAGCGAGGGCATAACGAATTTGCTTGGTGACAATAGCATTGTGGAACCACCTGATCCCATTCCGAACTCAGAAGTGAAACGCAATCGCGCCGATGGTAGTGTGGGGTCTCCCCATGTGAGAGTAGGTCATTGCCAAGCGCCTAATAAGTGAAGAGGCCACCCATGCGGGTGGCCTTTTTGCTTTATATGCGGTTTTACAGAATCTGGCGGTTTTTTGATTTCGCCCGGGCTTTATAAGAGTTTCTTAACAGAACTGATTGAATGCTTGGGGTAGACTATGGGCATTGCCGAGAGGGATTTGCCATGTTGCTGAAAATACTGCTGACTCTAGCCGTCATTGTTGTGGTTTTTATCAAGTTTCAAAAGCGTAAGCCTGTCATGCCCTCGGTGAGTGCCAATAGTCTGCTGGTCCGCTATCTCGCCCTTGGCATTCTGTGTACGACAGTTCTTTTAAGCTCTGTGTGGCTCGGCTGGCGCTGGTATGACGGCAATCGTGTGCTCTCTGTTACCATTATTTCGCCAGATCGAGGTGACGAACGCATTTTCAAGGTCCGAAAGCGCGACCTTGGCCAGTCGGAACTTGAAACCTTGGATGGTCTTAAAATCAGGCTATCATCTCAGGAGCGGATAATGATCTCCAGCTCCGACCAGCACTGAATCAATACCTTAAAGCAGACCATAATACTTTTCATTCGAAGGTTATCAGGTAAACTAGCCGCGGTTTAACGTTACTCCCCGTGTGAACGGGTAAGGAAGGCTCGATGATCACTGCTTATGTTTATGAAAATCGTCAACTGACTGTTCTTGAACTTGGCATTGAGGACAGCCTTCCCCCTTCGACGCTATGGCTGGATCTTTATAAACCCGAGGATGAAGAACGCGAGTGGCTTGCCAGGTTCTCGGTGGAAGAGTTGCCGGACGAGGAAGACATTAACGAAATCGAAGCGTCCGCCCGTTTTTATCAAAACAGTGACGGTTTGCACATCAACTCCCTGTTCCCACAGCGGGTTGGGCAGGACGTCCGCGCGGTGAACGTGTCTTTTAACTTAAGAACCAAATTTCTGCTCACCATCCGTGAAGAGGATGTGGGCCTTATCCGACTGCTTCGAAACTATCTGCGCCTTGGGCGGCTTGAAGTGTCTACACCTCAGGAGCTTTTTATCGAGCTTTTCAATCTCAAGGTGGATTATCTCTCTGACTTGATTGAAGACGTTTACACGGTGCTCGAAAACGTGGGGGAAGAAGTATTTGAAAGCCAGGAGCTGGATGATGTCTTTAAACTCATCACGATTCAGGAAGATGCCAACGGTAAAATCCGTTTGAGTTTGCTCGATACCCAGCGTTCACTGAGGTATATGCAGCGCTATTACCGCGGGCAACTCTCAGATGAAGATATGAAAGACTTGCGGGAGATGCTCTCGGATATCGAGTCTTTGATGCCCCACAGCCAATTTATCTTCGATAAACTCAACTTTCTGCTTGATGCGGCCATGGGTTTTACCAGCCTGCAGCAAAACAAAATCATTAAAATTTTCTCGGTTGCCGCCGTGGTGTTCCTGCCTCCCACGCTTATTGCATCCAGCTACGGCATGAACTTTACCACCATGCCCGAACTCGAATGGCAGTACGGCTATCCCATGGCCATTGCCATGATGCTGGCGAGTGCCGCCGGTACCTATTTCTTCTTTAAGCGCAAACGTTGGTTGTAAGCCTCAGGCCTTGAACAGGGGAATTACTTCGGCACAGGAGCGCTCGAGAAAGTCGGGTTCATTGATGACGCATTGCAGGGTGTGAAGTTTATTTCGCATCATGCCAGTGGCGATGACACACCTGTGGTAGGGGTTGGTGCAGCGGGAAAGTTGCCGGTCGAGGTCGTAGATAAGGCATTCGAGTTGTGCTTTGTTGGATTCAGAGCCGTCGATGACTTCCCGGTTAAGTTTATCCCGTAATTCGTCGAGGGCTTGCGGCTCGTTGTCCGCCATCCACCTTAAGGTATCGAAATCGGGTAAGGGTGTCATGGTGCCCCCTTTCGCGTGTGCGGCAAAGGAATACACTTTCACACTAGACAAAGGGGCGGGTAGGGGCAAGACCAGTTGCGTATAAATGCGAAAGTCTTGGCTCTCGCAGGTTATAAGCCAATCAGCGCTTGCTCTCCTGACCAAAGAAGTACGTCACGCGCTCCCTTGGATTCAAATAGTTAAAGATTTTTTCCGGCAGGGCTGCTGGTGGCAGGCAGCGCACTATGCTGAGTCCTTCCGCTTCCAAATCGATGATGGGAGCCTGATCTTTGGGCACCAGTGCGTCGTAAACCATGATGCGCGGGAAGAGCAGCTTACTGATGTTTACCGCCATGACCATTCCAAACTGGCCGCTGGTCAGCTCTACCACCGACCCGGGCGGGTAAATCCCCAGCATGCGAATAAGCTGGCCGACGAACTCAGCGTTGAGTTTGCCCTTGTAGTTTTTAAATAGGTAACCCAGCGCTGCATAAGGAGTTTTGGCTTTGCTGAGGTTGTCGGGGTGGCACAGGGTATCGTATTCGTTTACGACAGCAACCAGTTGTGAAAGTGGGCACAAATCTTTTCCCTTGAGACCTTTGGGGTAGCCGCTGCCATCGAGAAATTCATGATGATTGGTAATGACCGGGAGTGCCGACTCAGGAAAGGTATCGGTCAATTTCACAAACTCTACGCCAAAGTTTGGGTGCTGTTTGATGAAATTGATTTCCGGGGTGGTTAAATCGGCCTGTTTTTTAAGAATTTGCGCGGGCACCTTCAGTTTACCCACATCATGAAACAATGCCCCCAAACCTATGGCCTCGATATCGGCCCTGTCCCAGCCAAGCTCCTTGGCCAGTAACATGCAAAGCACTGCCACGTTGAGCGAATGAAAGTAAAAGCTATCGTCTTTTTTGGCATCGCCCATCAGATGTAATACGAGGTTATCATTGGCGAGCAGCTGGCGGGTGATGTCCTGAATCAGCTCTTCGGCTTCCTGGATGGCGTTCAGGGGGCGGCTTCTCAGTTTATTCATGAGGTTGCGCATTTTTGCCAGGGAGCGGTCAAACTCCTGCTCGGTTTTTCCAAGCTCCCGGCGCATCTTTTTCAGCTGCTCAATTTGTTCCTGTTTTTTCTTTTCCAGCTCATCAATAAGCGGGGCGAGATCCTTTGCCGGCGCAGACATGGAGACAGGTTGCTCCTGCAGCGGCATTACGTCACTGCGGTCCAGATCGACGAATACGTGCTCTATGCCGAGGCTGCGGATAAGTTGAATTTGCGCTTCTTGTTTAACGCGGAAACTGTTGAATAAAAAAGGGTGATCCTTCCAAGCAACAGGCAGGCGAACAAAATTTCCAACCTGAAGTTGGTTGACGTGAACCTTACAACTTTTACTCATAGTGGGTCTGCGAGAGTCCGGGTGGGGTTAGTCTAGCCCAATGGTAATACTTTACAATTACTTAACTGGCGTGTCAGCATAGCAAACCACAAGAAATTACTCTGAGTGTGACATGGATTTTATTGAAGTCTACCCCCATGCGATACCCGACGAACTGTGCGACCGTTTAATCTCCACTCTGGAGCAACATCCCGGCGTCGTGGATGGCCGTACCGGCAATGGTGTGGATATCGAAAAAAAGCGGAGCCGGGATCTGACACTGGACTCTTTTGCTGATCTTATCCCGCTTCGCAATGAATTGCTGACCCATGCCCTGAAGGGTACCGTTGAGTACTTTGATAAATATTCCATGGCGCTGATGGGAGCGGTGGCGGTCAAGGTGGCCGACGAGAAAGGCCAGCCGGTTACCCTGAATCCAGACAATTACGCGAAGCTGGGGCATCCCAGAGCCGATGCGCTGGTGAAGTATCTCTACCGCAGTGGCACCATCAATGTGCAGAAATACCCCAAAGGAAAAGGTGGCTATCCCCATTGGCATTCTGAGCAATTCCCACAGGCTGGGCATAACGAAGCTTTGCACAGGGTGGTGCTTTACATGTTTTATCTCAACGATGTGGAAGCGGGCGGCGAGACGGAGTTTTTCTATCAGGGCCGCAAGCTTATGCCTCAGAAAGGCACCATGGTGATCGCCCCCGCCGGTTTTACCCATACCCACAGAGGCAATATTCCTGTCAGTGGCGACAAATATATCGCCACTTCCTGGGTCATGTTCAACCGCGCCGAACAGCTCTACGCCATGGGGTAAACGTCAGAGATCCAATTCACCGCTTACAGTGGGATGCGGATCCTGAACATGGCCCCCTCAAGGTTTGATTCTTCGATGGTCAGGATGCCGTTGTAGCTTTGGACAATTTCATGGCATACCGCAAGGCCGATGCCCTGTCCGGGGCTTCGGGTGTCGGCGCGCACGCCCCGCTCAAGGATTTTTTGCCTCAGGCTTTCTGCCACGCCAGGACCATCGTCTTCAACCCTGAGTTCAAATTCGCCATTGTCATTGATTTCTGCGCTCACGCGCACAGTCGAAATACAGAGCCGGAATGCGTTTTCCATCAGGTTGCCACACAGCTCCATCACATCCCCTTTATCCCCGGGGAATTGCAACAGGGGCAGGATCCGCGCCGAAAACTGCACGTCTTTATCGCGGTAGATTTTGAACAGCATCTGCGACAGCTGATTGACCAGCGGCAGCAATTGGGTTTGTTCCTGCTTCAGGCCTTTCCGGCCCAGCATGGCCCGCTTTAACTGATACTTCACCAGGTGATCCATTTGGCTCACCTGCTCCATGACTTTCTCGCTCACTTCCTGTTGATCTAATGCCCTGTCATCCAAAATGGCATGCACGGCGGCGAGGCGGGTTTTCAGACTGTGCGCAAGGTCGTTCATCGCATTCTGGTAACGCTCCTGCTGGGCCGAAGATTGCTGCAGCAACTGGTTCAGTGCCTGAGTCACCCCTTCGAGCTCCACCGGATAACCGTCAGACAGCGATTTGGCCTTGCCATCGGCAATGGACTTGAGTTCTTCACGCATCCTCACCAGAGGGCGCATCCCCCAATAGGCTGCGCTGACAAGCAGGATCAGGGCCAGTACCAGCACCAGGGCCAGGCGGATATAGGTACGGCGGCTGAATTTATCGTACTCCTGCTCCAGCTTTTCCGCGTCTTTCATCACCAGCAGGTTGTAATGAATTTTGGCGATTTCCACCGACAGCATGTAGATGTAGTAGCCACGATTGTCGGATAAGGTCAGATAGTAGGGCGGGGAGTCGTTTTTGATGTCGGCGAAGCGTTCACAGGTATCAAACAGGCCTCTGTCTACCGCCATGGCCGAGGTCCATACCTGCTTGAATCTGTCATCGCAGCTTGCCATCACGTAGCGCTCGCCTTTGCGGTTCTCTTCAAGCCAGGCGCTGGTGTCAGGAATGAGATCATGCTCGCGAAGCTCGGCCGCCACCTGGGGGATTTCGGCAATCAGCTGGGCGGTTTCTTCGTTGTAAGAGTTTTGCGCATGCAGAATGTTAACCATCCACGCCAGACCAAAACCCACCAGAGTAATAATTGACAGGGATGTAAGGTACATCCTTGTCAGCAGGCGGCGTTTGGGTTTTAACTTAAAGCGCATCGTCAGCTACAGGGCAGGTTGAATTTATAACCCTGGCCGCGGATGGTCACTATGGGATTATCCATGCCATCCCGGGTCAGCTTTTTACGAAGTCGGCTGACCATGACTTCGATGGTGTTCGGGTCACCCTCTTTATCACCGTAAATTACATCCAGCAGCCGTTGTTTGGCAACGACCTCGTGGCTGTGTCGCATAAGGTATTCCAGGATAAGGTATTCAAATGCTGTTATTTCAAGCACTTCGGCATCAAGTGTGACCTGCTTGGCGGCAAGATCCAGCTCAAGGGAGCCCGAGGTAATCCGCGGCTTCACAAACCCGGCACTGCGGCGCACCAGGGCATCGAGGCGGGCAACCAGTTCTTCTTTCTGGAAGGGTTTGACGAGATAGTCATCGGCACCGGCATTGAGGCCTTCGACCTTATCCTGCCAGTTCACCCTGGCCGTCAGAATAAGGATGGGCGCCTTGAGTTCGGCATCCCGCAAACGGGTAATGAGTTCTATGCCATCCTGATCAGGCAATCCCAAATCGATGATGGCAACGTCTATGGGGTAATTGGTGGCCTGATAAAAGCCTTCCTGCGCGGTATTGGCAACCTGCACCTGATTGCCCAGTTCACTCAGTTGAACCTTAAGGTGATGCGACAGTAAAGGATCGTCTTCGACAACCAGAATTCTCATGGATAACTCCCGAACAAATTTGGGTCAGTGTACGCGCTAACGAATTGACTGTAAAAATTTTACCTGATTCTATGACGAATATTCTTAATGAACGCTGACCGGTATCGGCAACAGTTTTGTCTGTGCCTGCAGATACGTTACAATCCGCGCACTGTCATTACCCGGATAAAGAAGATGAAACGTCTGCCGAAATACCTGGCGCTGCTCCTTATTGCGCTTACCCCTGCCGCCATGGCTGAAACCTTTACGTTTACCGCCATCCCTGACGAGGATGAAAGCCAGTTGCGTACCCGATTTGAAAAGGTGGCCGATTACCTCGAAACCCAGCTCGGCGTCGAGGTGAAATATGTGCCGGTAAAATCTTACTCGGCGGCTGTCACGGCGTTTCGTAACAATCAGGTCCAGCTGGCTTGGTTTGGTGGCTTATCCGGCGTACAGGCGCGCCGTCTGGTGCCCGGTTCCGAAGCCATTGCCCAGGGCTTTGAGGATCAGTTTTTTAAAAGCTATTTTATTGCCCACCACAGCACTGGCCTTGAGCACAGCGCTAACTTCCCGGCTATTGGTGGCTATACCTTTACCTTTGGTTCAAAAGATTCGACTTCCGGCCGTTTGATGCCGCAATTTTTCCTTGAGCGCAATCTGGGCAAACGTCCTGACGATGTGTTCAAGCGCGTTGGCTTTTCGGGCGATCACAGCCGCACTGTTGCACAGGTTGAGGCCGGTGTGTATCAGGTGGGTGCGGTTAATTACAAGGTGTGGGACGCCATGGTCGAAGCCGGCAAGGTGGATACCAGCAAAGTGAAGGTAGTGTGGGAAAGTCCGGTTTATCCCGACTACCAGTGGACAGTACGTGGCGATGTGGACAAACGCTTTGGCGAAGGCTTTAAAGCCAAGGTGACACAGGCGCTTTTGGAAATGAAAGACCCTGAGCTGCTGGCGTCTTTCCCCCGTCAATCTTTCGTACCTGCCGACAATGAAGACTTCCAGCCGGTGGAAGACGTGGCCAAGGCTATTGGACTGATTGACTGATCATGTTGGTTATTGACCGGCTTTCGCTGGATTACGGCGGCCGGGAGGTGATTAAAGACCTCTCGGTCGTTTTACATTCCGGGCAAAAGGTTGCGATTCTTGGCGCCTCGGGTGCCGGGAAGTCGACCTTACTCGCGCACATTCATCGCCAGTTGAAAGACACTGCGGCGCTTTGTGCCCAGTCACAGGGATTGGTTGAAAACCTCAGCCTGTATCACAACATCTACATGGGAGCGCTCGGGCGCCACCATGGGCTATACAACCTTGCCAACTTACTGTGGCCTTTTAAGGCGCCATTGGCCGAGGTGAACGCGCTTTGTCGCACCCTTGAACTTGAGATGTCACCCTCGACATTGGTGAGCCGCTTATCGGGTGGGCAGCGGCAGCGGGTTGCCATTGGTCGTGCACTTTACCAGCATCAACCGATTTTTTTGGGCGACGAGCCCGTGTCGGCACTCGACCCCGCCATGGCCGACCGTATCATCCGCCACATCACCGCCAGCCATGCAACTGTGGTCATGGTGCTTCATAACCGCCATCAGGCATTGACCCACTTTGACCGTATTCTCGGGCTTAAGAAAGGCCAACTGGTACTGGATGCAGATGCCTCTGCGTTGACGCTGGCCGACCTTGATGCCTTTTATGGCGATGTGGAAAAGGATGATGTTGTCAAATGCTGAAACTGGCATTTATCGGCCGCTGGCAGCGGTTGACGCTGGGCTTGTGGCTGGTGTGTTTTTGCGCCTTTTGGCTGGCGGACACTGAAGTCATCGCCCTTGAGCCCTGGCATGAACTGGGACGCATGCTCAAGGGCTTTATGACGCCGGACTTTTTTGCCACTGAGCATTTAGTGGATGCACTCTGGCAGACGGTGAGCTTTGCGCTCCTGGGTATCGGCCTTGGCCTCTTTATCGGTCTGCCGCTGTCGCTGGTATACCACCACCCGCTGGTGGCGGCTGGTAGCGCTTTTATCCGGGCTATTCATGAGATTTTCTGGGCGCTGCTGTTTTTGCAGCTGTTTGGTTTGTCTCCCGTCACCGGTGTGCTGGCCTTGGCGCTGCCCTACGGCACCACCTTTGCCCGGGTCTTCCACGATATCCTCTGCCGCGCCCCTAAAGACACGGCTCATACGCTGCCGGGCGGAACCGACGCTCTGAGCCGGTGGCTCTATGGCAAGGTCGCCCACGTGTTGCCTGAGCTTCTGGCCTATACCCGTTATCGATTCGAATGTGCCTTAAGAAGCAGCGCTGTGCTCGGGTTTGTGGGCATGCCAACCCTGGGATTTCATCTGGAAAGTGCCTTTAAGCAGGGCCACTACTCAGAGGGCGCCGCACTCCTGCTGCTGTTTATCTTGCTTGTAGGTACCCTGTCTTATTGGTGCAAGCGTTGGCTTATTCCCTTTTATTTACTGGCGGCGGTGTATTTTTTGCCGCCTGTGGCGGGGCTCGATGGCAGCCTTATCTGGCGTTTTATCAGCGAAGATATCTGGCCCCACAGTGTGCGGCAGTGGCAACTGGGTGAGCTGGGGCTTGGGGCCGCACTTGCCGATACCCTGAGCTGGCTGCAAGGCTTAACCCTGTCTCAGGCACTGCCGGGCATCATGGCCACGCTGGTGCTGGCACTGGGGGCGCTTGGGATAACGCATTTACTGGTGTTTTTCTTACTGCCGCTGGCTTATCGGCCCTTGACCGGCAGTCTGGTGTCCGGCGCCAGCACCCTGTCACTGTTGCTGATGCGATCCATCCCTGAATACATCCTCGCCTTTGTGTTTATGCTGCTGCTCGGGCCCTCGATGCTACCCGCGATGTTGGCCCTTGCCCTGCACAACGCCGGTCTTATTTTGTTTTTAACCGCAAGAAGCGCGAGCCGAGTGCCACTGCGAGAAGAAGACAAAGGGGGACTCGATGGATTTGGTTATCGGGTATTGCCGGCTATCTATCCGGGCATGATGGCACTGCTTTTTTATCGCTTCGAGGTGATCCTGCGGGAAACCGCCATTCTGGGGATGTTGGGTGTTGCGACCCTTGGGTTTTATATCGACAGTAACTTTTCGGAAATTCGCTTTGCCGGTGCGCTGGTGCTGATGGGGATTACCGCCTTGGTGAATGTAGCGGTAGATGCTGCGGCCCGCCGTGCACTGGGGCAGGAGCACCATCGAACAGAGCGTTGCTGAGGTGGGCAAAGGGAAAACGACAAAGGAATAAAGGGATAAAGGGAATGGCGCGTCAGCCAAAAACGCCATTCCCTCAGATGATACCAAGGCAATGACCAACCCGATGAAGAGCCGGTCACAGTGTCAGCCTGATAATGTTCAGCGGTACAAGCTGCGTTGCCTTTTTTTGGCAATCAGTCCTTCAATGCTCCAAACCGCAATGCCAACAAACAGGATCACCGCCGACATGATGGCAAGAAGCCGCAGCCAGGGGGCGTCGGCAGCCAACCGCAGGCTGACATAATCAAAGGTTGCCACACCCCAAACCAACACCAGTGCTGCCGCCAGCACGAGTTGCAAAGCCCTCAGGGCCAGCACACGGCCAAAGCAAAGCAAGGGGGCCAGGGCAAAAGCGGCTGCTGCCAAATGATTTCCGTAACGTAAAAAGTGAGCCCCAGTCAATAAACAGGCCAACACAATCAGTATGATACGCCACCACATGGGAATACCTTAACAAATCAGTATGGATTGTGATGCAAGCTTAACCCCATCACCCGGAGGCGTCTTTAAGCTGCATCACATATCCATGATTTATCTTGCATCTCGCGCTGCGGCTGACGGCTCAGTTGCCGAGCATGGTTTTGAGTTCTTCGCGCTGCTCATCTGTCAGTTCGCTGTCACTCAGCAGTTCCTTGAGCATTCTGAATTGAATCGCCTGGCTGTCGACGCTGTGAAGCTCCATCGCCAGGTCGTTGTCGCCGGCATGATGCAGCACCATGACTCTGTGGCCATCTTCATCCAAATCAATTTGTTGCACGCTTGACATCACGATTTCAGCAATGGTGTTTCCAATTTTGGACATCTCTTCAGCCCGCACTGACATCGCTTCGCTGCGGGCTGCTATTTCCGCTTCACGGGCCTTGAGCTCTACTTTCAGCGCCCTGAGTTCGGCAATGTCGCCCTTGCTTATCACCCGGGTTTTGCCGCTGCGAATGGATTGCAGGGTTTTGATGATGTCGGCGCGGCTTTCGTTATCGAGGGCCGACAACTTGTTATCAATCAGTGCCGTGTCAGTGAGCTCGTCTCCTTCCAGGGTGAAGTTCGTACTTTCGCCATCCTTAACTACGGTAATAAACACCTTTTGGGGAGACTCTGCTTCCAGCGTCACCCGTTCCACTATATCGACCGGGGCTGGAGCCTGGCCTGTCGAGACTTCGCTGTCCGAAGGCAGGCTTGATGGTGCAGCTAAAAGCTCACCGCAGAGGAGAGTGGTTGAAAGCATTACAGAAACGGCGAGACGCGAAGCCAGCAACGCAGGGTTTTTCATGGCAATGATCCTTTTGTTGAAAACAGAAATTGACCTGGGGTCCATCCCGATTAAGGCGATTAGCGTGCCAAAGCAGCAAATTTCATGTAAAACAAAAAGATGTGAAAGTTCCTGCCCAACATGAGCGGGGTGGTCCACCCGATTTCGGGATACAGGTTTTCTGATTTGGGGAAATTCTGCCGACGCTTTGCTGACAATGTTTGGCGTTATCAAGGTGGAAGTGATTTTAGTGGCTGATTACTAAAAGATTTTACTGAGAATGACGATGGCCTCTGAATGGGCGTAACTGGCACGGTTTTTGTTGATTATCTTCAGCGTTCAGCCGTTGTTGCATTGGTGAAGGGGACTGGCGCGCCCAGTGGGGCGTTCAGCGCGAGACATGCACAGCTGATTAACGCCATGCAGGTTAGCAAACAAATTTGAGTAGCGAGACAGGACTGGCGGATGTCGATAAAACACTATCTGTTCGCCCTCTTCGGGGGGCTTATCCTGCTGCTGGGGCTCAGCCAATTATTGATTGGGGAAGCCCTCAAGCAGCAGCTTGACGAAGATCTGCGCAAGGACTCGCTGGCACTGTCTCGCCAGCTGGTGGACATTGTTGTTGAGGATCTGGGCGATAATTTGCAGTTTGTGCAGCAGGTGCAAATCAAGCGCGAAAATGGCGAACTGCCCAAGCAGGACAGCGCCAGTCTCTCCGAACATGACAAGGCGCTTCTGGAGTCCCTTAAGGTGAAGGTGCCCAGTCAATCGGAAATCATCGAACTGCAGCAGTTGGAGGTGGGACGCGCCTTGGCGGAAGTGGAGGCCAAGCTTGAGCAGCGGGCTGAACTCGAGAGCGAAAATGACTCAGAGCTGCACCGGCAGCAGGATGCCTACATCCGCGAGGCCCTCTCCAGGGAGCTGGAAAACCTGTCCCGAATGCAGGAGCTGTTGACCCGTGAGTACCAACAGGCGCTGCATCAGTCGCTGGATACCCTCACCATCAATACCCGGGAAACCGCAGAGGGTGGCCGTGTGATGGTGGTTCGCACCGGCAGCGGGGTTCAGATGGAGTCGAGACATCTGGAATTTGGGCAAAACAATGTCTCAGAGGCCCTGAGCCGTTTTCGCGAATGGATGGCGGCGCTGATTCTGGTCTCTTCCCTGCTGGCGCTGATTTTTGTGTACTGGCTCAGTCGTCGGGTAAGTGGCCCCTTGTCTGAACTTGCCACAGGCCATCGCAAGCTGGGGGAAGGGCAACTCGGATATCAGGTGACCCCTCGGGGTGTGGATGAAATTAAAACCATGCTCGAAGGTTTTAACGCCATGAGCGAAAAACTGGCGCAGCTCAGCGCCCGCGAGCAGCAAATTGCCAGTCAGCAGCATTTGGTGGAGCTTGGCGAAATCACCCGCGGCATTGCCCACAGTTTGCGTAACCCGCTGCATACCCTGGGACTGCTGGCCGAAAACCAGAGTCAGACCGACGATGCGTCGTTGAGAGCCCTGCAGCTTGGCCAAATTCAGCAAAAAATTGCGATGATGGACAAACACATACAATCCTTGTTGACGCTCTCATCCAGCGAAGTGGACCGTAGCCGTCCCATTCCGGTTAATGCGGTGGTTCAGGACATCCTGCTGGAGCTTTCGGTGGCGGGGGTGAAACCCCAGCTCAGTTTATCGGGATTCGAGACCGAACACTGGCTGCCGGGAATGGAGTCAGAAATTCGCAGTATCCTGCATGCGGTCATCATCAACGCCGTTGAAGCTCAGGCAGGCAACGACGCGCCATGGCTGGGTATTGATGTGAGCGCAGGGCAGGGCCAGCTGTGCGTTACGGTGACCGATAAGGGCGTGGGCATGGACGAGCATTTGATTGAAAGGCTCGGTCAGCCCCATGTCACCACCAAACCCGAGGGCACCGGCATGGGGCTTTACATTGCCAGCAGACTGCTGACGAGCCATTATGGCGGCAGCCTGACCTTTACCCGTCCCAAAGACGGCGGCACGCGGGTTGTGGTGCATTTTAAGCAGCAGGAGGATTGATGGCGCTCAGTATTTTGGTGGTGGAGGACGAGCCCGGTCAGCGTGAGCTCATCGTGGGCATGCTGAAAACGGAAGGCTATCGCCTGCGCGAGGCCGACTGTGTGGAGGCGGCCATCGTATCCATTAAAGCCGATACCCCGGATCTGGTGTTTTCTGACTGGAAGCTGGGTCAGCTCAGCGGGATGGATTTACTCAATTACGTTAAACGTGAATTCCCGGATGTCGGTTTTATCATGGCAACCGCATACGGCACCATCACCCACGCGGTGGATGCCATTCAGGCGGGGGCCGATGATTACCTTACCAAGCCCTATCAGCGCCAGGCACTGCTGCTTGCCATATCCAAGGTGGCGCGCTCACAGGCGCTCAGAAAAGAAAACAAGGCCCTGAGCCTTGCCTTGTCAGAGCAGCAATCCCTGGTGGGCTTGGTGGGCAAGGCTCCCTGTATGCAAGGGGTGTTTGACCGCTTAAGCCGCATCAGCGGCACCGATGCCACTGTGCTGATCGGCGGTGAGAGTGGCACCGGTAAGGAGCTGGCCGCCCGGGCATTGCATCAATTGTCCCGCCGCGCCCATATGCCTTTTATTGCCATCAACTGCGGCGCTATTCCTGAAAACATTGCCGAAGCGGAGCTTTTTGGTGCCGAGAAGGGGGCTTTTACCGGCGCCACAGCGCTTAAGCTGGGTAAGCTTGAGGCGGCCCATGGCGGCACTGTGTTTCTGGATGAAATTGGCGAACTCCCCCTGCTGCAGCAAACCAAGCTGCTGCGCTTTTTACAGGAAGGCACCATTACCCGGGTGGGCGCCCAAAAAGAGTTGCAGCTCGATGTGAGGGTGATTGCCGCCACCCACAGGGACTTGCGTCTTGAAGTCGCCGAAGGCCGTTTTCGGGAAGACTTGTTTTACCGCTTGAACGTGGTGCCTGTGCTGATGCCGCCTCTTCGAGAGCGTCGCGAAGACATAGGCCGGCTGGTGGAGCACTTTCTCAAGCTTCATGCCAGCCAATACGGATTCGAGCAGCCCAAGATCAGCCCCACCGCCATGCGGTTTTTACTGGACTACCGCTGGCCGGGGAATGTGCGAGAGTTGTCCAACCGTATCGAGCGCTTTGTGCTGCTGGGCGATGAACAGGAGCTGATGCAGGAAAGTGATCATTCGGCCAGGGAGCAGGGACTTCAGCTCCCCGATGAAGGTATCGAGTGGGAGTCCTTTGAGGCCCGCTGTTTGGCGCAGGCCATGGGCAGGTTCGATGGCAATCGCACCAAGGCCGCCAAATGGCTGGGCATGAGTTATAAAGCCTTTTTGTACCGACTGGAAAAGCACCGTTTGGTCTAATCCATGATGAAATTGCGTGAGCCGGGGTAAACACGTCCCGGCTCGGCCATCACAGGGTTTAAGTGCCTGCGCCTGATGCGAGTTAGTGCTTGTCTTCCAGCCTTGGCAGCTCTGGCAGAACAGGCAGCTCTGGCTGTCAGGCTTCGCAATCAGCAAGTTGATTCATAAGGGGCATGCTACCCCAAATACTCGGCCGCCAATCCGTAGAGAATGGCCACGCTCACCATCAAAAACAGTACACCTGTCAGCAGGTCGATGACAGGCCCCATGCGTACCAGCGCACGCTGACTGCTGCTTTTGGTGAGCAGCACTGCCAGCAAGCCAAACCAGGCGAAGGACAGGGTAAACATCAGCACCAGCAACGCGATGCGGGTGGGGCCGCCCACCTCGGGGCCCACCATGGCAGAAAACAATGTCAGGAAAAACACCAGCGCTTTGGGGTTGAGCAAGTTAGTGTAAAGTCCCAGCCGAAACCCCTTTGCTGTGCTCAGCATCGGCTCTGCGTTTTGCGGCATATCCTTTGGCGCTGACTCCGCTGACAATGGCAGCGCCCTTCGCAATAGAAATTGCTTTCGCACCGACATCAGGGCTCCCATCCCCATATATCCCAGATAACTGGCGCCGAGCGCCTGTACGGCGCCAAATAGCCAGGGCGTAGTGTGGATAAGCAGGCTAAGACCGGTAAGGCTCGCCACAGTGTGGGCCAAAATGGCCGCGGCAATGCCCAATGCGGTCATCATGGCGACAGCCCGGGTTTGATGGCGCGACACCTTGAGCATAATGGCAAAGTCCGGCCCGGGGCTTGCCAGCGCTATGATATGAATGATGGCGATGCTGCCAAGGAGGGTGAAATCGAACATCGGTTAATTCCTGATAGCGCGACGATAGGCGCTGGGTGTGGTTAAAAAGGCCATGCGAAAGTGGCGATTAAAATGGCTCAAGTCGCTGAAACCATGCAAATGGGCGATATCGGTCAGAGAGCTGTCATCATTGTGCATCAGGCTCTTTTTGGCCCGCTCGAGCCTGAGCCTCAGTTGCCATTGATGGGGGCTAAGACCTGTGTGAGTCCTGAAATGGCGCAGCAACCGGTAGCGACCAAGCCCCGTTGCGTCACCGAGAAGGTCAAGGGTCACTGGCTCTGGGCTGTCAGCCATGAGGGCTTTTGCCAGGCGAATTTCGCGGCTGTCCCCGGTAGCGCCTTTCCCCCTGTTGCTGATGTTTTCCGACTGAGGACCATGACCAATCAGGCGCTGAAAAAAATCCAGCAGCGCGGTTTCTTCCACAAGGGGGTTTTGGCCTTGGTAAAGCAGCTGATGCAGAGATATAAAGTCCTTGTAAAGCACCATATCCATGCGCTTTGGTTCATGAAATCCCCCAAAGGCCACGCCCAGATCTGCCGCTATCCGGTCAAGATGCCATTGTGGTAGCGACAACACCAGTACGTCGTAACCTGCGTCGGATGCGGCAACACCATCGTGGCACTCATCGGGGCTCAAGGTGGAAAGCTCACCCGGGCTGAGGGTGTGCCCCGAGCCCTTGTGATTGAACGCCTGGGCTCCGCGAATAACGGCGCCCAAGTGTATGTCTTCATGGACATGGCGACCAAAGTCAAAATGCCGATAACAGGCTCGGCTGAGCTCTGCGCCTGCCAGCAACTTGCTTTGCCTGAAATCAATAATTTCCTGTTGCATCTGCCACCTGATATGAAACAATTTACCCCAGTTTACGGGGCGGTCCCGGCCGTGCGCTAGAAAAATATTGCAGCGGATCCGGGCTTGGTTTGCGACAGCGGAGTGAAGTGTGAAAGGACAAATTTTGCGTGAAATGCGGGTACTCAAAGCCATTACGCCGGACTTTGAAGTGCAGCGCCGGGTAGCTTTTATCAAGGCCAAGCTGCGCGAAGCCCACAGTAAAACGCTGGTACTGGGGATCAGTGGTGGGGTGGACTCATCGGTAACCGGTCGCCTGTGCCAATTGGCGGTAAACGAACTCAACGAGGAAACCGACAGCCAGCAATACCGTTTTATCGCGGTCCGTTTGCCTTATCTGGTGCAAAAAGATGAGCACGAAGCGCAGATGGCCTGTGAATTTATTCAGCCAAGCAAGCTGGTTACGGTGAACGTGGGCAGCGGCAGTGATGGCATACACACTGAGACCCTGACGGGGTTTAAAGCTGCAGGCCTCGAATTGCCTGCGCCCGAGAAGGTGGATTTTGTAAAAGGCAATGTCAAAGCCAGAATGCGCATGATTGCCCAGTACGAAATCGCAGGTCTGATCGGTGGCCTGGTGGTGGGCACTGACCACAGCGCCGAAAATATCACCGGCTTTTATACCAAGTGGGGCGATGGAGCCTGCGATTTGGCGCCACTTTTTGGCCTCAATAAGCGTCAGGTAAGGCAGATAGCGCGTCATCTTGGGGCCCCTGAAGTGCTGGTGGTCAAGGCGCCGACAGCGGATCTGGAGTGTGACCGTCCTGGACTGGAAGATGAAGTGGCGCTGGGACTGACTTACGACCAGATTGATGATTTTCTCGAAGGCAAAGAAGTGCCCAAGTCGGTGGAAGACAAACTGGTGGGTATTTACAAGGCTACCCAGCACAAGCGTCAGCCAATACCTACAATTTACGACTGAAGAAAATGCCGGCCTGTGCCGGCATTTTTGTCTGGCATAAGGAAATCCACCAATGAAAACCGTACTGCTGAATACGTCAAGACATCTGCTGATAGCCGCCGTGTACGGCACTTTGGGAGTGTGTATTACGGCTTTGGGTTTTGGCGTCTGGTTTCTCAACAGCCGTCCCGATCTGGATATTTGGCATACCACGGAATTACAACATAGCTTCAGCCGTCATGGTGAGGTAACAGATTTTGCCGGCTACCTCGCCCTTGAGGTAAATCTTAAGGACGAAATTGAAAGGCGTATCTATACCAATACTGTGGCCATGGACTCTCCGCTCAACCGCTATATACGCGGCAGCTTATCGGATCCCCGCCGCTGGTCGCAGGATTGGAACTGGAGCTACGAATGGCCAAACGAGAAGGCAGAATATGGGGTGTTATTACTTCATGGTATGTCTGACTCGCCCTATGCATTGTCAAATCTGGCACAAGACTTAAGAGGCAGTGCTCATGTGCTCGGACTCAGGTTGCCCGGTCATGGCACCTTGCCCTCGGGGCTGGTTCGACTCGAGTGGCAGGATATGAGCGCAGCGGTAACGCTCGCAGTGAAGCACCTTAAGGCGCAGCTTGGCGGGCGGCCGCTTTATATTCTGGGGTTTTCTACAGGGGCTGCGCTGGCGCTGCACCACGAGCTGGAACGCATTGTGGCGGGCGAGACGCCAGACAGCCAGGCCATGGTATTTTTGTCACCTGCTATTGGGCTTGCGCCAGTGGCGCGCGGCGCATACTGGCAGGCACGTCTTGGTGAGTGGCTTGGGCTGGAGAAGCTTGCCTGGAATGCCCTTGGTACCGAATACGACCCCTTCAAGTATGTGTCGTTTGCGGTCAATGCCGGCGACATGGTCTACCGTCTCGCCGAATCCAATCGTTTGCAGCTGAATGCCTTAACCCAGGCGCAGCTGCAATCACTGCCGCCCATTTTATCGTTTCAGTCGGTGGCTGATGCCACAGTGTCCAGTCGTGCTGTGCTTGCAGACCTTTATCTCAGGTTACCGGACAGCCGGCACCAGCTGGTGCTTTATGATGTTAACCGAACCCGGATTAATCAGACTCTGATGCGTAAAGACCCATTGCTGGAACTGGCGGCTCTTTATCGGTCACAGGCCCTAAGGGCCCGGGTGGGAATTTTGAAAAACCGGGCTGATGAAGCCCTGGTGCAACTCGTTGATGTGGCGGATGAACCGTTACCCTGGCCTGAGACCATGGCATTCAACACAGGGCCAATATCCCAACAGACTGGTGAGGCAGGGGGGGGCACTGGCACACTGGGCTGGCCTGCCAACGTGGTTTCCCTCTCCCATGTGGCGTTGCCGTTTTCGGTTCGCGATCCCCTCTACGGGATGATGGCGGCACCAAATCCAGACCGTATTCAAATAGGCAGTGCCGCATCCCGCGGTGAGCGTGGCATTTTCGCCGTCAGTGCCGATGAGATGCTGCGCCAGAAGTGGAATCCATTTTATGAATTCCAGCTTAATGTCATCAAGGACTTGTTTGATATGCAGCTAAGAGTGAGTGAAGCAGAAAGTGCGTCATAACCGTGGCGACCATACAAATCTCATTTAATCAGGCCCCCGACGTATGCTCAGTGGCCTGTTGGTTATCACTTGGCCTCAGGTGTGGGTATTTCGTCATTGATTAACGTGCAGATTACCCGGTTGCGGCCTTCGGCTTTTGCTTGATACAGGTTGTCATCGGCGACTTTGAGCCAGGCTTCCAGAGAGTCAGAGAAACTGGCATTGGCCACAACGGCACCGACCGAAACAGACATGTGAATTGGTTCATCGGCGCTGGGGTTATTCACAGGATGCTTTGCCAGCCGCTCGCGGAACAGGTTGAGGTGATGCTCAACGTTCAGTGCATTGGTCATTGGCAGGATAAGTAAAAATTCTTCCCCGCCGTAACGGGCGACTAAATCCGAATCCCGCTTGAAGTTTTGCGCGAGCAGATTGGCCATCTGACGCAGGCACTCGTCGCCGGCCAAATGTCCGTGGTTATCGTTGATGGCTTTAAAAAAGTCGAGATCCAGCAGTACCACCGCGATGGCCTCGCCGCTGCGCTCGCACATGGCTTGCAAAGGCGCAAAACCTGCCGTGGCATGGCGACGATTGTATAGACCCGTCAGTGCGTCGCGCTCTGCAAGCGCCTGCAGCTTCTGATTGGCCTTTTCAAGCTCGAAGGTTCGAATGGCGACCTTTTCTTCCAGCTCCAGCTGATGGCTCATCAATTGTCGCTGACTCGCTTTCAGGGTTTGATACAGGGTCTGTACTTCGGCTGGCGCATCCGCGGGCAGTGGCAGTCGTTGTTCACTTGGATTGCTGAATTCGTTTGCGATGGTTTCGAGGGAGCCGGTCAGCATCCGGCTTATCAGTCGTGCCAGATAGAAGCTTACCACCATGCTGAAAATAAGCAGTATGCAGGTTCGTAAAAACTGGGTTTCGGCCAGTTGCATCAGCGGAGCGAAAGGCGACAGCACCAACAGACGCCAACGATTTGGCAACAGCTCCTCGGCATATATGTACTCAGGGCTTGGGTTTTTCAGATCGTGCAGGTTAATCAACTGCAAACTGGTTCGATACTCAAGGCCACTCTTGGCAGACGCAAACTCACTCAGTGGGGGAATATTCAGTGGCGCCGATGCGTAAATCACCCGGTTACTGTCGTCGGTCAGGAGCAGAAATTGCTCGGAATGATGACGGTTTTGCCTGTCGATAAGCACGAAGCGATTCAAATCCAGCGAGCCTTCCAGAATGCCGGATGGGTGACTGGAACGACCCTGGCCGTAAACGGGGGCGCTGATAGCGACTATGGGGTCGCTGCCAAAACCTCTGCCAAGAAACACCGGTGAGATAAACGACTTCTGGTTATAAAAGGATTCTTGAAAGTAGTGGCGGTCGGCGACGCTGTACTCACCTTTTTGAATCGCGTCATCCATCATGCGCGCGGCAGGGCTGGCTGCCACTATGTTACCTCTATCATTGGCAATCAACATGGTTAAAAAGGCGGGGTATCCCTTGTTGAACTGAGTGAGCCAATCCTGCTGCTTCTCAGGTTCATCCCCCATCATTGACAGCCACAGGGCGCCCTGATCAATAGCCGTTTGATGCTCGCGCAGGTAATCAAAGGTCGATTGCGACAAATGTACCGCATTGTCCTGCAGATTCTTTTTGATAAGCATTTGCTGCCGCGCAATAAAAAACTCGCTGAACAGCAAGGCAGCAACCAGCAGCGCCAGCGAGATAAACAGGGTAAAGCTGTAAGTGAGTTTGTCGCTGAAGCGCACCGGCGCCTTGGTGTGACTGCCGGTGTTTTGCATCTGCGCGGGTAGCATCAGTAACAGCACCGCCCCCAAACCAATGTAAAACAGGCCGTTAATTGCTTGTTTAACGGCGATAAAGGGCAGGTGAGTTGTGGGCAGTGTGGTGAGAGTCAGGCCGTAAAGGTAGAACAGTGGCATACCAATCAGCAGCCAGAAGCCCACCCCGGCATAAAGAGAGTAAACACCGCGTCGTTTGGCCAGTGCCAACACCAGCGCCTCGAGTGGGAATAGCAAAAATACATGCATAGTATCCCAAATCAAAAACAGCCCGGCAGCGCAGACCAGCGCCACGGCTACGGCATATCGTGGCCCGAGAATAACGGCGGCAATCACATAGGCGGCGTTACCCAAAATCAGCTGCACGTTGGCAAACAGCGGCAGCGGATACAGGTTTAATAAAAAGCCGCAAATGGCCAACATGATCGCAGTGCGCGGCGGCGATGCAGAAAAAAAAGACAGCAAGAATAATTCCCTAAAAATCAGACGGGTTTCTGATACTTACTTTAGAGTGTTAACGTTTTGTTCACAACAGGCGGCAAAGAAAAACGGCTGAAAGTGATGTGAAATCAGTGTGAGGCGGGGCACTTGTTCGTTAACAGGGGAGAGTCGGCTTGGTATGGGAGAAGGCGATTGGATGTCACACGGGTCAGACATTCGGCCGATGGCCCCTGACACCCCATCCGCTTTGGTTTCAATATGACGTAAAGAACATCACTAAAACAAAAAAGCCCAGCATTGCTGCCGAGCTTTTTTGTTGAATTTGGTCGGTATGAGAGGAGGCGATGGTCCGACAGTCGGCCGATGGCCCCTGACACCCCATCCGCTTTGGCTTCAATATGGCGTCGAGAACATCACTAAAACAAAAAAGCCCAGCATTGCTGCCGAGCTTTTTTGTTGAATTTGGTCGGTATGAGAGGAGGCGATGGTCCGACACTCGGCCGATGGCCCCTGACACCCCATCCGCTTTGGCTTCAATATGGCGTCGTGAACATCACTAAAACAAAAAAGCCCAGCATCGCTGCTGAGCTTTTTTGTTGGATTTGGTCGGTATGAGAGGAGGCGATGGTCCGACACTCGGCCGATGGCCCCTGACACCCCATCCGCTTTGGCTTCAATATGGCGTCGTGAACATCACTAAAACAAAAAAGCCCAGCATCGCTGCTGAGCTTTTTTGTTGGATTTGGTCGGTATGAGAGGATTCGAACCTCCGACCCCTGACACCCCATGACAGTGCGCTACCGGGCTGCGCTACATACCGAATATTTTGAGCGGCTTGCGCAGTTCTGTGCCGTCTCAACGAGGCGAACTTTATCAAGAGCCGCCAAGCAGTGCAAGCCTTGATAACAACTATTTGGTTTGATTGCTTAGTTTGTGTCCTAAGCAGTCATTTTGTCATCAATTGCCGCGTGCACGGCGGTTTTACTGATGATAAAGCCTTCTGCCTTCTCGCATTACCTGAATAAGATCCGGCGCACTGAGCTTCTTGTTTAATCGGGTCTTAAAATCGCTGCTGTAAATATCGTACTTGCCGTGGCGGTCGATTACCGTGATTTCATCATCCTGATAAATGGCAAAAAACCGATTGTCGCCCACATACACCCAAGGCTGCTCGCTTGGCATCAGCAACTGGCGTCCGGCGCTGTAGTCTGTGATGGCATTGGTGCAGCCCAGTACTCGTGTCATCAGCGTGGGGGCCAGACCGTGATGGCTGGTGGTGTAGTTGACCCGGGCCTGTTCGCCACCCGGCCAATGAATAATGAAAGGCACCCGAACGCTTTGGGGGGAGAAATCGCGTCTGGCTTCTGTCTCGTTACTGGTGAAGGCCTTGCCACTGGTGCCGGTAATGATCACCAGGGTATCGGCAGGCAGATGTTCGATAAGGCTTTTCAGCTCGCCATCGATAAAATGCAGCGATTGACGATATTGGCTGAAGAGTACCCGTTGAGCCGGAGCCATGCCCTGAGGCGCTTTGATGGTTTCAATACCGGCAAAGCCCACCGGGGTGTCGTAGGTTTCCGGTGCGCCCAGGTTGACCAGGGAAAACCAGGGCGACTTCTGCTGCCTGCGCCAGTCTTCAAAGGCTTCGCGGCTTTGGATATCGGCCAGTGCGCGGGATTCGCTGTCATCCATCAGCGCAGCTTCAAAGTCGTTAAAGAGCGCCAGCGGACGCTGATTAATGTCGTTGGAGGCAGGGCCGAAGCGCTTGAGGGTATATCCTGAAGCGGCAAATCCCTGGGTTAACAAGGGTGAAATCGTTTGGAAATCGGCCGCGCCCATGTAGCTGCCCTGCAGTCCATACAGGAGCGAGAACATGCTGCTTTGGAATTGGTTGCCACCGCTCAAATGTTTGTCGAAGGAGTGATTGGCACTGCCGTAGCTACTGAGAAACGGCATGGTTTGTGGGTTCAGCATATCTGCCCTGAGGGCATCAATGGCCACAATCAGCACATTGGGCTGGCTTTGGGCCTCGCAGCTTAACGCGTTCAGTGAGTATCCCAATTGCTGTTGTTCCCCAAGCTTTGAGAGACCTCCGGCGGAGTCGAGTCCATGGGACTCCATAAAGCTTTTTGCCGTAGCGGGATAAAACAATGGGTAAGCATCATCGTAACGGGTGATGTCCTTCACCTGGGCGGCATCAGCCCAGATATGCACCAAATGGCTGGCAATAAAACAACTGCCCACCACGGCCGCAACCTTGCCGCCGATGCGCCATCTTTCGATTTTAACGATGCGCTTCCACAGGAAATTGGCCGCTGTGAGTTCCAGTGCCAGAATCCCTAGCGGGGTTACTATGTAGGAAGTGCCGCTGAGCAGCGACGGTAAATCGGCCCAGGCCACATCGAAGGCGAAGGGGGACAGGTGCACACCGTAGTCGTCGTACACTATGGTGTCATACAGCAGAATACACAGGCCAAGGGTGGCCACGGTGGCGGCAAGCCCCCTCAATATTTTTGAGTAGGGCAGCAGCAGTGTCACCGGGAAAATCAGCAGCAGATACAGCAAAAAGGCGAGAAAGGAAAACTGGCCTATACTCGCCAATGCGAGATAGCCCCAGCCGGTGAGGGTCTCGGGAAGACCAACGGTTTCCAGATAACGGCTGCCAACAATCAGTGCCAGAAAGCCGTTGAACAGGGCAAACCAGTGGCCCCAGTTAACCAGCCGTGACACCTTGTCACGCTCCAGTTGTTGTTTCCTCTCAACCATTCCGTTCGCTCTTATCCTTGGGACAGGTTAACACCTTGGTATCTTAAGCACTTTTCCCGTGTGGGTGCCAGCTTTATCAGGCTTTTGACACCGACTGATTAAGCGCTTTGGCAAACTGTTCGGCTACAGCGGCGCGGCTGGCAACAGGCACCTTGGTTTCCAGCAGGTGGCTGACGCAGTTGCCCAGTACCATCAGGCCAAGATCGGTGGGGGCCTGGTGTTTTTCCAGCACGGCCAGCACTTCAGCAATCAGGGTTTCCACTTGGGTATCGGTGTATTTGGATTGAATAGCCATAGTCAAAAAATGTTTCACAAAGGATTGGGTTAGCGGCATATAATACCGGATTTCCACGGCTATCACTATCAAGGCGTATGACGATTAAAGTAGAACAGGCAATCATCCATGAAATCGCCCAAACCCATGAGGGTCAACTCAGCTGCCGTCTTCGCCCGCAGCCGCTGCTGAACAGTCAGGCGGTTGAGCTGATGCTGGACGAGCTGCATCAGTCTTACACCAGCAAATCAGGTAAGGGATTTGGCTTTTTTGGTATCCACGGTGAAGACGGCGAAGCCAATCCCGCCTTTGCCAATGGGCTGAAAGACTACCTCGATGGTGGGCTGGGCTTTGTGGAATTCACAGGCCAAGCCAGCAAGCTGCTGCAGGATGAACTCGGTAAATACGATTTCAGCCAGGGCGGATTTTTGCTGCTTGCCTGCTACAGCCATATGGCAAGCGACTATCTGTTTGTGGCGCTGCTCAGTGCCAAGTCTTCCATGACAGTATTGGATGATATGGAGCTGACCCAGGTGAACCATCTGGATTTAAACAATATTCAGCTGGCGGCCCGCATCGATTTGACTGAATGGCAGGCCGATAAAGAAAGCCGTAAGTACATTTCCTTTATCCGCGGCCGCGCCGGACGTAAGGTGGCGGATTTCTTCCTCGACTTTATGGGCTGTGTTGAGGGCATTAACCCCAAGGCGCAAAATAAGAGCCTCATGATTGCGGTGGAAGACTTTGTGGCCGGCAGCGAGCTGACCAAGGATGAACGCCAGGCCTGTCGCGACAAGGTGTTTGAATATTGCTCTGAGCGTTTCGATGCCGGCGCCGAGGTGGATATTAAGGATCTGGCCGATGAACTGGCCGATTCGGGCATGGACTCTTTCTACGATTTTGCCACCACAGGCAACTACGATCTGGAAGAAGAGTTCCCGGTGGACAAGTCTACTTTGAGGCAGCTGAAAAAATTCTCAGGTACCGGCGGTGGTGTCACCATCAGCTTCGATGGTCATCATCTGGGCGAGCGGGTGATTTACGATCCTATTTCAGACACCCTGCTGATCAAGGGCGTGCCGGCAAACCTGAAAGACCAGCTCCACCGCCGCTTAAAGGGCGAATAACCCTGAAGCAGATGTAAAGAAAAGGCGACCCTGTGGTCGCCTTTTCTATTTTATCCCATCATCAGTCTGTGCCCTTGATAGCACCCTGTCAGCATTTTATCTTCGCTTTCCAACATATTGGCTGCAATGTGCTATCTGCCCTCGTTGGTACTTGCTGCGGTGCGCTACGCGTTTGTCGTTTCAGTCCGCCTCAAGCCGACCCAGCTGAATGAGCGCTCAATAAAGGCCATGGCATCCTGATGCACACATTCGCCGTGGGCGAGTATGAGATGCTGTGGCTGCCAGCGGTGAAACTGGGCCACTGCTTCTTTAGCCTTGTGGCGCCCATTCATAAAAGACAAGCGCCAGTCCAGCGGTGTTTTACCGTTGGGGGACAGTATGCCTGTGATACGGGCCAGTGGTCGCTGCCAGGCGTTGAAATGCTCCGGGCTGAAATTTTCAATCAAATCGGTGAGGATAAGGGTGCGCGAGCCTTTGTGGAAAAACACGACTTCCTCCATCACCGGCGAGCCTTTGAATATGCATTGCTCAATTTCACCGCGCCACTCGGCAGGCACCTTGTCGGTGAGGTCGGCATCAAAGTGCAGGTGCGGGCATTTATTGGCAAGACCCGGGGCCACAAAGGCCGTGGCATCTGGCCAGCGAGCTTGCCAGGAGGCAATATAGAGGTGGTGTAACTTGTTGGGGGCAATCAGATAGGCGACTTCACCCAGGGTTTCAACCTGACGTATCAGCTCATCATTGAGTTCAATGGGGGAGTGCACCCACAGTTTGCTATTGTTAAGCCGTACTATGGTCATGCGGGTGGTATAGGGCATGCCGTAAAACGATACGGCAGGACCATCAAACACAAAGATGTTGGCACCGAAGCTTTTCATGTCATCTCCTTTGACTGCATGGGATAGCTTCAGGATTGTACGTTGAGACCGGTAAAAGAGGCATAGGTGAATAGTGCGACCTGCAGCCGGAACCCAACAACAGGCACAAGCCGTTGGCGAGCGGCGTAAATTTAGCCCTGTTCGCACCATTGAGGCTCGCCGGGGGCGAGTGAATTGTTTAGAATTGACATCTGAATGACCGCCTTTCGGCTATTGCCCGTCAGGCGGTGTTGCGGCCCGGCCGCTAATCACGGCAGACTGTTTCTCTGCCCGGGAGTGTTATGCAACTGTTTGTTAAAGATTTAACGGTTCTCGATTTTTCTTACCTTTGCGCCAAACGTGGCATGGTGGGCGAGAGCTGGATAGTGGATGTGGTCCTCGAAGGGGGACTGGACAGCCAAAACATGGTGCTGGATTTTGCCAAGGTAAAACGCACCATCAAAGACACCATCGACAGAGTGGCCGACCACCGTCTGCTTATCCCGACTGCCTCATCCAATGTGCGCTGGCAGCAGCAGGGCGACAGAGTATGGATGGACTTCCAAAGTGAAGTGGGCAACATACATCTGGCGTGCCCCAGTCAGGCTTTTGCGCTTATCCCTGCCGAAAATGTCGACTTTGAAGCCGTGAATGCCTTCCTGCGCAAGGCGCTGCGCGAAGCGTTGCCAGACAATGTCGATGGCATCCATCTGACCCTTAGAACCGAGTCACTGAGCGGCCCCTTCTACCATTACAGTCACGGGCTTAAAAAGCACGATGGCAACTGCCAGCGTATCGCCCATGGCCATCGCAGCCCGGTACAGATCTTCGAAAACGGTGAAAGTGCCCCTGACTGGGACGCGTATTGGGCCAAGCGCTGGAAAGATATCTACCTCGGCACCGAAGAAGACGTGGTGCCGGTGGCCGAGCTTGAACTGTCGGCCCAATGCCGCATCGATGACAACTCCCACATCGGCTTTCGTTATCAGGCGCCCCAGGGGGATTTCCAACTCGCCATGCCCAGGGCTATTTGCGACATCATCCCCCACGACACCACGGTAGAGTTGCTTGCGGACTTTATGGCAAAGACCCTCGCCGAAAAGGTGCCCGGCAGCCACTTTAAGGTGATTGCCTACGAAGGCATTGGCAAAGGTGCTATCGCGGCCGCTGAAATTGCCGCCAACTGAACCATTTCGACTGATTAATGCCCTTAACGTGGAAAACCGAATGATACTGAAGCCTTGGATAGCCGCCCTGTTACTGACATTCACCCATGGTGCGATGGCGCAGATTGAACTCAGTGGCAAGATGGAGCAGGGCTCGCTTATTCGTGGCAAGGTGCCGCCAGGCGCGAATGTCAGCCTGAACGGCACACCGCTGAGAGTCACTCCCGAGGGTGACTTTGCTTTCGGGGTTGAGCGTGAAGGGGAGCTTAAGCAGACTCTGGAAGTGGTTTATGCCGATGGGCTCACTGAAATCAAACCCCTGACCTTCGCCAGGCGGGAATACCGGATTTCTGAGGTCAATGGCATCGCTCAGAAAATCATGAAGCCCGACCCTGCCGCGCAGGAACGTGCCGCCAAAGACAGCGCCATGACCAAGGCTGCAAGGGCAATCGACTCGGATATTACCGCCTTTGCCAAGCCCTTTATCTGGCCCTTAACCGGCCGTATCTCGGGGGTGTATGGCAGTCAGCGGGTGTACAACGGCGTGCCCGGCAATCCGCATTTTGGTGTGGACGTGGCGGCCAAAACCGGCACTGTGGTGGTAGCGCCCGCAGATGGTGTGGTGACGCTGGCGGTACCGGATATGTTCTATTCCGGTGGCACCCTGATTATTGACCATGGCTATGGTGTCAGCTCAAGCTTCCTTCATTTATCCAAGCTCTATTTAAACGTAGGTGACAGTGTAAAACAGGGCGACAAGATAGCCGAGGTGGGGGCCACTGGCCGTGCCAACGGCCCACACCTTGATTGGCGCCTTAACTGGTATCAGATGCGCCTCGACCCGGCTACCCTGGTGCCATCCATGAAAGAGGTACTGGCCCAAAAAGAGGCCGCGAAGGCAAGCAAGCAGTAAGCCAATTGCCGCGCAGGCAAGTCATGGTTCGCCCAACAAAAACGCCGCAGATGAGTTGCGGCGTTTTTGTTTCTGGTGAATGCTTTTTTCAGCGTTTAATGCTCATGGGCACAAAACGAACACCATTTTTTTGCGCTTGCGGGCCAGTAGGGAAAAAGCCCAGGTGCTGGTAAAAGCCCACGGCATTGACAGAGGAGCACAGGCTCACCTCACTGGCCTCAGTGCTCTCAAGCAGGGTGCTCAGCAGCGTTTTTCCAAGCCCACTTCCTTGCACGCTTTTATCGACAAAGAGGTGAGTGAGGAAGTTGCCTTCCCGAAGCGCAGCAAAGCCGACAAGTTTACTGCCTTGAGATGCTTTTAAGGCGATGAATTTACTGCTGTCGAAGGTTGTTTCAACATCTGGCAGAACCCGATTTAAAAAGGTTTCTTGCCCCTCGTGACTAAACAGAGGTAACACATCTTGCTGCGCAACCTCGCGCACCAACTGCATAACGGCCTCCAAATCCGCTTTGGTCACCGGGGCTATATCGGTATTCATACTCTGGCTCATGGCTATTTCCACATTGTCGAAGCTTTATGATTTAGTCGCGGCATTCCGGGCGCAGGCTTTCACCAGAATGATGATTTGCGTGGCAATTGCTGGCTCGAATGAAGCGTCTTAGCCAGTTCCTGCTTGAAAGTCTTGTTTGGTGGACTTGAACTATGCCGGCAGTCCATCGTAACGCGGCAAATTCTCCAAATCATGCTCCCAGGCGGCGCGGCTGGCCATATACAGGTGTGCGTTGGGGGGAATGGTAATGGCGCTGTCGAGGCTTGCTGCCGGGACGACCAGGAGATTACCGGTCGATTGCTGTGGAACCGGTGAGCCACAAACAGCACAAAATGCTTTGGTATGGCGCGTTGAAGGCAGGTTGAAAACGGTGACTTTATCAAAGCCCGATAACCACTTCAGCGTCGCCGAGGTGCTGAAGAGGTTTGCTGCGTGTGCAGAACCCGTATCTTTCTGACAATAATGGCAGTGGCACAGGACGAAACGCTCAAAATCGCCATCAATCTCATATCGCACTTTACCGCAAAGGCAAGAACCAGAATGCTTTTTACTCATAATCTGCTCTCAACTGGTTTGACACTTTTACTATGCATTAAATGCTGGGCTAAGGCACGGCTCCTTTCTGACTGACTTATTTCGGCACCGGTTGAGAGAGCCGATACTCATAAAACACCAGGCTGTTTTCACTCTGAGGTTGTGCTGTAAAGCCCAACTTTTCAAGCAGTTTAGCTGATGCCGTATTGGCCTTGTCAACGCCGCCCACAAGGGTTAACCATGACTCAGTGCTGGCAGCTGCGCCAATGAATCCCTGCAGTAATTCAGTGGCCAGGCCCTTGCCCCAATACGCCTGTGCAAGCAAATAGCCGATGTGGGCATGGTGCTCGTTCTCTACGCAGATAAACAGGAAACCCACTATTTCGTTTGTTTTGGATGTGACCTGAAGTAACCGGCTTTCTCGCAACATGCGTTCAAGCCACATGTCTGCCGAACCGCGGGAATTAACGCCGTGGAAGTAGGGGGGAAGATGTTCAACTACTGCCGGGGTTAAAATTGCGGGCACTCGCTCAAGTAAGTCAGAGCGTTCAGACAATGCAACGCTATCCACTATTTCAACCACGTTCAGTCTTTGAGTCTCAAACGACATTGTCATGTTAACTACCTGATTAGATAATGATAATTACCCTGTAAAAACCGGCTGAGAATCGATTGTGACCTATTCTGACTGATTCTGATGGAGCTACGCTGCTGCGCTGGCTTGTCATCGTTTTGCATCGGCTCCTGCCAGTGCCAATGCCCCTATGCCGGCACTGGGTCAGGACACAGGGTCAGAGCTCTGGGTTTGGCTCGCCGGAAAAATAAGGTGTGGAGCCAGAGTAACTGACTGCAACGTTTTTTGCTGAAAGTTTCCCAAAAATAATCACTTTGATGCAGCTTATGGATTTAGCGTGTTTCCTGACAATGCAGCTTTTAACCCCATTGAATGGAAGAGGGATGACAGGGGCAAACCCGCTTTGTATCAGGGGAGTTTAGTCTCTGGTAAAAAGCATGTTTATCTGCGGCTCACCCGCTGCCAGGCTAGTAAAAAGGCGCCGGGGGCGCCTTTTTAACGGGTCACTGAAATTTGCAGACAGTGATTACTTGGTCAGATCGATGCGATAGACGGCATAACCCAACTCGTCTTTGCCGACCTTGGTCATGGCGCGCTGCTTGTATTGCTCGATAAAAGCATCGGCCTTGGCGCTGTCCTGGGTCTCGAATCGCACATCCAATGCCACGGCACTGTTAATGGTCACAAAGTCCCAGTTGTAGTCGGCGGTGGGGTTAACCATGCCCTCGTACTGGCCGGTGGCGTCGTTATACTTCGACTCGGCAGTGATATAGGCCGCCAGCGCCTCGCGGTTGGTGTCCGGGAGTTCCAGCACTACATGGTCGCTGCCGGTACCGGCAAACTTGCCACCAAAGGCGCGGTAGTTGTTGGAGGCGACAATGAACTCTTTGGTCATCAGCTCTTCGCCGCTGTAAACGGTGCCGTCGGCGTCTTTAAAGGCCAAATCCACGATGCGGTTGGCGTTTTCATTCACGACCTTGCAGTCGCGGTCGAATTTGCTTGGCTGGGTGACGTCAATCTTGTAGGTCATTCCGTCAAGGACATCGAAGTTATAGGTTGGATGGCCTGCCCAGTTGATGAGGAACTGTGGCTCGCTCTTGGCGGGGTCAATCTGGTTGAACTGATTGGCTGAGCACTCGAGCCAGTCTTTCAGTTCGGCGCCTGTGGCCTTCACCGCCACCATGGTGTTGGGGTAGAGGTATAGGTCGGCGGCGTTTTTAAAGGTTAACGCGCCCTTGTCCACCTGCACGTACTGGTCGGCATCTGATGTGGTGCCGTGGCGGCCACCGGCCTTGAAGGGGGCTGAAGCCGAAATTACCGGCAGGTGTGCAAGAGATGCTGGCAGCTTGGCCTTTACGTTGGCGATTTGGGCGTCAGAGACGATTTGCACCGTGGGGTCGTCCTGCACCAGGGTGAGGAAGCTGTACATGTCGGCAGCGGCCACACCGATTGGCTCATCCACGAAGGCGAGGGTACCCTGATGCTCAAGCTCAACCGCATCATGGATATCCTTGTCGGCTTCTACCAGCGGGGCTTTGTTGGCGCCGTCGTAGATGGGGCGAGCTTCGGTTTTAACGTCCAGTACTGTCCACTTACCGTCTTTGCGGGCGAGTGTAAAGTCGACCACGCCGAGGTTATCGCCCCAGCGGCCTGGCATCACAGCGGCAACGCCGTTCAGCAGGCCCTTTTCCACATCTGTGTTTGGCAGGTTGCTGTAGCGCGCATCCGGGAAGATGGAGTGGCTGTGGCCAAACATGATGGCATCGATGCCTTCTACGCGGGTGAGGGCATAGGTGGCGTTTTCAGCCATGGGATCGCCCGGGTTTTCCACCGAGCCAATGCCTGAGTGGGGAATGGCGATAATGATATCGGCACCCTTGGCTTTCATTTCAGGCACATACTTTTGCGCGGTTTCGAGGATGTCCGCAGGCTCAACCTTACCGGTGAGGTTTTGTTTGTCCCACAGCATAATTTGCGGCGGTACAAAACCGATATAGCCGATGTTCAGGGTGTGCTTATCGCCGTTTTGGTCGATAACTTCTTTGTCTTCAATCAGGTATGGGGTGAACAGATGCTCACCTTTTTTAATACCTTTCCAGCAACCGTTATCGTCGGCGCAGTAAACGTTGGCATTGATATAGGGGAATTCGGCGCCGGCGAGGGATTTTTCTAGGAAATCCAATCCATAGTTGAATTCGTGGTTACCTATGTTGCCTACACTGTAACCCAGCAGGTTCATGGCCTTGTAGGCGGGATGCACGGCGCCATCGGCAATACCGATTTTGGCCATATAGTCGCCCATGGGGCTGCCCTGCAGCAGGTCGCCGTTATCCACCAAAACGTGGTTGGGGGCTTCATTGGCAGCGGCCTTGATAAGGCTGGCGGTACGCGCCAGTCCGATAGTTGGGTCCTCTTTGCCGCTGTAGTAGTTGAAGTCCATGATGTTGGTGTGAAGATCCGTGGTTTCCATCACCCGCAGGTCCACCAGAACCTCTTTTTCCACTTTGTCATTGTCTGAGCCGCAGGCGCTGACGCCCAGTGCAGCGGCAATGGTTACCGCCAACAGATGTTTTTGATTCATATCCGTATCTCTTGAAATTAGCGGGAAGGTGCGAACACGTCCTCGTACCTTCCCTTACCCCGGGCGCACCTCTGTGGGCGCGCTCCATCATCCAACCCAACGCGAGGGCGTTGGGGTTGGCAAGAGTATCAGCTCTATAGCTTGCAAAAATGTGACCGAAGCGTAGAAAGGGCGTATCACATTGTGTCTTGCCTCACGGCCGCTGAATTTCTGACCGGATGCGTAAAGGCGGTTTAACTCATGGCAATAAAAAAGGCGCCCCGGAGGGCGCCTTTAAAACGGTGCTCTGAAAACGGCAATTACAGCAGGCCGCGGCTCTTGAGCAGTGGTTCGATGCTGGCTTCTTTACCACGGAATTCGCGGTAGAGCTGCATCGGATCTTCGCTGCCGCCTTGAGACAGCACAGTGTCACGGAAGGCCTTGGCGGTTTCGGGATTAAAAATACCCTTCTCGCGGAAGGCCTCGAAGGCATCGGCGCCGAGAATATCGGCCCAGATGTAGCCGTAGTAACCGGCCGAGTAGCCGCCGGCGAAGATGTGGCTGAAGTAGGTTGAGCGATAGCGCGGTGCGATTTCTTCAATCAGACCCATTTTCTTGAGGCTGGCGGCTTCAAAGGCGGCTGCATCCTGCACGTCGCTGGTTTCCAGAGTATGCCAGTCCAGATCAAGCTTGGTGGCGGCAAGGTATTCAACGGTGGCAAAGCCCTGATTGAACTTGCTGGCGGCCTGAATTTTTTTCACCAGCTCATCGGGGATGACTTCGCCGGTCTTGTAGTGCTTGGCAAACTGAGACAGCACTTCGGGCTGAGTCATCCAGTTTTCGGTAACCTGGGATGGGAATTCCACATAGTCCCGTGGCACAGACGTACCTGACTGGGCCTCGTACTGCACGTTGGAGAGCATGCCGTGCAGGGCATGACCAAACTCGTGGAACAGGGTGCTGGCTTCATCGAAGGTCAGCAGTGATGGCTCGGTTGCGGTTGGACGCGGGTAGTTGAGCACGTTAACAATAATGGGCACCACGCGCTCGTCGCCAAGGCCACTTTGTGAGCGGTAGGCGTTCATCCAGGCGCCGCCGCGTTTGGAGTCGCGCACGTAATAGTCGCCGAGGAAGATGGCGAGCAGCTTGCCGTCTTTGTCGAACACTTCCCAGGTACGCACATCTTCGTGGTACTTGGGCAGGTCGCTGCGCTCTTTAAAGGTCAGGCCAAACAAACGGTTGGCGGTGTAGAACACGCCTTCGATGGTGGCATCCAGTGAAAAATAAGGGCGGGTATCCTGCTCGTTAAAGCTGTATTTGGCGACGCGGATTTTGTCGGCGTAGTAATCCCAATCCCATGGCGCCAGCTTGAAGTTGCCGCCTTCGGCGTCAATCAGCTTTTGCATCTCGGCTACTTCAGACTTGGCCTGATTGATGGCAGCAGGCCATACCTTATCCAGCAGGGCATAGACATTGGCTGGGTCCTTGGAGGTGTTTTCTTCTAGCACATAGTGGGCGTGGGTCTTGTACCCCAGAAGCTTGGCACGCTCGGCGCGCAGGGCAGCGATTTCGGCCAGCGCCTTTTTGTTGTCGTGGGCATCGTTGTGATTGGCGCGCTCAACATAGGCGGTGTAAAGCTGCTTGCGCAGCTCGCGGTTGTCGGCGTAGGTCAAAAACGGCGTGATGGATGGACGGGAGGTGGTAAACACCCATTTGCCTTCCTTGCCACGTGCTTTGGCAGTCGCGGCGGCCACATCAATCACGCTTTGGGGCAGACCAGACAAATCGTCTTTGTTTTCTACCACCAGTTCAAAACCGTTGGTTTCGGCGAGCACATTGTCGCCAAACTCCAGGCTCAGCTTGCCGATTTTCTCGTTCAGTTCACGCAGCTTGGCTTTGCCTGCGTCATCCAGGTTGGCGCCGCCGCGGCTGAAGGCCTTGTAGGTGTCTTCCAGGAGGCGGCTTTGTGCGGTATTCAGGCCAAGGGTTTCACGTTGCTCGTAAACAGCCTTTACCCGGGCAAAGAGTTTGTCGTTAAGAAAAATATCGTCCCGGGCTGACGAGAGCATGGGGGAGACTTCTTTGGAAATCGCCTGCAGGCCAGGGGTGGTGTCAGCCGAAGTCAGGTTATAAAACACAGAAGAGACGCGGCTTAGCAGTTTGCCGCTTTGTTCCATGGCTTCGATGGTGTTGGCGAAAGAGGGCGCCTCAGGATTGTCGATAATGGCCTGAATTTCTGCTTTTTGGCGCTTGATACCTTCTTCATAGGCGGGCAGGTAGTGGGCTTCTTCAATCTTGTCGAAGGCCGGGATGTCCTGATAGGTGTTGTAAGGCTCAAAGAAGGGGTTGACGGCGGCAACCGGCGTTTGCTCTGCTGCCGTGGTTACCGCGCTTTCAACAACGGCGGCGGATGCCGGGGCCTTGGCCACTTCGGTACTCTTGCTTTCTTCGTTGCCACAGGCCGTGAGACCCAGAGCGAATGTCATGGCCACAACAAGCGGCTTGAGGGTTTGTCCCTTCATGGTGCGTTTCCTGTATTGAGTGTGTGTGAGATGGCGGCGTGAAGTATGTTTGAATTTTGCGCCCAAGCAGTAAGACTTTACCTTCCCGGCGGCCGCCATCCGGCGTCAGCCACTTGTTTAACATGTCAGCTGGTGGTCGCCAAGATCCTTGGCAAATTTGTTGTAACAAAGCATGAGTAAATGGTTATTTCCTGTGCCTTGGCTGTGGCACACTGAACATCGGAGCCGCTGGCGGGGCCAGAGCGCGTGGTTCCTTTTTTAAAACCAAAAACAACAAATGCCGACAACGAACATGACAAAAAAACATTCCACATCCTTTAGCCTGAGCCGCCTGTCCGCCCTTATCCCCTTGATGCTTGCCATGCCGGGTGTGGCCGCAGTGCCCTCACAGGATGCCCAAAAGGCGGCCGACTATGCGGTGGCTCACTACCAGCAGGCACAAATCGACACCCTGAAAACCCTGGTCGGCTACGATACCCGAGCCCGTGAAGGCCTGACGCCGGACACCGATCCTGTGTTTGCCGATTTTAAGCGGGCGCTCGGGGTTAAAGCCCGGATGCTGGGGCTCGATGTGGAGGACCACGGCTACGTGATGCTAATAAGCCTGTCCCCCGAAGGCGCTGGGGCAAACATCAAAAAGGTCGGGGTGATCACCCACGGCGACGTGCAGCCGGCAGACCCCAGCCTGTGGCCTCAAAGCCCCTATGAATTGACCGAAACGGCCGATGGCAAGCTGGTGGGCCGCGGCGCTGAAGATGACAAGGGGCCTATCGCTACGGCGCTCTATGCCATGAAAGCCATCAAAGACAGCGGCGTAGTGCTTAAACGCCGCATCGAGCTTCTGGTGTATATGGCAGAGGAGTCGGACTGGGATCCCTTGAAGGCGTTTTTGAAAACTTACCAGAGCGCCGATATCAATATCACCCTGGATGCCGAGTATCCGGTGGTGACGGGCGAGAAGGGCTGGAGCCAAATCAAGCTCACCTTGCCACGCGTCATGGTGAAAGTGGGCGCCGATACCCCGGTATTACAGTATTTCGCAGGTGGCAGCTTTGCCAGCCAAATCCCCCAGCAGGCCAGGGCCGTTATTCAAAACCCCAATCCCGAGCTGGTAGCAGCTCTCAAGGCCCGCGCCAAAGCCTTGCCTATCAAGACAGACTTTGTCGATGAGCCTTTGGGGCTCACAATCCATGCCACTGGCAAGGCTGCGCACTCCTCCACGCCGGAAGATGGTATCAATGCGGTGGCGTATCTGGCTGCGCTTTTAACGCCCACCGCTGATGGCAGCATTCCCCAGTGGCCCATGACCACGGCAGCGGTTACGGTAGACTTTTTGAATTCGCTGGTGGGCACAGGGCTCTTTGGCGAGCGCTTTGGCAAGCTTGGCTACAGCGATGAGTTTATGGGGCCAATGACGCTGGCACCGACCCTTATCACAGACGCTGGAGATGGCGTACAAGTGACCCTCAATCTTCGCCGCCCGGTGGGACGCACACCTGAAGCGCTGGACAAGCTTGCCATGGCCGCCATTCAGGGCTGGCAGGAAACAAAGGGGACACAGGTCACTGACATAGAGACGTACTGGGGCACCCCGATGCTGATTGAGGATGCGCCCCATCTGGATACCCTGCTTGGGGTCTATGGCCACTACACCAATACCCCGGATCCCAAGCCCATCGCCATTGGTGGCTCTACCAATGCCAAACTTTTCCCCAATGCCTTAAGCTTTGGCCCGGCCATGCCGGGGGTGGAGTACACGGGTCACAGCGAGTATGAATTTATCACCAGGGACCAGCTTAAGCTGAATCTGGAAATGTACACCGCCGCGCTGGTGGAACTGGCGATGCGCGAGTAATGCAGCCAGGGTTTGAGGAAACAAAAAAGCGCCTCTAAGGCGCTTTTTTATTGTCATCCCTAAACCACCGCCTAAGGCGGTGGTGATTGTTCCTTGAGGCTATAGCCTGAATAACGCCCATGCTAAAAGAGACCTTCTTATTCACCACAAGTAAGAGGTAACTAGAAGCATGGGCGATTACAGAAGTTCATCACATGTTTACTGGCGTTGTAAATATCACACCGTTTGGACTCCGAAGTACCGTTTTAAAATGCTCAAAGGCAATCTTGGCAAGGAGCTGTATAGGTCTATTTATATCCTATGCAATATGAAAGGTTGTGAGGTTTTGGAGCTGAATGTTCAGGTAGATCATGTGCATTTGGTGGTGATAATTCCACCGAAGCTTTCGATATCGACTCTGATGGGTGTATTAAAAGGTAGAAGTGCGATTAGGTTATTCAATAAGTTTCCGCATGTACGTAAACGACTATGGGGCAACAAATTTTGGGCCCGTGGCTACTTTGTCGATACGGTTGGTGTAAATGAAGCCATCATAAGGCGTTATGTAAGACATCAAGACAAACAAGACTTAGAGCATGAGGCTCAGTTATCGTTGCAGATGGGTTAGAAGATAGCGATAGCCCCTTCTAGGGGCGAATTAAAGCCGCCTTCTAAGAAGGCGGATTCTTTACTAAAGGTGCGATTCAACGCGCTTCAGTAAGCGTGTTTTAACGCACGTCAGTAACCCAGGGTTTCGCTGGCGCTCTGACGCGGGTCGGAGGCGCCATAGATGCCTTCTTCAGTCACTACAATGGATTGGGTCGAGCCCATGGCATGTTTGACGTTGACCTTGTGGCCCATGGACTCCAGCAATCGGCGGGTGTCGAGGTTCAGGCTGCGCTCTGTGCGGATTTCATCGGGATACCACTGATGATGGATGCGCGGCGCAATGCTGGCCTCGGCGATGTTCAGGTCGTGATCCACCACGTTCATGATGATTTGCAGCACAGTATTGATGATGCGTGAACCACCTGGGCTGCCTGTGACAATAAAGGGCTTGCCGTCTTTCATCACAATGGTGGGGCTCATGGACGACAGCGGCCGTTTTTGTGGCTCAACTGCATTGGCGTCACCGCCGAGCAGGCCGTAACCGTTGGGACTGCCGGGTTTGGCGGCAAAATCATCCATCTCGTTATTGAGCAGGATACCGGTGCCCTTGGCCACCATGCCTGAGCCGTAACTGAAGTTCAGGGTGTAGGTGTTGGAAACCGCATTGCCCCATTTATCGACCACCGAATAGTGGGTGGTCTGGTCGCTCTCGTAGGGGGCAAGTTTACCGGGTTTGATGTCATCGGATGGGGTGGCCTTATTGGCCGCAATGGTCTTGGCAATGGCCTCACCATAGGCCTTGCTGGTCAGCGCGTTAACCGGCACCTTCACAAAGTCAGGATCGCCCAGATATTCACTGCGATCGGCATAGGCGCGCTTCATGGTTTCGGCCATAAAGTGAATGCTCTGGGCACTGTTGTGGCCAAGCTCGCCCATGGGGAAGTGTTCAAGCACATTGAGCATTTGAATGATGTGAATACCGCCGGAACTTGGTGGTGGCATGGAGACCACTTCAAGGCCGCGGTAGCTGCCGCGTACCGGCTCGCGCTCCATCACCGTGTAGGCCTTGAGGTCCTCCAGCGTCATGATGCCGCCGGCTTCCTGCACCGCGGCCACCAATTTTTCGGCGGTTTCGCCTTCATAAAAGCCCTTACTGCCAGATTTGCTGACGCGTTTTAAGCTTTCGGCTAAATCTTTTTGTACCAGGCGCTGGCCCACGGTGAGATTTTGTCCTTCGTTGGGGTAAAAAATCTCGGCAGACGTGGGCCATTTGGCAATCCAGTTATGCAGCCCGGCAAGGGAGCTGGCGAGTTCGGCAGTCACTTCCACGCCGTCTTCGGCAAGCTGTATCGCCGGGGCAATGACCTCTGAGAGGCTCATGGTGCCGTATTTTTCCAGCGCCAGCTCCATCCCCATTACTGTACCCGGTACACCCACGGCAAGACCGTGGCTGCGGCTCAGTTCATCCACTGCGTTGCCAGCTTCATCGAGGAACATGTCGCGTCTGGAGGCCTTGGGGGCCGTCTCACGATAATCGATGGCGATGGTTTTATTGTCTTTGGCCAGATGCACCAGCATAAAACCGCCGCCGCCGAGATTACCGGCGCGGGGCAGGGTGACGGCCAGGGCAAAACCCACAGCAACGGCGGCATCTACGGCATTGCCGCCTTTTTTGAGGATATCCACGCCGATGCGGGTGGCCAGTGCTTCCTGACTTGAGACCATGCCGTACTTGCCAAAAATGGGCTGGGCGGTGGCCATTTCACTGAAAATGGCACTGTCATCCAGCGCAGGCTTGGTGGGCAGTTTGGCTTGTGCGGTGAATGTGGCCGCAAAGGGCAGTGATATGGCAAGGGCGAGCGTCAGCCCCTTTAAGGTAAAGGCACCGGGCCGTGGTTTCATGTTGGTTCCCCCAAAAACGTGTTCTTTGTGTTGTATTTTTTACATTTTATGAAGTTGTCACTGTGCCTGCTGTGGTTTGGCTTTGCAACGGTTTTGGCGCCTTTCCCGTGGCGCATGCGGTCCAATCAGTCGCCAAAGGCAAGCCAAAGACCAACAAACGCCATCAGGCTGCCGGCAATTCGGTTGAGTAAGGTTAAATTGTCACCCCGGCTTAAAAGCGCTTTAAGGCTTTTTCCGCCACCGGCGTACAGCAGCAAACAGGCAAACTCAGTGATAAGAATAATGGACAGCAGCGCCATTAACTGCGGCGCCATTGGCCGCTCAACATTAATAAAAGGTGGCAGCAGTGACACCATAAAGGCCCAGCCTTTGGGGTTGGCGACGGCAGTTACAAAGCCCTGACTGATGAGCGCCATGGGATGTGGCCTGGGGCCGGGCTCACTTGTTAGGGCAAACTTGCCCCGGGAGCGCCACAGATTAATGCCAAGGTAGACGAGATAAGCGCCGCCCACGTACTTGAGCGCGGCAAACAGCGATGGGTAGTTCAGCATGATGGCGGCAACCCCGAGCACGGCTGCCAGCGCCACCAGGCCCACACCGACCAGTTCGCCGGCCATCATCCACAGGCTTCTGCGCACGCCAATGCTCATGCCGAGGGTCATGGCCAGGGTCATACACATGCCGGGTGTGATGGAGACAAATAAAAAGGTGGGAATAAATACGGCTAACAGGGTGAAATCAGGCATGGGTTCAGGGTCAGGATGCAGGCGTTAAGAACAGGGTTATGCAGTGTAAATTAAGCCCTGTGTATGACACAAGTCGCATTAAGGGCCCTGAAGTCACTGCCCCGATGCCAATTCACTCATAAATAACAAAGGCCGCACGGGGCGGCCTTGTGTCATGAAAACCTGGTCAGGTTCGATGGCTGACTTACAGCACGCCGCGGCGTACCTGATCGCGTTCGATGGACTCGAACAGGGCCTTGAAGTTACCTTCACCGAAGCCCAGGTTGTTCTTACGCTGAATGATTTCGATAAAGATAGGACCAAACAGGTTTTTGGTGAAAATCTGCAGCAGATAGCCGTTTTCATCGCCATCCACCAGAATCTGGTGATGCTTGATACGCTCACGATCTTCGGTCACCTGGGGCAGTTTTTCAAAGATGGTGTCGTAGTATTCAGGGATGATGTCCAGCGTCTGGATAGACGAGCCTTCCATTGCATCCAGCGAGGCGACGATATCGCGGCTACGGAACGCCAGGTGCTGTACGCCCGGGCCATTGTATTCGCGCAGGTATTCATCAATCTGGTTACGATCGTCGCCCTTGCCTTCGTTGATGGGGATACAGAAGCTGCCGTCAGGTGAGCGCAGCGCGTAAGAAATCAGTGCAGTCTGCGAGCCCTTGATGTCGAAGTAACGCACTTCGGTAAAGCCAAACACATCTTTGTAGAAGTTTGACCACTGCTCCATGGTGCCCTTGTAGACGTTGTTGGTCAGGTGGTCGACTTCCATAAAGCCTTTTTCCTGAACAATCACAGGCTCGTCAAGGTCAACAAAGTCGGTGGCGTAAATGTTGTCATCGCCGAAACGGTCGATGAAATAAATCAGGCTGTCGCCGATGCCATAAATGGCTGGGTAGGGCAGGTCTTTCACGCTCTCCGGTGCTGCCTTGGCACCGCGCTCAACGGCATGCTTGTAGGCGTACTCGGCATCTTCTACACGCCAGCCCATGGAGGTGATGGCCGGGCCGTGTGACTTGGCAAAACCAGCCGAGAAACCGGCGCGGTCACGGTTCATCAAAAAGTTGATGTCGTTTTGCTGGTAATAGTAGATGTCTTTTTCCTTGTGCTTTTTCAGCATGGAAAAACCAAAGTCCAGAAACACCTTGTGCATGAAATCGTTATCGGGCGTTGCAAACTCGGTAAATTCGATGCCGAGCAGGCCCAGTGGATTGGTTTCGCTTGCCATTGTCTTGTCCTCTTTCAATGGATTGCTGCCTGGAATTGTTGTGATTAGTCTTCGAGCCAGGAGCGGTTGTAATCGGGTGCCATGCAGTTTTTCACGTGTTCGGTCAGCTGCAGTGGCGCAAAGGTGTCTACCATCACGGCGTACTCGTAGGTGTCCTTCTTGCCGATGGACGCCTCGGTGCGGCCGGGCTGCGGGCCATGGGCCACGCCTTTCTGATGCAGTGTGATGTAACCGGCTTCAATGCCAGTACGGCTCATAAAATCACCGTCGACGTAGTAGAGCACTTCGTCGCTGTCGATGTTGTTATGGTAGTACGGGGCCGGGATCGCCTGCGGGTGGAAATCGTAGGGGCGCGGCACAAAGTTACAGATAACGAAGTTTCTGGCCACAAACACCAGGTGATCCGACGGCGGCAGGTGGATTTTGCCCACCTTGGGCGCGTATTCGGTGATGTTGAAGGCCCAGGGGTATACAAAGCCGTCCCAGCCCACCAAATCGAAGGGGTGCCATTCCAGCTGAGTCAGTTGATATTTGTCGCCAAACTTGCATACCAGCGGAAAGTTTCCGCGCTCAACCACGGCGTCTTTCAGTTCGGGCACGCGGATGTCGCGCTCGCAGTAAGGGGAAGATTCCAGCAGCTGGCCGTATTCGTTACGAAAGTGCTTGGGGATTTCCACCATGGTGAAAGACTCAATCACGAACAGGCGCACATTGCTGTAATCATTGAATTTAAGCTGATAGGTGGTGCCGCGCGGGATAACCAGATAGTCCCACTTTTTGACTTCAAGCTCGCCATATTCAGACAGCAATACGCCGTCCCCTTCGTGGACAAACACCACTTCATCGGCATAGGCGTTACGGTAAAACTCGTCGGTGTCTGCAGTCACCTTGGCGGTGTACAGGGCAACGTCGGCGTTAAAGAAAATTTTGTTGCGGGCAGAGAAGAAGTTGCCTTCGCTATCGGCCAGACGTGAGTCCAGTTTATAGTTCTGTACCAGAGAATCGACCCAGGTCTCGCCGTGGGTCAGTGACATGGGGGCCACTTCCAGCGCCTTGGTGGGCATATTGTGGTGGTACTTGTTGGAATAGATGTTCGAAAACCCGTGGGTAGAGAACAACTCTTCGCGGTAAAGCTCTCCATTTTCCTTGGCAAACGCGATGTGGCGCTTGTGGGGGATCTGACCTTGTTTCACATAAAATGGCATTTGTTTTTATCCTCTGTAGGGCTCAATCAGGCCCATTCACCCGCCGATCTGGCGCTATATGTGATCTGGGTATCAATTTAGTTGCCAACTTGTACAAAAAAAAGAATAATTAATCGGTAATCATCATCTAAAAATTAGATGGTAACGAAGGCGTTACGCTTTTGTTCATTGTCTGACCCGGGAGAGGGCCGATGCGCATCGATGTGGATGCCTTTAAGGTATTGGAAGTGCTGGTGGAAGAGGGCAGTTTCGCCAAGGCGGCGGAGCGCTTGCACAAGGCACAATCGGCGGTGAGCTACCAGATTAAAAAGCTTGAGCAGCATCTGGGGGTGAGCCTTTTATCCCGTGAGCAGTACCGCGCTGAGCTGACCGCCGAAGGGCGGGTGATTTTGGCCGAAGGCCAGCGGCTCTTATCCCACCTTGCCAATATCGAGCATTTGGCGAGCCGTTTCAGCGAAGGCTGGGAGCCCAAGCTTGAGCTGGTGATTGACGGCGCACTGCCCATGGAGCCGATTATGACGGCGCTCAAGCGCATGGCCGAGCACCAAATTCCCACTAAAATTCAGCTCAATATGGAGTTCCTTGGCGGGGTGCAGCACAGATTCGAGCGGGACAATGCCGATTTGATGCTGGTAAAGGACTATCGTACCGGCCCCTATTATTACGCCAAGCCATTACCCGCCATCACCAGTGTGCTGCTCGCAGCGCCCCATCATCCGCTGGCGGGGCGTAAAGCACTCACCCTCACCGAGCTACAGCAGCACGTAGAGCTGACTATCGAAGACTCATCGCCGGTGAAAACCTACCGCGACGAACTCCAGTTTGGTGGCGACAAGGTGTTTTATCTCTCCGGCTTTATTATGAAAAAGAATGCTTTGTTAAAAGGCCTGGGCTTTGGTTGGATGCCCGACTTTTTGGTGCGCGACGAGCTCAAAAGTGGTCTTCTCACTGAAATCGACTTTGTGGGCGGCAGCCGTTACACCTTCGTGCCGCAGCTGGTGTCTACGCTGGAGCGACCGTTGGGCCGCGCCGGCAGGCTCTTTACCGAGCTCATTTTGGAAGAATTTTCCAAAGAGCCCATGGGGATACCGGAGGGACTGGGTTAAGGCTTGGTTCAAGCGTTTGACACAGTTGTTTACATTTTGACTCTGACAGGTGACATATTATGTCGTATGTTGAGCCACATCCGTAAAACGTCAGATGGGGAAAAGGATGATGAGACGTTGTCACGAAGTGGACTATGAAATTCGCGGCGAAAGCATGCAGCTGGTGGAAGTGGAGCTGGATCCCGGTGAAACCGTGATTGCTGAGGCCGGCGCCATGACCTACATGGAAGAGGGCATCCAGTTTGAGGCCCGCATGGGCGATGGCTCTGAGCCTGAGTCCGGCTTTTTCGGCGCCTTGATGGGGGCGGGCAAGCGTATGCTCACGGGCGAGAGCCTGTTTATGACGCACTTTACCAACCAGGGCCATGGCAAGCGACGGGTGGCGTTTTCGGCCCCTTATCCCGGCACGCTTCTCGCGCTGGACATGGCGGAGCTTGGCGGCGAGTTGATATTGCAAAAAGACAGCTTTCTGGCGGCAGCCCTTGGCACCCAAATCACCATGACATTCAACAAACGCCTCGGAACCGGCTTTTTTGGCGGTGAAGGCTTTATCATGCAAAAGCTCAAAGGTGATGGCATGGCCTTTGTGCACGCCGGTGGCACCCTTATCAAAAAAGAGCTTAAGGGTGAGACGTTGCGGGTGGATACCGGCTGTTTGGTGGGGTTTACCTCCGGCATCGATTACGACATCCAGCGAGCAGGTTCCCTTAAATCCATGGTATTTGGTGGTGAAGGTCTGTTTTTGGCCACGCTGCAAGGTCATGGCACCGTATGGCTGCAAAGCCTGCCGTTCTCGCGCATGGCCGACCGTATCATTGCCCATGCGCCTTCGGCGGGTGGTTCCAGCCGGGGTGAAGGCTCGGTGCTGGGCGGCATAGGCCGCATGCTGGATGGCAATTGACATCATGACATCAGACTAAGGTGGCCTTTAAGCCGCTGTGTCTGAAGCGTGCAATAAAAAGGGAGCCGGATGGCTCCCTTTTTACGAGGAGTCATCGATATTACTCGTTGATAATATCCATGATTTTGCGGGTCTTATCGTGAATTTTAAACAGTGAGTCTTCGATGCGGAGAGTCACTTCACCACCAGTCCCAATCGGGCCAACTCGTACTCCACGGTCGTAAATATCCCGGTCCAGGATATCGCCACGGCGATACTTTTTTTGCCAGCCGGGAGGCAGGGGCTTACCATTAGCCACCTTCTTTTGCAGGCCCGGTGGTAAGTCTTTTCCGTCTGAACGGTTCTGGTGATAGGACTTGTCTTTGTAGTCTTTGTAGTCTTTGTAGTCTTTGTAGTCTTTGTAGTCTTTGTGGTCTTTGTAGTCTTTGTAGTCTTTGTGGTCTTTGTGGTCTTTGTGGTCTTTGTGGTCTTTGTGGTCTTTGTGGTCTTTGTGGTCTTTTTGCTCTTTTTGCTCTTTTTGCTCTTTATGCTCTTTATGCTCTTTATGCTCTTTGTCGTTTTTGGCCATTGCACCAGTGCTCAGTGCTGCCGCCAGCATCAAAAACAGCCATTTATTTTTCATTGGACTCTCCTAACCTCACTCGGGGTACACATCAAAGGGATTCACCAGCCATCTGGTGGATGAGTTTCCAGTGTATATCATCTACTGGCTGTATGCTTAACCGTGAACCTTTTTGCACCAACAGCATATCAGCAAGCCCCGGGTGGCTCTTGATGGCTGTCAGGGTTACAGGTTTGGCAAATTCTTTCACAAAACGTATGTCAAGTTGTAGCCAGCGGGGCGCATCAGGGCTGGACTTGGGATCAAAATAATCCGACTCAGGATCCCAGGCACTGCTGTCGGGGTAGACGTGGCTTGCCACTTCCGCTACCCCGACAATGGCGGGAACCTTGCAGCTGGAATGGTAAAAAAACACCCTGTCTCCTACCTTCATCTCATCCCGCATGAAGTTGCGGGCCTGATAATTGCGGATGCCATGCCAGCCTTCCGTTTGTTGCGGTCTGGCGGCAAGGTCACGGATGCTGAACTCATCGGGTTCCGATTTCATTAACCAATAATTCATTGCATTTCCACTTTTTTGCAAGTGCTGCCAGTGTAAGGCCAACTGGGCGTACTGCAAAGCATGGCGGCAGTTCACCGAATACAAAGCATTCAAACTTTCCATTGGCTGAGCAGAGCCATCTGGCTGTCAGGGATTGCTATACTTGATTCTGAATTTAGTCAGAGGTCGGCCATATCGCCAAGATACTCGTTATGCTGCCAAGACAACTGTTATCGGGTCCCGTGCGCTTGTTAAAGTCAATGTGGTTGCTATTGATTCTCTTGACTGCAGGGCTTGGTGTTCCCAACGAGGTGAACGCCACCGTGGTGCGGCTGACGTCACTGCACTGGCCGCCCTATTCGGGACAAGGTTTACCATCAGAAGGGGCTTCTGTGGCTGTGGCAAAGGCCGCCTTTGCTGCCATGGGTTATCAACTGGAGGTGGATTTCTATCCCTGGAGCCGGGCCGTGAAGTTGGCACACCAAAGCAATACGCCCTATGTCGGCTATTTCCCCGAATACTATTTCGATACCGTGCAGTTTGTGTTTTCCCACCCGATGGGGATGAGTCCTCTTGGGCTTTTGGAGCACAAAAACCGTCCTATCAGCTGGGTATCGGTCAAAGATCTTCGCAATTACCGTCTTGGTGTTGTGCAGGATTATGTCAATACCGAAGAGCTGGACAAAGCCATTGCCGACGACCTTCAACCTGCTGAAAAGGTGACATCTGATGAATTCAATATCAAAAAGGTTGCAGCGGGCCGCATTGACGCCGCTGTGATTGATGTTTACGTAATGCGTTATTTGCTCAAACAAAACAGGCTGCAAGGCGTTGCCGATAAGGTTCAGATGAACAGCCAGCTATTGGCAAACAAAAATCTCTATATTGCCTTCAAGAATACGCCGGAGGGGCTTCGCTGGCAGGCTATCTTTAATGAAGGCCTGCAGCGAATCGATGCGGCTGAAGTAATGGCCAATCACTTGCCGGAATAAGGGATGTGTCACGCTCGAGCGACTACCGTGCGTCCAATCGGGGTTAGGCTGAGCAGGGCCAGTTTCAGGTGTTGAATGCCAAATGGAATGCCGATAATGGTAATAAAACAGGCCAGGGCGTGGCCTATGTGCCCGATAGCGAGCCAGATCCCAAACAGCAAGAACCAGATGATATTGCCTACCATCCCCAGAGGGCCTGTACCCAGATCTTCCAGCCCGGTCAACTCCCGGCGCGAGACATGATCCTGTCCAAATGGCCAGAACGCCATTTCCCCAATCACAAAGCAGGCCCGTCCAAATGGAATACCGACAATACTGATAAAGCAGAGCAGCCCTGCGAGCCACCAGGCAAGCCCCATGACAAAACCGCCAAGTACAAACCACGCGATGTTAAATATAAGCCTGAGTAGGGCCATATGTTCTCCTGTAAAATATGCGTCTATCTTCGATTGGTAGATGCTAAGCAAAATCAAGGCCATTTATTTATTTTCATTAATATCAAAGACATACGGCCTTTCCTTGCTGGGGGGTTGGTGTGTTTCACCATCCGGTTGACATAAATGACCAGCTGTAAGCTGAAAGTCGGGTCAAGTCGCGTTAGACTTGGCGCCTGTTTGTCACCTTATCCCTGTCTGAGAAGCGCTTACCCATGCATAGCCCAAGCCCAGTCGAGCCCTTTTCGTTTTTTGGCCACAGTTTGTGGCTCAAACGGGACGATTTATTGCCAGAACCCTTCAGTGGCAATAAGGGGCGTAAATTTGCCAGCTTGCTGACCGACCGCTTTGATGGGGTGCAAACCCTGATTGGTTATGGTTCGCCGCAGTCCAATTCGCTCTATTCCCTGGCGGCTTTGGCGAGCAGGCGTGGATGGCAACTGGAGTTTTATGTGGACCACATTGCCGCCAGCATCTACGCCGATGAAGAGGGAAATTATGGCGGTGCCCTGGCACTAGGTGCCAAGGTAATGCGGGTACCCGACCCGGGCATGTTGCCACGGGAATACATTGAGTCCATTCGTTTGAAGCAGATGGACGCAAACGCTTGTCTCTATGTGCCGGAAGGTGGCCGATGTGCCCTGGCGCGCACGGGTGTGCACACTCTTGGTCGCGAAATTGCGGATTGGGCAGCCGCCAGGGGCATGGCTGACCTAAAGGTGTTTCTGCCGTCGGGCACAGGCACCACGGCACTTTACCTCAGTGAGTATTTTCATCAGCAGCATAGCGATATCAGGGTGGTTACTTGTCCTGTGGTGGGGGATGGCAATTATCTTATCGCCCAGTTTGCCGAATTAAGTGCCGACAGTCACATTTACCCCGAGGTGGTTGGCGGCGCCCATCATTACGCCAAACTCAAGCGTGATGAGCTGGAGATTTGGCTGGCGATGCGTCGCCAGGGGCTGGAATTTGAGCTTTTGTATGACCCTTGCGGGCTGCTGGTGCTAAGGTCACTGCTGGATGCCAACGCAGAGGGAAACTGGCTCTACCTGCATCAGGGAGGGCTGAGAGGCAATGTGTCTATGCTGCCCCGATATCGGCGCAAGTTCGCGCAGTTTTTTGAAAAGGATAGCGCCTGAGCGGAAAGCACCCGTGAAATCGTGCTTCCTGCGCAGGCGTCAGGGATGTTTGCTTGGGAAAGTGAGAGGAAAGGGGAAATTCCCAGCGAACTGTTACTTATTGCTGCTCAGCAGCCACTTCATGAATCTCAGCGCTTCGGTACGCTTCGAGAAGGTTTGCCTGTTCTTGCCGTGTTTATCGGTGAAGGCGATTGAGCTCTTGTTAAGAGAGATGGAATCTACTGGAAATGCCACGCTGATTTCATGGCCATCTAATTTGTATGACATAAGCCACACTCCTTGTTTCTTTGTCGCCATTTAAGGGCGAAATTAATCTAACTATAAAATATCCTTAGCAAAAATATGCAAAAGACGGATGTGAGGACCGCCGAGAATAACGTATTGATGCCAGGTTTGCAAGTTAGTCGCTCCGATGATGCCAATCGAAACTGTCTGACGCGGAGCGATTCAGTGTATTTGAGCAGAGTCAGATGACGCTGGGATGACAGTCAGGCGAAATTCAGGTCCGTATCCGGCATCCGGCTGTCACACCGAACAGTTGTTGACTCTGACCTTTAGACACCTTGGTTTCAGCACTGTGAAAATATTGTCCCGGTGATAATATTCATGGGTTACCCGCGTGATGGAATCGTACTATGAAACGGATTTATAGGGTTTTTATCCCTTTTGTGTTCTCCCTGTTCTGCGGCCCGAGTATGGCCAATTCCTCCCTGACCTTGATGCAGGCATTGGATAAGTCCAGTGAAATTGAGCAGGAACAGGTACAGACTCCCGAGCATTATCAATACCGTGATCCGCTCTCCCGCGATACCCCAAGAGGCGCTTTGCAGGGTTTCTTCAAGGCGGCCTGGGAGCAGGATTATCTCCTTGCAACAGAGTATTTGGACCTGCGGTTTTTACCCGAGGGGATGAGCAGCACCAAGGGTGAGAAATATGCCCGGGATTTGCAGGCCATTTTGGATCGTAACCTCTGGATTGACCTGGACACAGTGAACGATACCCCCCAGGGGAATGAGCTGGATAACCTGCCCGCCTATCGCGATGCGTTTGCCCGCATCCAGGCAGGCAACAAGGACGTCGTGTTTTATTTGCAACGTGTTCCCGATGCGGGTATTGGCAGTATCTGGAAAATATCCAATGCCACACTGGCACAGGTGCCGGCGCTATATGAAAAGTTAGGCTATGGCCCTTGGGTCGAATGGTTTATTGCCCATGTACCCGAAGGACGGTTGTTTAAATTTACCTTGTGGGAATGGGCCTTTATGGTGGCATTCCTGGCGGTATCGTTATTGCTTGCGCTGCCGGTTACCTGGGTGGTTAAGTGGTTACTGCTCAGAACACCATGGCAGCACCGCGAGGAAGCGGCCAAAATAGTCACCGGGCCAATGCGCTTTTTTCTGGCGGTGCTGCTGAACAAGGCCGCCATTCTGCATACAACCTTGCCGGTGATGACCAAAGAGCTGATTGATACTGGCGTGTTTTTAATGCTGACCTTGGTATGGCTGCTTTGGTCGCTGATGGGACTCATGCAAAGTGTGCTCAAAGCCAGGTGGACAGAAAGGGGAAGTAAGCAAGCGGCTTCTCTGCTGCGACCTTTGACCAACTTTTTTCGGATTTTAACGCTGGTTTTGGCGTCGCTGATTTGGATGCAGCACCTTGGCTTTAATGTGGGTGCCATCCTCGCCGGCATGGGCATTGGCGGCATCGCACTGGCGCTGGCCTCCAAGCAGTCCATTGAAAATTTTATTGGCACTGTGACCCTGTACTCTTCTGCGCCACTCAAGGTGGGTAATCTGTGTAAACTCGGCAGCTTGCGGGGAACCGTGGAGGAGATTGGTCTTCGTTGCACCCGTATTCGCACTCTCGACCGCTCCGTCATCCATATTCCCAATGCAAAACTGGCTGAAATGGAAATAGAAAATATCTCTGAACGCGAAAAAATCCGCTTTAAAACCGACATTCGCCTCGATTACAACACCAGCGCAGAACAAATCAAGCAAATAACAGATGATATCAAAGCCTTACTTGAAACCACCGATAAGGTCAACGACAAGCCCCTGCGTGTAACTTTCAGTGGTTTTGGCTTGCATGGGCTTGAAATCAATGTGTTTGCCTATGTGGGTACAACAAGTTTGCCCACCTACCAACAGGTGGCACATGAACTCAATCTCGGGATCATGGAGATAGTGGCCAAACATGGCTCCAGAGTGGTGCCAGCCATGGCGCCGGTGGCGCCCTGAGTACAGGTGAAAGCCCGTTATATGAAAGGAATGTCAGTGACAAAGACTATCAGGTGATGCCTATGAGTCTGCTCGCCTCTTTGGCACGCCGCGGCGTGATCTTTATCTGGCATAGCAGTTATCAGCATTAATGAAAAAGGTCGCCACAGGCGACCTTTTTACTTGGTTTTGCTTTTTCGACTGCGTGTGGTCTCAGGTCATTGGGGAGACCAAACCAGCCAATCTTCATGGGCCTCGGGATACAGCACAAAGCGGCTGCCATTGCCAAGCTGGTTGCCGGCAGCGGTGACGGAACGGGTTGCGACCCCAATACCGCCGACGAGAATGGTTTCCAGCGAGCCGGTTTGTACCTTGGCGCCAGAGAAGAGTCCGAATTCAAAATTCACGCCGGAGAGATCGAAAAATACGCTGCTGGCATTGACCAGATGTCGGTATTCGGCATCGATATGGACAAAGAGCTCCACCTGGCTGCCACTGCTGTTGAGCGCATAGCCATCGACGCCGCCAATGGCAACGCCACGGTAGAAAATTTGGCTGCCTGCTTTTATCGAGCCCAGAGATGGCCTCTCGAGCGTCAGCTTGAGTGCGTCCGTGGCTACGTTGGCATAATGTGGCGCGCGGCCAACGACCTCAAAACGATGAGTTCGCTGTGGTGCTTTGCCCGGCAAAACAGAGATGAAAGGGCCGGTTATAATGGCTTCCGGCGCCTTGATACCCTGCAATGAAATCTGCACATCCTCCAGCAGATAACGGCTGTCCTCACGGCTGAAATTATCCGCATATTCTCCGTAGAGATACGCGCGGGCAACAAGCTTATGTAAATCTGACGACAGCTTCACTTCCGTGACTTCACCTATTTGATGCCCCTGATAGCGAATGGGAGCGCCGGCCGCGATGCGGGATTCAGCACCCATAATCAGCTCCACCGGTTGTGCCTGTGCCATAGCCAGGGTTTCGGACTCATAGAGGCGTCCCGGATTTTTGGCTTCGCCCTGTGGGAGCAGACCAATTGCGATGCCACCGCTGATAAGACCGGGCAGGGTAGCAACATCCACTTTCAGCCCTTTAAGGCTGGCATCCACTGAAATGGCACTGTGTTTCCAATACAACGTATTGGGGCCAATCAGACGCTTAAAGGTGCCGTCGATGGCAAGCTCAATGTCAAACACGTCCAACTCGGGCTGCCAACTGACATGGGTGACTTCACCAATGTGCATCTTCTTGTAATAAACCGGACTGGATACCTCAATACCCGCGCCTTCAGTGCTTTGCAGTTTAATCTTGATACGTTGGTTTGTGGCTTTGGCCGCCAGGGCATCTTCCTCTGACGCGTAGAGTCGCAGTTCATCTTGTGCGCCCAGAGCCGTGCCGCTGCCGCTTACCAGCTTTATTGAGCCTTTGAGCAGGGCTGAGGTATCACCAACGGCAAATTTTACACCTTTGAGGGAAGCATCCAGGCTTACCGGAGCTTCAGCAACCAGATAACTGCCTCGGGTCAGAAGACGTTTAAACTCGGGCTGTATTTCTGCCAGATATTCCACTGAGCCCAAGTCCTCAGCAAGTTTTACCTGTGTCACTTCTCCAACAGGCAAATTGCGATAGCGTATTTCGGCGCCAACCTGCGCGCCCTGGCCGGTATCACTGCGAATAAGCAGATGGGCCTTTTCGGCATACATAAAATCAGGTGCTTTGCTTTCGAGGATATAGCTGCCTTCCATGGGGCCTTCGCCGGGCAGCATGGCAATCACATCGCCGGTAATCAGCCTTGCCGCATGTTTTATCCCATCAAGTGAGATATCCGCGCCTTCTCGCCAGAAGCGACTGTCTTTACCAATCAAGTGGCCCTGGGCGTGGTTGATAAAAACGCTTAAGCTGACGCCTGAATCAGTCAGTCTGGTATTGGTGACCTTACCGATTTCCAAACCACGATACATGACAAGGCTTCCTACACCGAGGCCATCGGCATTGTCTGTGGTCAGCTCCAGTAAATAACCACCCAGCGCATCGGTTTCACTGCCATGAAGCACAAAACTGTCGCCATGGCTGGCGCTGATACCGGCATCAGAGCTGCTGAAGCTGATCCCACCGGCAAGCAGCGCCGCCAAACTTTCGCTCTCAACCTTGATACCTTTCAGGGACGCGTCGATGCTCATGCCTGAGACATTCCAGAAACGGCTGTCTTTTTTCACCAGGTGGGCATATTGCTCCTGAATAAAAGCGCCTATGACGATTCTCTGATTGCCTTCGAGGCGATAGCTCACCACGTTACCTACTGGAATTTGGCGAAAATAGACACCGGATCCCACATCCAGTGAGCCAAGCTTGTCGGTACTCAGCTCCACCAGTATGCCTTCGTTGCCCGGCGCCATGGGGGGAGCCTCCCGCAGTGCGTCAAAACGGGTGACTTGCTCGCCGTCACCTGGCTGTACTGCGATGTAGTTTCCAGAGAAGAGCGCATCCAGACCTGAGACGCCGGTAATGGAGGCCTTTGGGGATACCAGCCAAAACTGAGTGTTTTCTCTGAGGTAAGGTGCCGCTCGATAATCCATCATCACAGTGACGTTGACCCCCTTGAGGTCCTCATCCATGGCGATGTCGGTCACCTTACCGACGGTGAGCCCCTGATATTTGACCAGGGTTTTGCCCACGTCAATCCCGGAAGCGCTGGGAAAATGGACAAAGATTTCTACTCCGGACTCGCGGATACTCTTGATACCCAGCCAGGCCGCCAGCGCCAGGGCGACCAGAGGCAGCAGCCACACCGGCGAAAACAGTTTCTTTTTGACTACCTTGGGTGCTTCAATGTTTGTCATTTTCTAAGTCCAATCGATCCCAGAGTAAACGCGTATCCAGTACCTTGGCGGCAAGCTGTGTCAGCAAAATCACCAAGGCAAATGCGGTTGCAGCCGGTGCGGGTTTGGCATCCAGCAATTGCCCCATATTCACCAGGGCAACGGTTAATGAAATTACAAATAAATCCAGCATGGACCAGCGGCCAATCCACTCAATAATGTGGAAGCCAGCCATCAATCTGCGTTTGGACACCGGCAGGGAAAAACTGATGGCGGTAAGGTAGGTAGCCAGTCCGATGATCTTTAACCAGGGCACCAGAATGCTTGCAGTAAAGACAATAATCGCAATTGGCAACATATCGGAATGCACCAAATGCTTGATACCGCTGAAGATAGTGTCGTGGGTTACCTTGCCTTGGTTTACCAGGGTGGTGATGGGGTAGACGTTTGCCGGAATAAGCAGAATGGCGGCAGTGATGAGCAGTGCCCAGCTTTTTTGAAGACTGCCGTAGTCCCGTGCCTGATTGTCTGCGCCGCAGCGGCTGCAGTTTGTCACATTCACTGGGTTGGTTTTTCTACACACGGGGCAGAGGCACTGGCCCATTTCCTTTCCGGTGGTCTGGACATTGTCAGTCATTCAGGCGACTCCACATGTGTTCTATATTGTATTCCCGTTGCAAAAACAGGGTCACCAGGAACAGCATGGTGAAAGAAAAGGTGCCAACGCCAAAGTAGATATCTGAAAAGTCAGATAATTGAAATGCAGAAACCAAAAAGCTGATCACATAGATTTCCAGCATGGTGATTTGGCTGAATAAACCGTGACGGCGAAGCAGCCATTTATACAGATCCCGTTGCCATCCTGGATTGAGGCCCATTTTAACAAGCAGGATCTGCGACATAATTGACAGCAGCAGCAAGCCGGGGCCTATAACGGCGGCGACGAGCACGGCAATACCCACTACCCAGTAGCCCAAATCCATCACTGCCATGGCGCCCTGAAACACCGTTGCAGTGCGCACGGACCCCAGAAAATGCAGTTCGAGTACGGGGAAAAGATTGGCCGGCAGAAACAGCGCCACAGCAGACAGGCAAAGCGCCAACATGCCGTTGATAGAGCAGAAGGGAGTGTCATACAGCGCCGTGTGACAACGGGGGCAAAGCGCCCTGACCCCACTGGGTAAGGCACGGCGCCGCACCGCCAAATCGCAGGCATGGCACAGGATCACCGAATTGTCGATATCGTCATGATGCATAGAAGCGTATTGCAGATCCATGGCTGACAGGTACCCCAGCCGGGGTGATGCCTGACTCTGCCTCCTTTGGAGGCGGTTTCAGCGTACGAGTGTATCAGATCATGTTAAACACTTGCATCCCCTGAAAAAAACTGTGACACTTCGTCACTGTATAAATAAACAGTATGAGGGCTATCATGGCGGTAATCACTCAATTTGTGGTGGTCAGAGATGGGGTTGAGAAGATGACATTTACATCGAAAAAGGAGGCGGATGCCTACGACAAGATGCTGGATATCGCTGACAGCCTGATCCCATTTATCGACAATGCAGAATGCGGTCTCGATGAAGCGACAACGGAAAAGTTGGCCTTCTATTTTGCCACCCATAAAGATGATTTATCATCGCTGCTCAAGGGTGCGTCGCCCGGCGTGGCGACGGCACCGGTAAAAAAGGCAGCCCGCAAGGCTGCAGAAAATGACTGAATATCGGCAGGAAATTGCATGAAACACGCGTTTTACGACACCTTAAACCGCCAGGCTGAGGCTTTGCTTGCCGGGGAAGACGACATGGTTGCCGCCATGGCCAATTTCTCGGCGCTATTGAATGAACATATGGACGACTTGAATTGGGTTGGTTTCTATGTTCGCCGTGACGATACTCTGGTACTTGGTCCCTTCCAGGGCAAGGTTGCCTGTACCCGTATTCCCTGGGGCAAGGGGGTGTGTGGCACCGCAGCCGCCACCGATACGACGCAGCGTGTGGCCGATGTACATCAATTCGAAGGTCATATTGCCTGTGACTCGGCATCAAACTCAGAAATTGTGGTGCCGGTAAGGCATCAGGGCAGTGTAATAGCTGTGCTCGATATCGACAGTCCCAGTTTTTCCCGCTTCGATGAGACAGATCAGGCAGGGCTCGAGACCCTGGTGAGAACCCTGGAAAAGGCCTTGTTCGGTCAATAAGTCGCCAGTTTTCGTCAAATCCCAGTCGCATTCGCCCAAGCGGTCACTATAATAGGCTGCTTGTGCGTCTGCCTCGGGAGTCACTTCCCGGCGAATAGTAAAAATTGTTAACAATAGTTATTAACGCTTTGGCAAGCGCTCGGAAGATGCTAATTTGTGTGTTGGCCCCCGGGCTAACGTATAGAGAATAACCTATGTCCCGCAATCGCTTGCAATAAACCGGGCATACATACCTAGTAACTGTGGAAGTAAAGATGGAATCAACAGAAAAGTTGACCGACACCAATGCGATTCTCGCGTATTTATATGAAACCTTTCCTTTGTGCTTCGTGGCCGAGGGTGAAACCAAGCCACTGAAAATTGGATTGTTTCAAGATTTGGCTGAAAGGTTGGCTGATGATTCTAAGGTCAGTAAAACACAATTGCGTGTTGCCCTGCGCCGATACACCAGCAGCTGGCGCTATCTGAAGTGCATCAAAGCCGGTGCGGTACGCGTTGATTTGGACGGCAACCCCTGCGGTGAGCTGGAGCAGGAACACATAGACCACGCACAGGCTACACTGAAAGAAAGCCAGGACAAGGCAAAAGCAAAGCGTGCAGAGCGCAGCAAGGATGAAGGCGATGCCGACAAAGCGCCTCGCAAACCTAAGCGCAAGCCTCAGCCTCAAGCGCGTCGTGACGCCAAGCCTGCAGCCAAAGATAAGCCCAAAGCCGCAGCGCCCAAGGCGCCGGCCGTTGCCGTTAACCTGGTGCCAGCGAAGCTCGAAGAGCTCAAAGTCGCCCAGCGTGTTAACGTGAAATTGGGCATGTCTCCAGTGGCAGGTTCGATTGTGGACATCAATAAGGGTGATGTGCATGTACAGCTGGATTCAGGCTTGACAGTGAAAGTCCGCGCCGAGTATATACTGCTGTAATTCATTGAAGTTTAAGGAGTAGCTTGTTGATGCGAAAACTATCTTTGGCGGTATCCATCGCCGGGATCCTGATAGGATCCTCAGCGTGGGCCATAGCGCCTGCCATTCAAATCGATGAGCTGCCCTCTCTGGTACAGGAGCCACAGCACAAGGTGGCCTCCAAGCGGGTGGCAGATCTCTTTACCCGCTCGCACTACCACAGATTCAGCCTGGACGATGCCTTCTCTGGGCAGATTTTCGACCGTTACCTTAAACAGTTGGATTACCGACGCAATGTGCTGACGCAAGCCGATGTACAGAGCTTTGAGAAGTATCGTCATCAATTTGATGACATGCTTAAAAACGGTGATATGACCGGCGCCTACGACATGTTCGATCTGGCCCAAAAGCGCCGTTATGAAGGTTTTGTGTACGCACTGAGCCTGCTGGATAAAGAAATGGATTTTTCCCAGGCGGGCGATAAGTACGAGTACGATCGTGAAGACGCACCCTGGGCTAAAGACGAATCTGAAATACAGGAGCTTTGGCGTCAGCGTGTTAAGTACGATGCGCTGAACCTCAAACTGACCGGCAAAAACTGGACAGAAATCGTTGATGTGCTGCAAAAACGCTACAACAACGCCATCAAACGCCTGGGGCAAACCCAGAGCGAAGATGTCTTCCAGACAGTAATGAATGCGTTTTCCCGCAGCATCGAACCCCATACCAGCTACCTTTCTCCACGCAATGCTGAACGTTTCCAGATGGAAATGAACCTGAGCCTCGAAGGCATAGGGGCCGTGTTGCAGATGGATGATGACTATACAGTTATCAAGAGCATGGTGGCCGGTGGCCCGGCTGCCAGCAGCGAAAAATTGTCACCGGATGATCGCATTATCGGTGTTGGTCAGGAAGGCGGCGCCGTGGTTGACGTGATTGGCTGGCGTCTCGATGACGTTGTCGACCTTATTAAGGGCCCCAAAGGCAGCAAGGTTACCTTGCAAATTCTGCCGAAGAAGGGCGGCTCCAATGCCAAGCCGGTAGAAGTGACTCTGGTCAGGGACAAGATTCGCCTGGAAGACCGCGCTGCCACCTCTAAAGTGATTGAGCCCAGTGACGGTCAGTATGCCAACCGCAAGGTCGGTGTTATTCAAATCCCGGGTTTTTACATGAACCTGTCTCAGGATGTGGCTAAAGAGCTGCAAACCCTGAAAGAGGCAAAAGTTGAAGGTGTCATCATTGACCTGCGTGGCAACGGTGGTGGAGCCCTGACCGAAGCCGTACTTCTGACCGGTCTTTTCATCGATATGGGGCCGGTGGTTCAGGTGCGCGATGCCAATGGGCGTGTATCCCAGCACAGGGACAACGACGGCAAGGTGACCTACTCAGGACCCTTGACTGTGATGGTTGACCGTTACAGTGCTTCAGCCTCTGAGATTTTTGCTGCCGCGTTGCAGGACTACCAGCGAGCACTGATCGTGGGCGAGTCCACCTTTGGTAAAGGCACAGTCCAGCAGCATAAGGGCTTGGCTCGCATTTACGATCTGTACGAGAAGCCAGTAGGCCATGTGCAGTACACCATTCAGAAGTTTTACCGTATCAACGGTGGCAGCACTCAGCTCAAAGGGGTCACACCGGATATCCCGTTCCCAAGCGCGCTTGAGCCCGGTGAATATGGCGAGGCGGAAGAAGATAACGCGCTGCCATGGGATAAAGTGCCTGTTGCGCAATACAGTACCGTCGATGCAATCAGCTCTCCTCTGATTGCTGAACTCGAAGCCAAGCATCAGGGACGTATTAAGTCAGATGTAGAATTTGGCTATATCTATCAGGATATTGCAGAATACAAAAACCTTCACGATCAAAAGTCCGTGTCGCTGGTGGAAAGTGAGCGTATCGCTGAACGTGAAGCCGATGACAAGAAGCAGCTCGATCGCACCAACGAGCGACGTATCCGTGCCGGCATGGATAAGGTGGCAAGCCTGGATGATATCGAAAAAGATATCGAAGCGCCGGATCCGCTCCTTGATGAAACCGCCTACATTACGTTGGATCTGGTGGATGCGGGCAAACTTGCTGCAACCAGCAAGCACTGACGTACGACTTTGATGTAAAAAACGCGCTCCGGCGCGTTTTTTTTCAGGACAAACCACAAGACCTGAAACCCCATTTTTAGAACACTTTCGAAAAGGACCTGACATGTCTGAATTACAGGCCAAACACTTAAAAGATTACCAGTCCCCGGCTTTTACCATTACCGAGCTGGATATGTTGGTGGATTTGTACCCCGATAACACCCGCGTCATTGCTGTTAGCCAGGTGACCCGTTGTCGAGATAATGAAGCCCTGCTGCTTGATGGAGAAGGCCTTGAACTGAAGTCGGTCAAGGTAAACGGCACGGCTCATCCACATCAGGTTGTCGATGGTCAGCTAAGACTGGAAGGCCTGCCAGCAACCTTTGAGCTTGAGATTGAAACCCTGATAGACCCTGTGGGCAATACCAGCCTCGAGGGGCTGTATATGTCAGATGGGGCTTACTGTACCCAGTGTGAAGCCGAAGGCTTCCGCCGCATTACCTATTTCCTGGACCGTCCGGATGTGCTTGCCAGGTACCGGGTACGTATTGAAGCCCCAAAAGCCGGATTCCCCTATTTGCTCAGTAACGGTAACAAGGTCGAAGCCGGTGACGTGGGTGAAGAACGCCACTTTGTTGTGTGGGAAGACCCGTTCCCCAAACCGGCATATCTGTTCGCTCTGGTTGCAGGGGATTTCGACCTGCTGGAAGACAGCTTCACTACCCAAAGCGGCCGTAAAGTCGCGCTCCAGGTCTTTGTGGATAAGGGCAATCTGCACAAAGCTCACCACGCTATGGCAAGCCTTAAAAAGTCTATGGCATGGGATGAAAGTCGCTTTGGTCTTGAGTACGATCTCGACATCTACATGATTGTGGCCGTTGACTTTTTCAACATGGGTGCCATGGAAAACAAGGGCCTGAACATATTTAACACCAAGTATGTTCTTGCCGACACCGAAAGCGCCACCGACGATGACTTCCACGGTATTGAGTCTGTGGTGGGGCACGAATACTTTCACAATTGGACCGGCAACCGGGTGACCTGCCGAGACTGGTTCCAGTTGAGCCTTAAAGAAGGCTTGACGGTATTTCGCGATCAGGAGTTCAGCTCCGATGTTGGCTCTCGTGCGGTTAATCGCATTCAGGCTATTAAGGTTATTAAAAATCAGCAATTTGCCGAGGACTCTGGTCCAATGGCACATCCGATCCGCCCGCAAAGTGTGATTGAGATGAATAACTTCTATACCGTGACCGTGTACAACAAGGGCGCCGAAGTCATTCGGATGATGCACACCCTGCTTGGAGAGGCCGGTTTCCAGGCTGGGATGAAGCTGTATTTCCAGCGCCACGATGGTCAGGCAGTCACCTGCGATGATTTTGTCGCGGCCATGGAAGATGCAAGCGGCGTGGATTTGCGTCAGTTCCGTCTGTGGTATAACCAGGCCGGTACCCCAACGCTCAAGGTCTCTGACAGCTTTGATGTCAAAAGTGGAGAATACCGCCTTGTCGTGGAGCAGCTTTTGCCGCCACAGGCAGGTGAGGATGCCAAGCCGATGCACATTCCCTTTGATGTGGAGCTTATCGGTGAAGATGGCAAGTCGCTTGTAAACAAGGTGCTTGACGTTAAAGAAGCCCGTAACGAGTTTGTGTTCGAGGGACTGAGCGCCAGGCCGGTGCCATCACTGCTGCAAAACTTTTCGGCGCCGGTGAAGCTTGAGTACGACTTTACCACGGCTCAGCTAATCAGTTTGATGCGTCACGCAAGCTCTGAAGTAGCGCGGTGGGAAGCGTCGGTCAGCCTTATCAGCCGAGCCATTTGGGGTAACGTGAATACCCTTATTGCCGGCGGTGATATGGCGCTTGATACCCGAGTGGCCGATGCCTTCCGTGCCGTGCTGCTGGATGCCCAGCTTGATACTGAGCTTGCCGCCGAAATTCTCAATATTCCGTCTGTCAACGCCTTGATTGAGCAGGTCGACAGCGTCAACTTCGATGCTCTGGTCTCGGCCCGGGCTTTTGTGCTGGAAGAGTTGTCGGCCAATCTGGAAGACGAGCTGCTGGTTCGCTACAGAGAGCTTTACAACGTCGACTCAGCGCCGGCGCGGGCCCTCAAGAACGCCTGTCTTGCTATGCTTGCCCGGGGCGGTTTGTGCCCGGAAGAGATGGTGGAAGCGCAGTTTAAAGACAGCCGCAATATGACTGACTCCCTCGCTGCACTTGCTGCCGCCATGGCCGGTGAGCACGACTGCCTTGATGCGCTTCTCGAGCGGTTTGAACAACGCTGGGTGGATACGCCACTGGTAATGGATAAGTGGTTTATGCTGCAGGCCAGCCGTCAGGACGATGCTGTTCTGGGTCGTATCGATTCGCTCGTGTCCCATAAGGCGTTCAGCCTCAACAATCCAAACCGGGTGCGTTCATTGATTGGCTGTTTTGCGGCCAACAATCCTGTGCAGTTTCACCGGGAAGACGGCGAGGGCTATCGCCTGTTAACCCGTTATCTGAAGCAGCTTAACAGCGTCAATCCTCAGGTGGCGGCGCGGATCATCACGCCACTCATTCAGTTTGGTAAATTCGATGAAGATCGTAAGCAGAAGATGAGAGCCTGCCTTGAAGAGCTGATTGCATTGCCTGATTTGTCCCGGGATCTGTACGAAAAGGTATCCAGAGCCCTGTCGCAGTAGTGGTTAACCTTTCAATGGTCGGAGCCTGTGCTATTACATCTTCAGGTGTAGTGCACAGGTACACCGTATAGAAGCTTAGGTGTTTATTGGGGCATGCGTCCAGAATCGCGCAGCCCCCCCATTCGCGGAGTGATACGTTGGAACTCTTTTTTCGGCTTAACGTCGGCTTTAATGACTTTTTAAAATATTATCAAGGCGATGCGACCATGGTCGAGGTCAAGGATATTGAGGGCAGGGTGCTTTGGATCAATGCCAGGCATTTTCGTCCCTATGTTACCCGTAATGGAATACAGGGACTTTTCCGCATGGAACTCGATAAACAGGGTGAGTTGCAGTTGTTACAAAAATTAGAGTAATAACTTAAAACGTTTGATTTATTCGAGTTTGGCGAATTAGCCCATTCGCAAGCGGCTAAGCTATTGAAAAAAGCTGACTAATCCTACCAGTTGTGAGACACAATTCTGACAACTCAAAAAAATTCAAATTCACACCTTTCAGTTTGGCTGCCAATAGCACCTAAGTGCTCAATTCTTTAGAAAATTTTCTCCATACCCGCCTTGCCGTGAACCCGTAATTGCTGTAACAATGGTGTTACCTGTAGGCTAACCACATGTTGGTTGCAATACCTATAAAAAAGAATCCAGCAGGTTACGGAGAGAAGCTAACATGAAAAGTGTTAAAAAGGGTTTTAACAAGACGGCGCTTTCTTTGGGGGTTGCGTCAGCCCTGAGTCTGGGAAGTATTCCTGCTCAGGCCGTATCGTTTGATTGGGGCGAAGTGCAAGGGTCTTTCGATTCTACCTTCACCTTGGGTGCCAGCTGGCGCGTGGAAAAACGCGACTGGGATGGCCAAATCGGTAAGGTCAATCACCCCAGATTCGATTGGTCCAACTATTCTGCATTTGGCAACACCAAGTACACCTCGGCAGAGATCTGGGCTCAACCCGGGTCTTACTCAAGTAACAACGATTTGAGTAACTTGCTTTATTCTCAGGGCGATACCACGTCCGAAATATTCAAAGGCCTGCACGAACTGTCGCTGAAGTATGAAAACTTCGGTCTGTTTGCCCGTGGTATGTACTTCTACGATCGCAAACTCAATGATGGCAGCTTTGGCTATTCAGACCCTATCACCGGCAAAGAGTTTGACCCTTGTGCCGACAAGCAGGCCAAAGAATTACAGTGTAAAGACATCCGTCTGCTGGACGCCTTTGTTTATGCCAACTTTGACTTTAATGATGGCCAGAATCCGCTGACTGTTCGCGTGGGTGACCAGGTCGTCTCCTGGGGGGAGAGCACCCTGATTGCCCACGGCATAGGTGTAATTAACCCCGTCGACCTGAACATTCTCAATGCCCCGGGAGCTGAGCTCAAAGAAGCCTTCCGCCCTCAGGGGATGGTGTGGGCCTCATTGGGGGTAACCGAAAACCTCAGCCTCGAAGCCTTTTACCAGTATGACTGGCAGCCTATTTGGGTTCCTACACCGGGCTCGATTTTTGCGACCAACGACTTTGCCGGTTACGGTGGCTATCAGCAAAATGCTCAGCTCGGCTTTAACGCCAACCCTGACATTAACCTCGACTTTATTCAGGCCGAATACGAAAAACTCGCGCAAATGATTGTATCAGGTGCGTTTTCGTCTCCTGAAGGCACTCAAAGCCTCATCCGCGCTGCCCTGGCATATCCAACCAAGGTAACGCTGATCGAAGACGAAGCACAGGCGAGCGATGATGGTCAGTATGGTATTAAGCTTGGCTACTATGCCCCTGAGCTGGGTGAGACCGAGTTTGGTCTTTACTACATGAACTACCATAGCCGTCGCCCACTCATCAGCGGTACCGCGGCCAACTTCGATCTGGTTCCACTGCTGACTGACATGACCACAGTGGGCATGAATGCCGGCAATATCGATCGCGACCTTATTCTGGGACTCGAGAGCTTCTCCAAGGCTCAAATCGTATATCCCGAAGACATTCAGCTTTACGGTTTCAGCTTTAACACCCTGATTGGTGATACGTCGGTAGCCGGTGAAATAGCTCACCGTCAGGACGAGCCACTGCAAATAGACGACGTAGAACTCCTGTTTGCCGCTATGCCGCAGCAACTGGCAAACTCAAACGTGGTTGGTGGCAGTTATGAGTTCTTTGATGGCCTGTCCCAGTATCCTGAGTACTTCGGTAAAGAAGTTAAGCCAGGCGATTATGCCGAAGGCTTTATCCGCGTTGATACCACTCAGGCGCAATTCACGCTGACTCACCTGTTTGGGCCGACGCTGGGTACCGATAACCTGACAATGTTGGCGGAAGTGGGCGGCATTTGGATCCACGATATGCCATCCCATGATGAACTGCGCCTCAACGGCCCCGGCACTGCCCGCAGCGGCGGCCGGGATGGTTACGAAGGGGTATTGCAGATTGTTCATAATGGCCCCGAGACCAATCCGTTCCCAACTGATTTCGCCTGGGGTTACCGTATCGTTGCCAAGGCCGACTACAACAACCTCTTTGCGGGCATCAACGTGTCACCACGGGTGATTTGGTCACACGATGTTGATGGTATCACGCCAGACCCACTGTTCCTGTTTACCGAGGGACGTAAATCAGTGGCCTTCGGCATCAACTTTGATTACCAGAGCCGTTGGGGCGCCGATCTGTCTTACAACAGCTTCTTCGGTGGTGTAGGTACCACCAACGCCATGAGCGATCGCGATTATGTGTCGTTCAATATCAAGTATTCTATCTAAAGGACAATAACAATGAAGAAACTTGCGATATTGTCTGCAGCGGTAATGTTTGCCTTGGGTGGCGGCGCTGCAGTGGCGAAAGTCTCCGAGGCCGAAGCGGCCAAATTGGGCACCAGCCTGACCCCCATGGGCGGCGAAATGGCGGCTAACGCCGATGGCTCCATCCCAGCCTGGAATGGTGGTATCACAGCTGCGCCAGCGGGTTACCAAAAAGGCGATCACCATCCTGATCCCTATTCGGCCGACAAGATTGAATACACCGTGACCAAGGCCAATCTTGAGCAGTACAAGAGCCTGTTAACCCCCGGTCAAATCAAGCTGTTTGAGCTGTACCCAGATACTTTCAAGATGAACGTCTACAAAACCCAGCGCAGCGCTTCTGCACCGCAGTGGGTGTATGACGCTACCAAAGCCAACGCTACCCGCGCCGAACTGGTTCAGGGCGGCAACGGTGTTCTGGGTGCCGCCGTGGGTATTCCATTCCCCATTCCTCAAAATGGTCTTGAGGCTATCTGGAACCACATACTGCGTTTCCGTGGTGTCGACATCGAAACCCAGCGTAACCAGGCTGCCCCAGCCAAAGGCGGCGGCTACACCCTGGTTGAACTGTCTGAACAGCTGCGCTTTGAGTATTCTCAGCCCGACATGACACCCGAAAAGCTCAAAGAAGCCAACACGCTTGCGCTTTTCAAGCAGGTTGTTACCCAGCCTGCGCGTTTGGCCGGTACTGCGCTTTTGGTGAAAGAGACCCTGGATCAGGAAGCCCTGCCTCGTCAGGCCTGGACTTACAACACCGGGCAGCGCCGCGTGCGCAAGGCACCTAACGTGGCCTTTGATACTCCGGGTACCGTATCAGACGGTCTGCGTACCACTGACGACTATGATATGTTCAACGGCTCACCAAGCCGCTACAACTGGGAGCTTGTCGGTAAAAAGGAAATCCTTATTCCTTACAACGACTACAAGTTGCACTCTGACAAGGTCAAGTACGATCAGATCCTGACGCCCGGCCACATCAATCCTGATTTGGTACGTTGGGAGAAACACCGCGTGTGGGAAGTGAAGGCAACCCTGAAAGACGGCATGCGCCACATTTACAAGACCCGCGTGTTCTTCCTGGATGAGGACTCCTGGCAGGTGTCAGCCACCGACATGTACGACAATCGTGATGAACTCTACCGTGTGGCCTTCGCCCATGGTCTGAACTATTACGAAGTGCCTGCGCACTGGAGTACGTTGGAAGTGTTCCACGACCTGCAATCACGCCGTTACCTGGCCATTGGTCTGGATAACGAAGGCAGCATGTACGATTTCGATGCCAAGCTGTCTGCTTCCGACTTCACCCCGGACGCGCTGCGTCGTGAAGGCGTGCGTTAATTCTCATCAGCCAATAAACCGGGGCGCGTTATGCGCCCCGAATTTTCAGCATTAGGATGTTTTTATGTTGCTGCGAGCCTTGTTGCCACTCTCGTTTCTTTCCCTTGCCCTGATCTCTGTCCAGGCGGCAGATAGTCCAAGGCACCAGCTACAACCCAATGCGGTCAACAGTCTGTTACTGGATGTCGTCAGTACCGGTGAGCACTTGGTTGCTGTGGGCGAGCGTGGGCACGTACTGCTCGGTAACGGCAGTTGGCAGCAGGTTGAAACCCCAACGGATGCACAGCTCACCAAGGTATTTTTCCTCAATGACCAACTGGGCTGGGCTGTTGGACATGACGCGACCATTATTCATACCCGGGATGGCGGGAAAACCTGGGAAAAACAGTTTTCAGCCCCGGAACGTGAACGCCCCTTCATGGATCTGTTGTTCGTGGATGACAAGCGAGGGTTCGCGGTAGGCGCCTATGGTCTTTTCTTTACCACCTATGATGGTGGGAAACAGTGGCAGGAAGTTTTTCATCAGGAGCTCCTGTTTGAGGAAGACCTGGCTTATCTGAATGAACTCAAAGACTCAGATCCCGAGGCCTACGCCATTGAGCGCGCTTCTTTGTTGCCCCATTTCAACCGTTTGCTGCGCCTTGAAGACGGCCGGCTGTTAATGGTGGGCGAACTCGGGTTAGTTGCCGTATCAGATAATAACGGTGACAGCTTTACCCGTTTACCATTCGACTATGAAGGCTCGATGTTTTCTGCCATTCAACAGGGCAACAGCGTGTATGTGATGGGCCTCAGAGGCCACGTGTTTGAAGCCGGTCTGGCGCTGGATGACTGGCAGCAGCTTGATTTGCCCGTTGAATCCAGTATCAACGGCGCCCTTGCAGATGAGAAGGGCACGATTTACTTTGTGGGTAATGCCGGTGTCATACTCAGCAAAACAGGCGGAGGTGAGGTTGCGTTACTGGCGCGCCGTCAGGGCGAAAACCTGGTTGCTGCGGCCAAAGACAGCCGCGGTAAAGTATGGCTTGTGGGAGCCAAGGGCGTCTTTGCGCTCGAGGATGCCCAAAAACACTAATCAATGCGTCTATAACGATAACAACAGGACCTAAGTGATGTTGGAAAAACTGGTCAATGGGTTTGAAAGTTTTCTCTTTCGCCATCGTGGTTGGGTAATCAGTGTCTTCGTGGTGCTGACAGCCTTTTTGGGCTATCAGGCAAGCCAGCTCAAGATGGATGCGGCATTTGTCAAAAACATTCCCCTCAACCACAGCTACATGCAAACCTACCTCAAGCATCAGAAGGACTTTGGCGGCGCCAACTCCATTATGGTGGCCGTGGAGGATACCAGCGGTAATATCTTTAATCCGGTATTTTTTGATGCACTTAAGAATGTGCATGATCAACTGTTTTTTATTCCCGGTATCGAACGCTCCCAGGTGAAATCCCTGTTTTCTCCGTCAACCCGTTTTACTGAAGTGGTGGAAGACGGCTTTGCAGGAGGCCCCGTGATCCCCGCCGATTATGTCAACGACGACATGGGCCTGGCGGTGGTGCGAGACAACATTGAAAAGGCGGGCATTGTTGGCCGCCTTATCGCCGAGGACTATAGCGCCGCCATGGTGTCGGCCCAGCTGATGGACTTTGACCCGCAAACCGGCGAGCCGCTTGACACCATTGCCCTTGCCGCCAAGCTGGAAAACGAACTGCGCGGCAAATATGAAACCGACACCATCAAGGTGCATATTATCGGTTTTGCCAAAATGGCCGGTGATGTGGCCGATGGTGCCAAGGGGGTGCTGCTGTTCTTTTTGATAGCCATCGCTATTACTGCAGTGATGGTGTTCCTCTTCAGCCGCTCGCTGGTGCTGACTTTGTTGCCCTTAAGCTGCAGTCTGATTGCCGTGGTGTGGCAGTTGGGGTTACTGACCGTGGTCGGCTTTGGACTGGATCCCATGTCGATATTGGTACCGTTTTTGGTATTTGCCATCGGGGTCAGTCACGGGGTTCAAATCATTAACGCTGTGCGTCAGCGGGTGCTGGATGGGCAGCAAACCAAGGCGGCGGCCGCGTCGGCATTCCGCAGTCTGCTGGTGCCCGGCGGTGTGGCGTTGCTGTCTGACACTGTCGGTTTTATCACCCTGCTTGCCATCGATATCGGCATCATCCGTGAGCTGGCTATCTCGGCGTCATTGGGTGTGGCAGTGATTATTTTCACCAACCTGATTTTGTTGCCGATAGTAATTTCTTTCTTTGAAATCAACACCAAAGAAGACAACGGCCGTGCTGCGCGCAGCAAGGCGTTCTGGCAGCCATTCTCACGTTTTGCCGACATTCGGGTTGCCGCCGTGGTCCTGCTCGTCACCGCTGGTATTTATGCACTGGGGCTTAAGGGCGCCAATGAGATGAAAATCGGCGACCTGCAGGGCGGGGCGCCGGCGCTTCACGCCGATAGCCGCTACAACCAGGATACCTTTTTTATTACCGATCATTTCAGCATCACCACCGACGTGATGACCATCATCACAGAGGCGTACCCGGAAGCCTGTACTTACCATGATGCACTTGAGCGTATTGGTGAGTTCGAGTGGCAGGTTGGCAACACGCCGGGTGTGGAGTCCACCGCGAGTCTTGCCTCCATCGCCCGTAAGGTGAATGCCGGTTTTAACGAGGGTAACCCCAAGTGGGAGGTATTGCCCCGCAACACCTCGAGCCTGGTGCAGGCGGTGGGACAGATCCCAACTACCTCAGGTTTGCTCAACGGCGACTGCTCAGTTATGCCCGTGTATCTGTTCCTCAAGGATCACAAGGCCGAAACCATCGAAGCTGTAGTTGCCAAGGTAAAGGCGGTCTCGGCCGAGCTGAATACCGATAAAATCCAGTTCAAGCTGGCCTCTGGTCCGGTTGGGGTGATGGCCGCCACCAACGAGGCGGTTGCCGAGGCGCAAACGCCCATGATGCTTTATGTGTATGGCGCCGTGTTTGTGCTGTGTCTGGCGAGTTTCCGCTCCTTAAGGGCGACAATCGCTGTGATTTTGCCACTGTACGTGGTTTCCACACTCGCCCAGGCGCTGATGACCAAGCTGGAAATCGGTCTTGCGGTCAGCACCCTGCCTGTGATTGCGCTCGGTGTGGGGATAGGCGTGGATTATGGCATTTATATTCTGTCCACCATGGCGGTAAAACTGCGTGATGGTATGGCAGTTCAGCAGGCTTACCTTGAAGCATTACAGGAGCGGGGCAGTGCGGTTATCTTTACCGGTCTTACTCTGGCCATTGGGGTGAGCACCTGGTTTTTCTCCGCACTTAAGTTCCAGATGGACATGGGAATTTTGCTGACCTTTATGTTCCTGGTAAATATGCTCGGCGCCATAATTATTTTACCGGCGCTGACGGCTGTGTTCTGGCCCAATCGTCGATGAGCATTGAATTCGGGGAGCCTGGCTCCCCGATTGTTTTAAACACTGAACTGCATACTTACTCTTGTTATCTGAATCCTTGTTCTTAACATTCCGTTAAAGTCCCGTCGTTACTGGATTTCCACAGGATCTACCACTAAAATTTTCCTCGAAAATCGCCCGCTTTAGTAATAAACTGCGCGCCATGACCTTGGTCACAAAATTCCGCCCGGGGTCATACGTCGGAAGCATCCATAAAATGAATAAAGCGCTGCCATAGACGCTTAAGGAAACAGCAACATGGCCTTGAAAGATGCAATGCCTTCAGTACTGCTCGAAAACGTAGTCAGTTTGATCCATTCCAAAGTCCCCAATTCACAAGCAAAGCAAGTCGAACAGTTCGCCACCTGTCTCTACGCCCATATGTCGAAGGACGATCTGCAGGCCCGCACCGACAGTGACCTCTACGGTGCCGTATTAAGCCTCTGGAACGCCCTTGGCAAGACTCCAGTCGGTGATACTCACGTTCGGGTATTCAACCCAACCCAGTCAAAACACGGTTGGCAGTCTTCTCACACCATCATCGAAGTGATCCAGCCCGATATGCCATTCTTGACCGACTCCCTCGGTATGGCATTGAACCGCCTGGGTGTAACTACCCATATGATGCTGCACACGCCGCTGGCCATGGGCCGCAGCGACAAGGGCATCGACAGTGTCGGTTTTGTGAAAGACAGCCCCGAGACAGCCGACAAAGTTGCCGTATTCCTGATTGAGATTGACCGTCAGAGCTCTGAGGCCGATCTGAAAAACCTGCTGGGTGAAGTCCAGTCGGTGCTGACTGATGTGCATGCCGCGGTAAAAGATTGGCAGGCCATGTCAGACAAGCTGACCGCCACCATCGCTGAACTGCCAAAGCAACCTTTCCCCGGTACCAAGGAAGAACTGGATGAAGCGGTTGCCTTTTTGACTTATTTGAACAATCACCACTTCACCCTGCTGGGCTATCGTCAGTACGACCTCAGACGTGTGGAAGGTGACATGGAGCTGGTGCCTAACCTTGAGTCGGGCCTTGGCCTGATGAACAAGCCCGGTAAGCACAAGCCCGATGCACTTATGCTGTCGACGCTGTCGAATACGGCCCGTAAAGAGGCGCTGGATGAGTCCCTGCTTATCCTGACCAAGAGCAGCACCAAGAGCCGTGTGCACCGTCCGGCCTATGTTGACTACATCGGCATCAAGCGTTTCGACAAGAAAGGTAATGTGATTGGCGAAGACAGATTTATCGGTCTGTACGCCTCAAATCTCTATAACCGCAGTCCCCGTGAAATCCCGCTGCTTGCCCAAAAGGTACAGCGCGTGCTGGACAACTCCGGTCTGGTGCCTCGTTCACACGATTACAAGGCGCTGGTGAACATCCTCGAAAACCTGCCCCGTGACGAGATTATTCAGGCCAACGAGCAGGAGCTGTCTCAGGTGGCCCATGGTGTCCTCGAGATGCAGGACCGCGACAAGCTGAAACTCTTTGTCCGTAAAGATGGTTTCGGCCGCTTCCTGTCTTGCCTGGTGTATGTGTCCAAAGACAGATACAACACCAAGCTGCGTCAGGACACGCAGCGCATTCTGGCGCAGCATTTCCAGAGCAAAGAAGAAGTGGAATTCACCACCTATTTTTCTGAGTCCTCGCTCGCCAGAACCCACTACATAGTAAAAGTCGATAACAACAATATGGATGTAGATGTGGCCGCCATTGAAAACAACCTGATTGAAGCCGCCCGTAGCTGGGAAGACAAGCTGTATACTTCGCTGAACCATGCCATGGGTGAAGAGCAGGGCAACCGTTTGTCCAAGCGTTACCTCACTGCTTTCTCTCGCTCTTACAAAGAAGATGTGCTGCCCAATGCTGCCGTGGTGGATATCCAGCAGCTCGAAGCCCTGGATGAAGAGCACAAGCTCGGCATGCTGTTCTACCAGCCACAGGAAGCCGCACTCAACAGCAACAAGGTACGCCTCAAGCTGTTCCACAAGGATGAGCCTATCCATCTGTCTGATGTGCTGCCAATGCTGGAAAACTTCGGCCTGCGCGTCATCAACGAACGTCCATACGAAGTGAAGACCCCAGACGGTGCCACCTTCTGGATCCTCGACTTCCTAATGATGGTTACCGGTGGCAACACCGAAAACCTCGCCGACAGCCAGGACAGATTCCAGACCGCCCTGTCTCAGGTGTGGAACAAGAAACTGGAAGATGACGGCTTTAACCGTCTGGTGCTTTCTACCGGTCTGGCCGGCCGTGAAGTGTCCATCCTGCGCGCCTATGCCAAGTACATGCGCCAGATTGATGCCACCTTCAGCCAGGCCTATATCGAACAAACCTTTGCCCGTTATCCAGAGATTGCCGATTTGCTGGTGAAAATGTTCATCCGCAAGTTCAATCCCAAGCTCAAGACCCGCACCCTGACCAAGTTCAAGGAACAGTTGAACCTGCGTTTGGAAGACGTGGCAAGCCTGGATGATGACCGTATTATCCGCCGTTACCTGGATCTGATTAACGCCACCGTGCGTACCAACTTCTATCAGACCAAGGCCGATGGCGAGGTTAAGGACTATGTGTCCTTCAAGTTCATCCCCAAGATGATCCCCGAGATGCCAAAGCCACTGCCGGCCTTTGAAATCTTCGTTTACAGCCCACGGGTTGAAGGTGTTCACCTGCGTGGTGGCAAGGTTGCCCGCGGTGGTCTGCGCTGGTCCGATCGCCGTGAAGACTTCCGCACTGAAGTGCTGGGTCTGGTAAAAGCCCAGAACGTGAAGAACACGGTAATCGTGCCAGTGGGTGCCAAGGGCGGTTTCGTCTGCAAACAGTCTCCGGTTGACGGCGGCCGTGAAGCCATCTTCACCGAAGGTCAGGAATGCTACCGCATCTTTATCCGTGGTTTGCTGGATGTGACCGACAACATCATCAACGGTGAAATCGTGCCGCCAGTGGATGTCGTCCGTCACGATGAAGACGATGCCTACCTGGTAGTGGCCGCCGACAAGGGTACCGCCACCTTCTCTGACATCGCCAACGCAATCTCCATCGAGTACAACCACTGGTTGGGCGACGCCTTCGCGTCAGGCGGTTCAAACGGTTATGACCACAAGAAAATGGGTATCACCGCCAAGGGCGGCTGGGAATCCGTAAAGCGTCACTTCCGTGAAATCGGTATCGACTGCCAGACCACCGACTTTACCTGTCTGGGTATTGGCGACATGGCCGGTGACGTATTTGGTAACGGTATGCTCTTGTCTGAGCACACTTGCCTCGTGGCCGCCTTCAACCACATGCACATCTTTATCGACCCGAATCCGGATGCCGCTGCAACCTTCAAAGAGCGTGAGCGCCTGTTCAACCTGCCACGCTCCAGCTGGGATGATTATAACCGTGACCTGATTTCCAAGGGCGGCGGTATCTTCCTCCGCAGCGCCAAGTCCATCACCCTGAGCCCTGAAATGAAGCAGATGTTGGGCACGGACAAGGCGTCCATGAATCCAACTGAGCTGATGAAAGAGCTGCTCAAGATGGAAGTGGACCTGATTTGGAACGGCGGTATCGGTACTTATGTTAAGTCTTCCCGCGAAACCAATGCCGAAGTGGGCGATCGCGCCAACGACGGTCTGCGTGTAAACGGTCGTGACGTACGCGCCAAAATCATTGGTGAAGGCGGTAACCTGGGGTGTACCCAGTTGGGCCGTATCGAATACGCCATGAACGGCGGCCGCATGAACACCGACTTCGTGGATAACGTGGGCGGCGTGGACTGTTCTGACAACGAAGTCAACATCAAGATTTTGCTGAACGCCATGGTGGCGGAAGGCGAGATGACCCTCAAGCAGCGTAACCGTTTGCTGGAGGAGATGACTGACGAAGTGAGCGAAATCGTTCTTCAGGACTGTAAAGATCAGACCCGTACCATCTCAGTGACTCAGGTTCGTGGTGCCGAGCAGCTCAAAGAGCAAATTCGCTTCATCCATTATCTTGAGAAAGAAGGCAAGCTCGACCGCGCGCTGGAGTTTTTGCCAACAGACGATGAGCTGGCAGAGCGTTTGGCCGCCGGCAAGCCACTGACTCGCCCTGAGCTGTCTGTGCTGGTTGCTTACGCCAAGATGGTCCTCAAAGAGCAGCTGCTCAAACCGGAAATCACCGAAGACAGCTTCCTGTCCAAGCTGCTGGTGAGCTACTTCCCGCAGAAACTGCAGGAACTGTACGCAGACAAGATGAATACCCACCCTCTGCGTGGTGAAATCATTGCGACTTCGCTGGCCAACGAGCTGGTGAATGACATGGGTCTGAACTTCGTTCAGCGTATGCAGGATGAGACTGGTGCCACAGTGGCCGAGGTTGCCATTTGCTACACTATGGCTCGCGAAGTCTTTGGTTTGGCAGAGCTTACCAAGGCAATTACCGCACAAAACGTGGTAGTGCCTGCGGTAGTGCAAATGGAAATGCTGCATCAGCTGCGTCGAAACGTACGTCGCGCCTGTCGCTGGTTCCTGCGTCATCGCAACCGCGCTGTAGGCATAGAACAAACTGTTGCCTTCTACAAGCCGGTATTCGAAGAGCTCAAGGCCAACGTGAACAAGTACATGGTCGCCGAAGAGATTGAAGCCATTACAGCTGAAATCCATGCCCTTGAAAAAGAGCAGGTATCCAGCGATGTGGCCAATGTGATTGCCAATATGAGCACCCTGTTCTCGGCACTGGATATCGCCCAGATAGCCCAGAATGAGAATAAGCCGGTTTCCCTGGTGGCTGAGACTTACTTCAAGTTGGGTGCCAAGGTGGAGCTGCACTGGTTCCTCGAGCAGATCAGTGCTCAGCCTGTGGCAAACCATTGGCAGGCCTTGGCCCGCGCAGCCTTCCGAGAAGAACTGGATTGGCAGCAACGCGCCCTGAGTTCAGTTGTTCTGCGTACCTGCACCGACACCTGCAGCGCAGATGCCATTATCGAAGGCTGGATTGAAGCAAACCGCGTACTGCTGGAGCGCTGGTTCCACATGCTGGCGGACTTCAAGACAACGCAAAGTCATGAATTTGCCAAGTTCTCGGTAGCACTGCGTGAGCTGAATCTGTTGATCCTGCATTGCGAAGGTCACAGTTAAACGCTGAACGCCTCATCAAGCCCTGGCAAACGCCGGGGCTTTTTTTGGCCAAAAACACGGTGCTGCTGTACACTGTGCGCCTCACCCTGCAGGCAGCCTGGCCTTAGAATAAACAAACATTAAAATCCAAGGAGATCCAATGTTTTACAAAATCGCGCAGTCTATCATGTTCCAAATGGATCCTGAGCGAGCCCACAATCTGGCCATTGGCAGCCTCAAGCGTACCGCTAACACACCGATGACGGCGTTTTACAGGCAGTGTATTGCGCATAAACCGGTGACTTGTATGGGGATCACCTTTCCTAACCCAGTGGGGCTTGCTGCCGGTCTGGACAAAGACGGTGAGGCGATTGACGCGTTCCACGCCATGGGTTTCGGTCATGTGGAAGTAGGGACTGTGACACCCCGTCCTCAGCCAGGCAACGACTTGCCGCGTTTGTTCCGCTTAAAGCCCGCCAAGGGCATCATCAACCGCATGGGCTTTAACAATAAGGGCGTGGACAATCTGGTTGCCAACCTTAAAGCCAAGAAAACCGATATTCTGGTTGGGGTGAATATTGGCAAAAACAAAGATACGCCGGTGGAAGAGGGTAAAAACGATTACCTGATTTGCATGGATAAGGTGTATCCCCATGCAGCCTATATTGCCGTGAATATTTCATCACCCAACACACCGGGTCTGCGTACCTTGCAATATGGCGATCTATTGGATGATCTCTTGTCATCGCTGAAAGCCAAGCAGACTGAACTGGCAGATAAGCATGGCAAATATGTGCCAATAGCACTTAAAATTGCACCGGATCTGAGCGATGAAGAAATCGCCAGTATTGCGGCATCCTTAATCAAAAATAAATTTGATGCGGCCATTGCGACCAACACCACATTAAGTCGTGATGGTGTGTCAGGTCTCGCTAACGCCAATGAAACCGGCGGTCTTTCAGGTAAACCTTTAACGGAATTATCGACCAAGGTGATCAAAAAGTTGGCCACTGAATTAAAAGGTGCGATCCCAATTATCGGTGTTGGTGGGATCAATTCATCTCAGGATGCTCTGGCTAAATTTGACGCAGGAGCCACACTTGTTCAAATATATTCTGGCTTTATTTATCAAGGGCCAAAATTAATAAAAGATATTGTCGCGTCCTATAGCGCAAAATAACATCAGAAGGATCGCGAAAGCGATCCTTTTTTCTTTTTATAGATCTAAAACGATCGTCAGTCGATCAAAGTGATCTAACTAACGTGTTGTTAAGTAAGTCATATCATTAAAAAAACTTTTTGATATTGCGTAAATAATCATCTATGATGCGATTGATAAACTTATTTACAGGTATACGTTATGTTATTAATGCCACATACGGATTGGCAATGGAGATATAACGATGCTTACGGTGTCTTAAGCGTTTCGTTAGGTTCGGAAATGGAATTTCTGACTCCTTACAAAGCCAAGCTCCTTATTCCGGACGCATTGGAAGATATGGAATTTAGCGTTGAACACGCCAAGTTCTATATTGACCTGCTCGACCGAGTACAAAAGCGCCTGAAAATAACCGATGCTGCCGCTGTTCAAATTACACTCAATGCGACTGCAGCACATTTTATGCTCAAACCTCAAATGCCCAAATCCTGGTTTTTTGATGCCAGTGATATTTGTGTTTACGCGGATATGGGTAAGATATTTGAACTCAAATGTCAGGGTGAACGCCATTTGGTGATGGTGGTTGAAAATGGCTTGCAGGCTGCTTTGGTGATGCTGCTGGGTAAAGAGTGTGACTTGGGTGACGGTAAGCGCCTCGGCCAGTTTGACACCATAAAAGTGATGCACAATCGCTTACATGAACCAAGAATGAATCGTCAAACCGTGGCGGCTTAATTTAGCGATTTTAATTTATCGCTTTAAATACATCATCTCAGATCGAGAAAGGGCGCCATGGGCGTCCTTTTTGCATTTAGGGGCTTTTCGTCATGCCTTTTGTTGCTGGTATCCTGTTGTCGCCATCGCCATAATAGGGCAAATGCTTCAAGGAGAGCCCTATGTCCATTCCCATGCTGGCCTTATTTATCCCGATATTTGCCATCACCTGTGGTTTTATTCTGCAATTTATGCGTTTGCGAGAGCGGCAGCAGCGCCTTGGCAATGAGCATAAAGCCGAACTCACGGTACTTCACGGTGAAATCAATCAGCTGAAAAGCCGGATCGAAGTGCTGGAAAAGTTGGTTACCGATGAGGGGTTTGATGTTCGCCGCGAGATAAATCGCATGAAAGGCGAATAGCAATAGAGCCTTTATCCAGGACAATCAATGCAGCTGAAGCGAATGGGGGATGCCCAAGCCAAAGTGCGTCAGGGCCCTGACCACCGGGAGGGGGAGCAAGTCACCTTCCTGGATGTAAAACAGTTTTTCGGGCTTGGTCATGTCAGGGTAGGCAGTTGGGTTTCGTCGGAAGAGTCACTGATTGCCGCCAATCTGGTGTTTGATGCACTGGCGGATCTGGCGCTGGCGCTCGGATTGCCGCCAAAGGCCTTGGGGCTTAGGGAGCGACTCAATCTTGCATTTGGCCATGGTGGCCAGCAGGGGGTAATGGCCCATTACTCACCGTCGGAGCGTACCCTCGCGCTGGCTAAACACGCTGGTGCCGGCGCAGTCGCGCACGAGTTCTGGCACGCCTTTGACCATCATTTGTGCGATACCGCCATGGATGTTGGTCGTAAACCTATGGGACGTTTTGCCAGCGAGCTTTGGCTCAAGGATGTGCCACTTCTTTGCCACCCGCTTAACGACAGGCTGGAAGCGTTGTTTAAGTGTGTGCTGCTTAGTTGCGACACAGAGCAGCCGAGTGACTATGTGCGCCGCGCCATTGCGTTGGATAAAGCCTGTGGCCGCCTTTATTTTGCCCATCCGTCTGAATTAATGGCGCGTGCCTTTGAGGCTGCCATCGAGTCCGAGGCTTACTTTGAGCACATTGATACCGACAGCGGTGAGATATATCTGGCGCCGTTGATTAATCCCTATTTAGTTACCGGGACCCATAAAACTGTTCACCCGGAAAATAACGTAAGATCAGCTCCCCAACGCGGTAATTGGGGCACCATGCCGCCGGGAGCTTTTCCCGATGCAGCTCACAGACAAGCCATTATGAAGGCGATGGCTGGCTACTTTATACCTCTGGGCAGGGCTTTGGCCAAAACCCTTCTCTGACAGGGATTTTGACAGTAGTTGTCAAAGCCGTGTTAAAGTTCGCTGTAACATTTTCAGTCGTGGCGTTAAGCTGCGCGTTAAGCACCAAAGATAAGAAAAGACAAAGGATTGCGCTAATGCCTCACCCCATTTCCATGCCCTTGTACCGGCAATCGGTATCACACCTGTACCCGCTTAACACTATTTTTTTGCCAGTTGTCCTGTGGCTGTTCATGCTGCTCAATTGCTATTCTGCTTCGCTACAGGCCGAAGAGATCGGCCCGTCTCTGTCGCGTATAAGTCTCGACAGCGAATGGCGCAGCGGTGCTTATAAGAGCCAGGGCGTGGAGTTCATTCCAGCCGCATCCTGGGTGGACCCACTCGAAGTGATGGTTCCGGACGCCTTGCCTCACGGACAAATCCGCGACGGTCTCTATAATCTGGTCGTTGATAACCAATACAAGGTGGATGCCGACGGAAAGAAAGTGCAGTTCAGTCACTATGCCGATATGGTGACTGCGCCCAAGGGGCTTGAGTCTGTCTCACAGATCCAGATTGAATTTGACCCCCACTATCAGCATGTACAATTGCATACTATCGTGGTTAATCGGGCTGGAGTGCTTATCGACAAGACCTTGGATGCCGACTTTCAGCTTGCCCGCAGCCCCGGTGCAGATGACTTGCTCTACGACGGCAGCATGGTCGCAACCTGGGTACTTAAAGACATCCGGGTCGGGGACATCCTGGAATACAGCTACAGTCGATACGGCGGCAATCCTGTATTTGAAGGGCGCTTTTTCGGTAGTCGAACACTGCAATGGAGTGTACCCGTTGCCCGTCAGCAGGTACGCGTGCTGTGGGGGAAATCCAAACCGCTGCACATTCAAATAGACAACAGCGATCTGCAGTTCACCAGCAAGACACTGGGTGCTCAGACGGACTACCGCTTACTGCTGGAACACATGCCAACCATGACGGTGCCGAGTGATGCGGCCCCCTGGTATAGCCCCTTCGCCAAAGCCTATTTCTCTGAAACAGACACCTGGGAGCAGGTGGTTGACTGGGCACTGCCGCTCTTCAGTCGGCAACAAGATGCCACCGATAATGTAAAGCGTCTGGCGCAGCAGATTGGTTCAAAGCATCAATCGAAAGAGGCCCAGCTGGTTGAGGCGCTGACGCTGGTGCAGGAGCAGGTGCGTTAGCTGGGATTGGAGATGGGTAGCAACAGTCATTTCCCCTCTGCCGCCGGCGATACCCTTAGCCGCCGTTATGGCGACTGTAAAGACAAGGCGGTGCTTTTGGTGACTCTGCTGGGTGAACTGGGCATTCAGGCGTCTCCGGCACTGGTGAATACCGACACAGGCAAGATTGTGCCGACCTTACTGCCATCGGCGGTCCGCTTCAATCATGCCATAGTGCAGGCCAGCTTTAATGGGCAGACCTACTGGCTCGATCCTACCCTGATGGACCAGGGCGATGCCCTCGGGTATCTCTATCAGCCCGACTATGGCTTTGCTCTTGTGCTGAGTGATGACACCCGTCAGTTGGTTTCAATGGCATCTGTCGCCAGTGGCAGTCGTATCCGTTTTACGGAGGAATACGATTTTTCAGAAGGCGTAAACGGCAAAGGGCTGGCCCGGATCCAGACGGCCTATCAAGGGGATGAAGCTCGGCGTATGCGCGGACGTATTGCCTCCGAGGGCATAAAGACGCTGTCGGAGCAGTATGTTGGATACTATGGCAAACAGTTTAAGGGGCTCGAGGCCGTAAAGCCGCTTGAGGTGGCAGACGACAAGGCTGGTGGCGAGCTGCGCCTTGAGGAGTCTTACAATCTGCCTGCGCCCTGGCAGCCTGATGACGAAGGCGGCTATACCGTCTATGTGTACGAAACCCAAATTTCGCCATTTTTACGTTTGCCGGAAGGGAGCGGTCGCCGTGAACTGGCACTTAAGCATCCGCTGGATATCGAAGGGGCAATCCGGCTTAAGTTTCGTGCCAATGAATGGCAGTTCGATGATGTTGCGCTGGAGGAATCGAATCCCTTTTTCGACTATCACTACAGCGTGAGCTTTGACAAAAGCACCAACCTTTTGACCTTGGGGTATCGCTACCTAAGTAAGACCGACTCGGTACCGGCGGATAAAGTAGACGACTATATTGCCGCATTGAAGAAAGTGGCTGAAACCGACAGTTACGGTGTCATAGATTACAACCAAGAGACGTCAGCAACCCAAGCGCAGGAAGATGGGGACACGGATTCTCATGTCATCCTGATTATCATCGTTGTAGGCTTTCTGATGCTGTGTGCCATAGGTTTTGCTACGGCAAGCTGGCTGATAGACGATGGCCACAGCCAGAACAGCCGCTACTACCCGGTATCGCCGCTGAAAGCCGTATTATTATCCTTGCTGACGTTTGGCCTTTACCCCTGCTATTGGACATACAAAAACTGGCAATATGTGCAAAAACAGCTGGAACCGGGCATTTGGCCAATGGCGAGGGCCATTTTTGCGCCACTTTGGTATTACCACCTGTACCTGTCGCTGGCCGCCAATGGCGATGATGATAAGCGCCGTTGGTTAATCCCAGGCTGGCTAGCGGCGCTGTTGATGCTGATTTATATCGGGGTTTCTGCGACCAAAAAGTTTCATGGTGTGAATGGGTTGGCACTGATTGTACCGGCATTGGTTATTTTACCTCTGGTGACCTACATCAATCGGCTCAACGGCCGCAGTGAGGCCTATGTTTACAACAGCCGCTGGCGCTGGCGTCACTGGTTGCTGGCGGTGGCGACTCTGCCGCTGCTTTTGTTCACCCTGGCACAGGATGTAGGTTTTACCGCCTCTGACAGAGTGATTGCAGGCAGCGATTTGTGGCAGCGCGATATCAAGTTTATGAAGCGAAAGGCCATTATCGCCGCAGATGAGAATCCGGTTTACTTCTACTCAGATGATTGGCTCAGCAATCAGAAGGATGGCAACGGCTTTACCGAGGGAAGGATATTCTCTTATTGGGTAGAAGATGGCGTTTTTTATCAGGAGACGGCGCCCTTCGACACGGTAAAAAATATCGACGTGAGTTTTGCCAAAGACGATGAATTAACGACTACCATCACTGTGTATCGGGATGATGGCAGTAATTTCTTACTCTTTGCGGCCAAGGAAGCCAGAAAGGATAGGCAGTTTGTGCGTGAACTCATTGAACGTTGGCGCAGGGTAAGGCCTCAGAGCCGAGACAATAATGGAGGGCAGGAACCATGACTCAGGTTGTGATCACAGGGGCAAATCGTGGAATTGGCCTTGCGTTGACCAAACTCTATTTGGATGCCGGCTGCGATGTGGCGGCTTGCTGCCGGACCCCTGATGAGGCGACGGCGCTTCACGCCATGATGGAAATCCACGAGGGGCTGGAGCTGTTTGAGCTCGATATAAGCGCAAATGACGCGATTGCATCCCTTGGCGACGCGTTGGCAGAACGTCCTATTCACAGATTAATCAATAACGCCGGCTACTATGGGCCCAAGGGTGTCATGCTTGGCAATACGCCCCAAGACGAGTGGCAGGCTCTGTTTGCCATTAACTGTATCGGCCCGCTCAAGCTGGTTGAAGCGTTAACCGAGGGGTTGTGTCAGGGGCAGGGGATTATCGCCAACCTGACATCAAAAATGGGCAGCATGACCGACAACAGCAGCGGCGGTGCCTACCTGTATCGTTCGGCCAAAGCGGCACAAAATGCGGTTACCAGGTCACTCGCCATCGATTTGGCACCCCATGGGGTAAAAGCGGTTGCGCTTCATCCCGGCTGGGTGAAAACCGCTATGGGTGGGCCCAATGCTTTGATTGATACCGAAACCTCTGCAGCTGGCCTATACCGGGTGATTGAGGAGCTAACCTCTGCCCAAAGCGGTGGATTTTTTGATTATCAGGGAAACAAAATTCCGTGGTAATTATCCCATCTCATTGATGTTAATCATTTTATACGCTTGAGTCCTCCCTTGGCCTGTGTCAGACTCAAGTGTGATTCACAAATGCATAACATAAATTGGGAGGCGACATGAAGCCGATGTCGAAGGTGATGGCAAGGTCATCATGGATAACACCACTTAAACTCGCAGCGGTCTTGGGGCTCTTTTTCCAGACTGCCGGGGCCAATGAATTTCGCAGTGGTCCTGTTATTCAGGGCTATGGTGAGGTGGCCAGCCGGGTTAAGCAAACCTACCCGGTCCCCAAGGATCAACGTTTTAAAGTGGTATTTGATCTGGCAACGCAGAGCGAAGAGGGCAAGATAAACCCCGGCATTGATAGCCTGGCACGTTTTATCAATATGCATGCTGCATCAGGGGTTGATCCCAACAATATTCAGCTCGCACTTGTGGTACACGGCAAGGCGGTTTTCGATGTGCTGTCGGACGATGCGCATTTCAAAAAGCTTGCCCGGGGCAATGCCCAGGCAAAGCTGCTCAAAGCGCTCTTGGATAACGGCGTTCGCGTTATGGTGTGCGGGCAAACGGCTGCTCATTTGGGTGTAGACAACAACATGTTGTTGCCCGGCGTTGAAATGTCCCTTTCTGCCATGACGGCCCATGCCGTCCTTGCTCAGCAAGGTTACAGCCAGAATCCATTCTGAGGATTGACCAATTGGATGAACACCGGCTTGGGCCGGTGTTTTATTTTGCCCCAATGGTAAATAGGGCGTCAGCGGAATCTTAAATGTGCCGTGAAGCAGCGGCAATGATGATATAGCTGGCTGAAACCGGTAATGGTACTGAATTCGCAGCGTTTTTGAATCACGGGTTATCTGCCCGCACGACAATTATCAGATGCTGAGAAGATGGAGAAACAAGATGGAATCTCGGAATGGGTTGCGGGAGCCGGATTAGTACTGGGATGTATCCGACGACGACCTTCGACTCTTTTTAGAGAGTGAGCCCGACGAGCTGGCATGCTGCGTCCGATTCTGTGCAATCAGTTTTGATTTGTCACTGAGGAATGGGTTGCGGGAGCCGGGTTAGTACTGGGCGGGCATCCGCCGACGACCTTCGACTCTTTTTTTAGAGAGTGAGCACCACGAGCTAACATGCTGCGTCCGATTCGGAGCTATCAGTTTTGATTTGTCACTGAGGAATTGGTTGCGGGAGCCGGATTTGAACCGACGACCTTCGGGTTATGAGCCCGACGAGCTACCATGCTGCTCCATCCCGCGTCCGATTTGAATGCTGCTTGTTTTGAGTCTTTCTGTCAGCCAGAAAGTTGGTTGCGGGAGCCGGATTTGAACCGACGACCTTCGGGTTATGAGCCCGACGAGCTACCATGCTGCTCCATCCCGCGTCCGATTTGTATGCTGTTTATTTTGAGCCTTTCTGTCAGCCAGAAAGTTGGTTGCGGGAGCCGGATTTGAACCGACGACCTTCGGGTTATGAGCCCGACGAGCTACCATGCTGCTCCATCCCGCGTCCGATTTTTTTACTTCATTCGAGAGGCTGTTTCAGCCCTCTGCGTCGAAGCGGGGCGAACTATAACTATCCTGTAATCCAATTACAAGGGAAATTCCTGCTTTTGTGTGTGACTGCCCAAATATCCTGCGATGTGGGGTTAAATTGACCCGATATTTGCGATGGGGGAGGATAAAGCCCGCTGGATGGTCAAAAAGGCGGCGCAAACCCAAGATTGCTTATCTTTTAAAGTGTCGAGCGGGTATAATATGCCCTTTGATTTTTCTGCAGGCGTAACTTTTCATGTTTAACTTTTTTGCTGCCGCCCCAAAGGGCTTTGAATATGCACTGGCCAAAGAATTGGAAACACTTGGCGCAGAGAACGTGCGCGAAAGCGTCGCTGGCGTGTATTTCAGTGCCACCCTGGCGCAAGGCTATCAAATTACCCTGTGGACACGCCTGGCCAGTCGCATAGTACTTATTCTCTTTACCGGCGAATGTCAGAGTGCCGAACAGCTCTATAACGCCGCTTACACCATCGATTGGCCATCACACTTCAATAATCGCAACACCTTCAGTATCGATTTTCACGGTACCGGCGGCTTTATCAATAACAGCCAGTTTGGCGCGCTGAAAATCAAAGATGCCGTGGTAGACAGATTCCGTGATGATGATTTGAGTCGCCCGGATGTGGTTAAAGGCCATCCCGACATCCGTATCGATGCCCACTATGGCCGCGGTAAAATCACCATTGGGATTAACTTCTCCGGCCCAGCACTGCACCAGCGTGGCTATCGTGGTAACACCGGTGAAGCACCGTTGAAAGAAAATCTCGCCGCCAACATGCTGTATCGCAGTGGCTGGGCCGACAATCCCGTGACCCTGCTGGATCCTTTCTGTGGCAGCGGTACCGTGCTGATTGAGGCTGCGATGATGGCCTGTGATATTGCCCCGGGTCTGATGCGTGAGCGGTTTGGATTTGAATATTGGCGCAGACATGATGGGGCCGTCTGGCAACAGGTGCTTGACGAAGCCAAGGCCCGCGCTTCCCTCGGTAAAACCCGTTGCCAGCTTAAGTTTTATGGCTCCGATATAGATTCGCGGGTGGTCGCGCTGGCCAAACGCAATGCGAACAGTGCCGGGGTGTTCGATTTTATCGACTTTAAAGTGGCCAATGCCCTGAATCTTGATCCGCCGGTGGCAGAGGGTATGGTGCTGACCAACCCGCCGTATGGTGAGCGTATGGGTAACGTCACCAGCTTGCTGCAGCTCTATTTCCAGCTAGGTGAAAAGTTCAAGCAGAGCTATGGTGGTTGGAAGCTTGGTTTGCTGTGCAGCGATATGGAGCTGGTATCGTCACTCAAACTCAAAGCAGACAAACAGATGAAGATGTACAACGGCGCCCTGGAATGTGCCTTTAATCTGTATACCTTGCATGCCACCAGTACCCGTCGCGATATTCCTGTGGATACCACGGGGCAGGGCGGCGAAATCGCTGCACCTTTTGCCAATCGCTTGAAGAAAAACCTCAAGCAGCTGGAGAAATGGGCCAAGCGTGAAGGCATCGACAGCTATCGTTTGTACGATGCCGATATCCCCGAATACAACGTTGCGGTCGACAGATACCTGGATTACGTGGTGGTGCAGGAATACGCTGCGCCTTCTGCTATTCCCGAGTCAGTAACCAAAAGACGCCTGACCGATGTACTGCTCGCCCTGCCGCGTGCGCTTGGCATTGACCCGGACAAGATAGTGCTCAAAACCCGTGAGCGTCAGAAGGGCACCAATCAGTATCAAAAGCTGGATGGCGAAAAGCTTGAGCTTGTGACCACCGAGTATGGCTGCAGCTTTAAGCTGAACCTCACCGACTATCTGGACACCGGGTTGTTCCTAGACCACAGGTTGACCCGCAAACTGGTGGGTGAAAAGGCCAAAAACAGAGACGTGCTCAACCTCTTTGCCTATACAGGCAGTGCGTCTGTGCACGCAGGTAAAGGTGGCGCCAAGTCGGTCACCACGGTGGATATGTCCAATACCTATCTCAACTGGGCCAAAGACAACTTTATGTTGAACGGTCTGATTGGACGTCAATATCAGTTTGAACAGGCCGACTGTCTGCAGTGGATCCGCGATTGCGAAAGGCAGTTTGACCTGATTTTTATCGACCCGCCCACTTTCTCAAACTCGAAGCGGATGGAAGACTCCTTTGATGTACAGCGTGACCACGTTCATTTGCTGGCATCCCTGAAAAAGCTGTTGCGTCCTGGCGGTGAAATTGTGTTCTCCAACAATAAACGCAAGTTCAAAATGGATATGGAAGCCCTCGCAGCGGCGGGCCTTAGAGCGGTGAACATTGACGACAGAGTGTTGCCAATGGACTATGCCCGCAATCCGCAGATCCATAACTGCTGGGTCGTGACCCATGGCTGAGTTTGTGTTGTACCACACCGATGGTTGTCACCTGTGCCATTTGGCCGAAGCGCTGCTGCAAGAGGCCGGGGTGACTTGCGTGATGGTGGATATTTGTGATGATGAGTCGCTTGCTGAGCGTTATGGAGTGCGTATCCCCGTACTTTTACGTAAGCAGGACGGCGCCGAGCTCGGTTGGCCGTTTGAACTTGTCGATGTGACCTCTTTTACAGGAGTCTGATGTGAGTCTTGTTCGTATCACCAATGGCTCTTTGGCCTATGGCTATGTTCCCTTATTGAAAAACGCCGACCTCAGCATCGAAGCCGGCGAGCGTGTGTGTATTGTCGGCCGTAACGGTGCCGGTAAGTCCAGCTTGCTCAAAATTCTGGATGGTGAAGTGCATCTGGATGACGGTGAGCTGAATCTGGCAACTGACGTGCGTATCAGCCGTTTGCAGCAAGACCCGCCCAAGGCGGAGTCCGGCAGTGTTTACAGCTACATCTCCCAGGGCCTGAAAGAGGCCGGTGAAGTGCTGGAGCGCTACCATCAACTGTCCCATGACCTGGCAACCGCCGATGCGACCATGCAAACGCGTATGCTCAAGGAAATGGAAACGCTGCAGGCCAAGCTTGACCATTTGAATGGCTGGCAGCTGGATAGCCGAATTCAGGCCCACTGTGTGCGCCTGGGGCTGGATCCCGATAAGCCGCTCAGCGAACTTTCCGGTGGGTGGCAGCGTAAAGTCGCTCTGGCCAGAGCCCTGGTGAGCGAGCCTGAACTCTTGCTGCTCGATGAGCCAACAAACCATTTGGATATCGATACCATCGAGTGGCTCGAGCAGTTTTTGCTGAGCTACAAAGGTGCCATCGTCTTTATCAGTCACGACCGTGGCTTTATCAACCGCATGGCCACTCGAATCCTCGATTTGGATCGTGGCATAGTCACTTCCTGGCCCGGCACCTATCAGGCGTACCTTGAAGGCAAGGCCGAATGGCTCAGACACGAAGCAGAAGCCAATGCTCAGTTTGATAAAAAACTGGCCGAGGAAGAAGTGTGGATCCGCCAGGGGATCAAGGCTCGTCGCACCCGTAACGAAGGCAGGGTGAGGGCACTCAAGGCACTGCGAATGGAGCGCTCTGAGCGACTCAATCGCCAGGGGAACGTGCGCATGAACGTCGCTGAAGGCGAGCGCAGCGGCAAGCTGGTGTTTGATGTCAGCGAGCTGAATTACAACCTGGCTGATAAAGATTTGGTGCGGGATTTTTCGGTGAGCGTGATGCGCGGTGACCGTATTGCACTGATTGGTCCCAATGGCTGTGGCAAGTCGACTCTCATTAAATTGCTGATAGGTCAACTTGAGCCCCAGTCCGGTAACATCAAAACCGGTACCAAACTGGAAGTTGCTTATTTTGACCAATACCGCGAAAACCTCGACGAAGAGAAAACCGTTGAAGAAAACGTCGGTGACGGCAAACAAACGGTCACGGTCAATGGCCGCGATCGTCATATTTTAAGCTACCTGCAGGACTTTTTGTTTTCACCCGCGCGGGCCCGCACGCCGGTGAAAGCCCTCTCCGGTGGTGAGAAAAACCGTCTGCTGCTGGCAAGGCTGCTGCTACGGCCTGCCAACCTCATCATTCTCGATGAGCCCACCAACGATTTGGACATCGAAACCCTGGAGCTGCTCGAGTCCATGTTGACTGAATACGATGGCACCTTGCTTATTGTCAGTCACGATCGGGCCTTTATCGACAATACCGTTACCAGCAGCTGGTGGTTTACCGGTAATGGCCGCTGGGCCGAATATGTGGGCGGTTATCAGGATGCTGTCGACCAGGGTGCACGATTCTATACAGAGGCGGCGGAACCTGACGGGCAAAAGAGTGTCCAAGCTCAGGCGCCTGTGGTAAAACAGCAAGCTGATGTAAAAACGCAAAAGAAACTCTCTTATAAATTGCAGCGGGAGCTGGATACCCTGCCTGAGTTGATGGAAGCCCTCGAGGCCGATATCGCAGCGCTGCAACAGGAAGTGAATCAGCCGGAGTTTTACGCTCAGGCACAGGATACGGTTAACGCGCGGCTGGCACTGCTGGGCGAAAAAGAACAGCAATTGGACGTTTACTTCGAGCGTTGGGAAGAACTCGAGTCAATGAAGTAAACCAATGATAATTATGGGAAGTTATTAATGAAGTTACAGTTGGAAAAGGCATTGTCCCTGGTGGCTGTTGGTGTGCTCGGGGTACTTGGAAGTGCTCAGGCTGCTCCGGTTTACGAAATCAAAAACATCGAAAACTACGATCTTCAAGGCACTCTGGAAGGAACCCGCAATGGTTACGCCATGGGTGTCAACGACAACAACGAATTGGTTGGGATCTCCAAGGGCCGCAAGAAGTTGTCCACTGATGACGTGGAAGGTGGCATCATCGACAGTGATGATGGGATTGCCGACGAAGAGCAAATCACCTATTCGGTAGTGTTGCCAATTGTTGCCAACAACTTTACCTTTACCGCTGCCGCCAACGGCGCTGAAGGTGCCTGGGTGCCAACCTTCGAAAGCATCAATGGCACCACACCGCCCAAAGACACAGATCTGAGTGTTCCCGAGACCATCAACTCGATAGATACCTTCTACTACGGCATTTCCGATGAGGGTGTTAAAGTCGGTGCAACCACAGGTCCTGAGAAAACGCTAGATTATACAGGCTCTTCTGACACTCAAGAGTATTGGTACTACCGGGACTTTGAATTACGTGGCGTGGCTAAAACTGCCAGCGGCGATGTTGCCCTGTTGCCACCCTATGTGGAATACACCAGCACCAAGGAAGGTGAGTCTGACAAGAAGGTCTACGTCGGTGGTTCTTCTGCTGCCACAGCCGTGTCGGGTAACCTGATTGCCGGTTATGCCAGCACTGACATCAGTCGCTATGGCGGTGAGCGTGTACAGGCCTGTTTGGATAACGCCAGTGCTGAAGGTGCTCTGCCAGTGGATATCTGCGTGCAGATTGAGCAATATCCCAACTCTGCCGGTACCCGAAACGTGCAGTATCAGACCCGCGCCTATGTGTGGCAGCTGGATAACGACACAGTGACAGGTACTGAATTGCCACTGGGTCTGACACCCGCTGCAGATTCAACTCTCACTTATACAGCGCAGGGACTTGGCATCAATGCCGAAGGGACTGTGGTGGGGCGCTCCCATGTAAACCGTAACGGGAACGAAGATTATTTCCGTATGGATGCCGCATTCTGGACTCGTAAGCAGGATGGCAGCTATGAGTACCATTGGGTGCCCGTAATCAATGTTGATGATGTCCAGAGCTCCATTGCATACGATGTCAACGACAATGGCATCCTGGTGGGTTCTTATCGCAGTTTCATTCAGGGATATCAGCGCGACAAGTTCTTCTATTTTGATACCAAGGCGGCAGATGCCAAGCCTGTGGTGCCATACGATTTCTACAGTACCCCGTCAGATCTTTCCAGCCGTGCCAAGAGCATCAATAACAAGGGGCAGGTAGTCGGTTATATCGAAACCACCCACGAGAAGGAAAAGCCACGTCCCAAGGCTGGCTTCCTGTTTGATATGAACGCGGCAGAGGGGGGCGAGTTCTCCAATCTTAATAACCTGCTGACCTGTGAGTCGAAGGGTTTTGAGCAGGGCAGTGAAGGTAAATGGCAACGCCATCAGATCGAAGTCGTAGACGGCAGTGGTAAGACCCTGACCTACAGCGCCGATATCCAGATTGTTGAAGCCAACAGTATCAATGAAGCGGGCGTTATTGTGGGTACAGCCTTTGTGCGCAAACCGGTTTACAAGGTTGATGACAAAGGTCTGCCAGTGGTCGAAAACGGCAAGTTTGTGTTCGAACTGGATGGCAATGGGAATCCGGTGACGTCTTATCTGCCGCGTGCTGTGGTGCTGGAACCGGCAGGCAGTGGTGCGGTGGCTTGTACCGAAGTGGATGAAAACACCGGTGGCGAAAAATATGAGCGTCAGGGTGCCGCCAGTCTGTTCGCTTTACTGTTGCTGCCATTGGTTTGGCTCCGTCGCCGGGTACGCTAAAACCAGCAATCAAAAATCAGGGGCCTTAGTGGCCCCTTTTTTTCTTCACTGTCTCAATAGCTTAATATTTACTCGGTAAAATCGAGTGTTTTTTTGATTGATCTCGTCTCTGAAAAGTTCTATTTCTACAGGTGAAGCTGTTGCTTCTTGTTTATGTAGAACAGAGGACGCTTGCATGAAGAGACAAAAAAGAGATCGCTTGGACAGAGCTTTTGCTAAGGGCTTTCAGGCCGGAGTGGGTGGTCGTTCAAAGGAGATGTGCCCCTATTCCAATCTTGATTCGCGTTCACAATGGCTGGGAGGCTGGCGCGAGGGGGTAGATGGCCGAATAACCGGACTCTTTACCAAGTAATCACGTAATGCAGCTACTTGCCCTCCCTGAAAAGAGGGCATTTTTGTGCCTGCCGGGCAGTGTCGTGGTTTCGGCAAGGTGCGACACAGCTCAAGAAGAAAGCGACTGGGTCTGGCCAAGCGTACCAAGGTAGACATGGAAGCCGCGCAGGCACAAATAAAAACACCGGCATAAGCCGGTGTTGTCGTTTTTGTATCTGGCTCAGAAGGTGGAGGTATCGGTAAACACACCCACTTTCAGATCGGTGGCGGAATAGATTTCACGGCCGTCCACTTCCAGAGTTGCATCGGCAATGCCCATCACAAGCTTACGGTGAATGGTGCGCTTGATATTGAGCTTGTAGGTCACTTTCTTGGCGCCTGGCAGCACCTGACCGGTAAATTTAACTTCACCCACACCCAGGGCTCGACCTTTGCCCTGAGCGCCTTCCCATGCGAGGAAGAAACCCACCAACTGCCACATGGCATCAAGGCCAAGACAACCCGGCATCACAGGATCTTCAACGAAGTGGCAACCAAAGAACCAGAGATCCGGATTAATATCCAGCTCTGCTACTATTTCTCCTTTGCCAAAGGCGCCGCCGTTGTCGTTAATGGTCACGACGCGATCGATCATCAGCATGTTGTCCACGGGCAGACGGGGAGAATTTTTGCCAAGAAGCTCGCCATGGCCGCAGGCGATCAGTTCTTCTTTGGTGTAGCTGTTTGCTTTAGTCATTGTAATAGTTACCACTCCATCATTAAGAGTGCCAAAGATTAGCGAACACCTGTACGCCAAACAAGTCCAACCACCGATTTAGGCTCTGGAAAATGGCCATTTTGCGAGCAGGGATGCAAAGATCCCCGTTGGCTCATCCATAGGCTCATCACCCGCCAGTTTATCCAGTCTGGCCTGTACGAGGCCATAAAGCGTATTCTCAGGGAAGTTATGCTCTTCATCGGCCTTACCCGCAGGAAGGGCCATCAGCAGCTCCACGGCCTCATCCATGTGCGCGACCTGATAGATATGGAACAGCTCCTTGGAAACGGCATCTATGACTTTTTTATCGAGGTTCAGTTGCAGCATATTGGCCTTGGGGATGATCACCCCTTGTTCGCCAGATAGACCGCGACGTTCACACAGATTGAAAAAGCCTTCGATTTTTTCGTTAACGCCGCCGATTGCCTGGACATTGCCAAACTGATCCAGGGCGCCTGTAATAGCAAGTGATTGTTTTATCGGTTGCTCAGCGATGGCGGACATCAAACAGCAATACTCGGCGAGGGATGCACTGTCGCCATCAATTTCCTGATAAGACTGCTCGAACACGATATTGGCGTTCAGGTGAAGTGGTGCGTCCCTGCCAAAAATGCGATACAGGCAAGCGGAAAGGATCATCATGCCTTTTGCATGGATATTGCCGCCCAGTTCAGATTTGCGTTCAATATCGGCAACTTCACCATCACCATAGTGCACAGTTGCGGTAATTCTGGCTGGCTCACCATAGGCATAATCAACGCTGTCGATGACTGTCAGGCCATTAATCTGGCCAATCATTTCTCCGCTGGTGGGAAGGTTGATAAAGCTGTCATCAAAACTCTGGGCCGAGAAGCGCTCTGAGCTGTTGTGGCGCCGGGTAAGTTGCTTAATGGCCTTGTCGATGGCACTGGAATCCAGTCTGTCTGAGCGGCCATACACTGCAGCCTGGGCGAACAGTTGTACCATGTCCTGGCCAGACAGTGACAGGCGCTGCTGATGTTCACACTCCCTTGAGGCAAAGCTGAACAGGGGGGCCATGGCTGAATCGTCCAGCTGGAAGCCACACTCATGAGCCAGGGCTTTCAACCACAGGCCATACTCCTGCTCGGATTTGACCGTCAGGTTGAGCTCGTGGGCCATTTCACCCAGAAGGGGAAAGTGGCGGCTGAAGCTGCTGTCATGGGCTCGCAGTTCAGAATACTGTAGGGCACTGCCAACCAGGATAATGGTTGATTGCAGCGGAACCTGCATATCCTTGCCAACACGATAGCTGCCTTTATCAAGCACATCCAACAGCAATTGCCAGAGTCCTTCGCGTCTGTAAATGGCCTCAACACAGATAAAAACATAGGGGTAACTGGCCAGGGCGCCGGGGCGGTATTGGGGCTTACCATTTGCGTCTTCCGCCATGAAGCCCAAAAGGTCTGCCCGTTTTATCTGGTGAGCCAGTACAGTGAAAAGTCCTTGCTCTCGGGCGAGGGTGCCATGCTCTCCTTGACGCGCAGTCTCCCAGACCAGTTGCGTGCCGGCTTCATTACGTCGTGCTACCAACTCTCTTGGCGGAACCGGTGCCGATTGGGCCAGTGCACCGAACAATGATTCCCGGTGCACGCCCGGGAAATCCGCCAAAAACAGGTGCTGAGATGGGATTTGGCTTGCCAGGGTAAAGGCGTCGAGAAGCCTGTCCTGGCACAGCAGCAGATGCCCTATACCGGGATTGTCTGACAGGCCACTTGGAAGATGAAAGGCAGGGCTTAGCCGCTCGGCGGCAATCAAAGATGGATGCATAAAAGTCATTGAAAAATCATCGTTGGGCGGATTTTAGCATATCCTTGCTCCTTGTTATCACTCTCTTGTGAGCCGGTAAGGGAAGGTATTTCTTCTTCGCTGTACAAAAACAGATCCATTTGGATAAAGCATAAGCAATCGATTGTTTTTTTGATAAAAGAGGTTTACAGCTCGCAGTCTCAGGGATATTATGCGTCTCGTTCGGAGGGGTGGCAGAGTGGTTTAATGCACCGGTCTTGAAAACCGGCGTGGGTTTATAGCCCACCCAGGGTTCAAATCCCTGCTCCTCCGCCATATTAAGAAAAGGCGCTGTCTCAGGACAGCGCCTTTTCGCTTTTACCTGCCTTCATTTCCATTGGGCTGACTATCAGCCGTCATGTGCGCTCTGCATTTCATGCCTTCATCTCTGTGCTGTAATCAATCTTTGTTGCGTTGGTGTTCGTTTGAAAGGCACTGCTTACCGACTGTTTTTACTTTTACTTGTTGTGCTTTTACTTGGCTGTACCGGCTGTTTTCTATCCGTCCGTGGCCTATTTTCAAGATCCCAATGGCGGAATTTTTGCCTCAATCACTTGTTCTTGCTGCTCAAATGAGCAATCGGCACAAATTTGCAAAATTGGGGTTTACAGCCCGGGGGCTCACGGATATTATGCGTCTCGTTCGGAGGGGTGGCAGAGTGGTTTAATGCACCGGTCTTGAAAACCGGCGTGGGTTTATAGCCCACCCAGGGTTCAAATCCCTGCTCCTCCGCCATATTAAGAAAAGGCGCTGTCTCAGGACAGCGCCTTTTCGCTTTCTGGACTTTCCTGTCGTCTCCCCGGTTCTCTGCTCCTGAATCCCTGCTGACGGTCGCCCATCCTGTTTCGCCTTCATAATCCGTCACGTCGCAGCCATGGCGGTAATTTATACACAGGGCAAAGCATCTGATTTACCGCACAATAATGCGGTAACTGCCCAATGCAAAATGCGCGGGAATTCTTTGCCAGTCACCTATACTTTGGGATAAATTAACGCTGCTGGGCGCAAGGAGCGTGGTCAGCTACGTAAAAACAAAAATAAACAGGGTGGTGCAACTTGATTTCTGTATATTTGGTCGACGATCACGAGTTGGTGCGTACCGGGATCCGCAGGATCCTGGAAGATGAGCGGGGTATCAAGGTTGTGGGTGAGGCCCCAGATGGCGAAACCGCCGTAACCTGGTCCAAACAGAATGAAGCCGACGTTGTACTGATGGACATGAATATGCCCGGTATCGGCGGTATTGAAGCAACCCGTAAAATCCTGCGTTATCAGCCCCATGCACGGATCATCGTGTTATCCATGCACACTGAAGATCCATTCCCGACCAAGGTGATGCAAGCCGGTGCTTTTGGTTACCTCACCAAGGGGGCCAAGCCGCCCGAAGTGTTGCAGGCCATTCGCCAGGTTGCCTGTGGTCAGCGTTATTTGTCACCTGAAATCGCTCAGCAGATGGCGCTGAGTCAACTGACGCAAACGGACGAAAATCCATTCAAGCAGGTATCAGAGCGCGAGCTGCAAATTGCCATGATGATTATTAACAGCATGAAGGTGAACGATATTGCCGAGCAGCTGAACCTGAGTCCCAAAACGGTGAACAGTTACCGCTATCGCTTGTTTGCCAAGTTAGGGATAAGCAGCGACGTTGAACTGACCCGTCTGGCTATTCGCCACAAGATTATCGATCCCGGCAAGTTTTAAGCGTGTTTGACCATAAAGCCTTTTTAAAAACGGTTTCCAGTGCCAGCGGTGTCTACAGGATGTATGACGCCTCGGCAGAGGTTATCTACGTTGGTAAGGCGAAAGATCTGAAAAAGCGGTTGTCGTCCTACTTCAGGACCAATCTGCCCAACATCAAAACCCAGGCACTGGTTTCCAACATCGCCAACATCGATGTGACTGTGACTCACAGTGAGACTGAAGCCCTTATCCTGGAAAATGATTACATCAAGCAGTACATGCCCAAATACAATGTGCTGCTCAGGGACGATAAATCCTACCCCTATATTTTACTCAGCGGCCACAAACATCCGCGACTGGCCTACCACAGGGGCGCTCAGCGGGAAAAAGGCGAATACTTTGGGCCTTATCCCAATGGCGGCGCGGTGCGCGAAAGCCTCAATCTGATGCAAAAGCTGTTTCCCATTCGCCAGTGTGAAGACGCCTATTACCGCGCGCGCTCACGGCCCTGCCTGCAATACCAAATTGGCCGCTGCTCAGCGCCCTGTGTGGGCAAAATTTCCGATGAAGACTATGACGAACAGGTACGGCTGGCAACCTTGTTCCTCCGGGGCAAGGACCAACAGGTTATTGCCAGTTTGGTCAGTAAAATGGAAGCCGCTGCTATCGCAATGGAATACGAGGCGGCGGCCCGCTACCGCGACCAAATTCAGGCGCTTCGTAAGGTGGCCGAGCAGCAAAATGTCTCGGGCCAACAGGGGGATATGGATGTCATCGGGGTGAATTACGCCTCGGGTATTGCCTGTTTCCATATTCTGTTTATCCGTGAAGGCAAAATTTTCGGCAGCCGCAGCTACTTTCCCGCCGTGCCCGATGCCACCGAGCTTGGCGAAGTGCTCCGTGCCTTTATGCTGCAATTTTATTTGGGGAATGAGGCGCATCGCAGCATTCCCAAAGAAGTCTTGCTCGGGGAGGAGTTTGAAGACTTGCACGAGCTTGAGGCAGCGATGCAGGACTCACTGGGCCACCGGCTTGAAATTAAATCCAAGGTGAGGGCAGAGCGGGCGGCGTTTTTACGTCTGGCCAATACCAATGCTGCCAACGCCGTTGTCACCAAGCTGGCACACAAGAGCACGGTTGAGCAGCGCATGGAACTCCTCGAGGAGGTGCTGGGCCTCAGTGCGCCTATTCAACGCATGGAGTGTTTTGATATCAGCCATACCATGGGGGAAAGCACAGTGGCTTCCTGCGTGGTCTTTAACCGCGAAGGCCCCAATAAAGGTGAGTATCGCCGCTATAACATCAGTGGCATTACCGGGGGAGATGACTATGCGGCCATGGCGCAGGCGCTGACACGACGATTTGATAAAATCGAACGAACCGGCAAGGTGCCCGACGTAATCTTTATCGATGGTGGACTTGGGCAGCTAAGAGCGGCCATGTCCATAGTAAAAGACAAGTTTGCTGAGCTCGAACGCCAGCCGCTGCTGGTTGGGGTTGCCAAAGGGGAAAGCCGCAAGCCCGGGCTGGAAACCCTGATTTTTGGCGGCAGCGAAGCCGAGTTTTCGCTGGAGTCTGATAATCCGGCTCTGCACCTCATCCAGCATATTCGTGATGAGTCCCACCGCTTCGCCATCACCGGCCACAGGGCGAAAAGACAGCAAACCCGCAATACCTCGACCCTTGAGTCTATCCCCGGAATTGGTCCAAAGCGGCGTAAGGCGCTGCTGCAATATCTCGGTGGATTACAGCAGGTTAAAAATGCCAGCGTGGCTGAGCTTGCCAAGGTGCCCGGGATCAGCGCAGAAATGGCGCAAACTATCCACGACGCATTGCGGGGGTGACAAAAATCAGGCAAGATTGGCGCTGCTTTCGAACTCCCAGGGTTTCCCATGCCGTTTAATTTACCCATTGCCTTGACCTTATTCCGACTGTTTTTGTTACCGGTCTTTGTGGTGATTTTTTACCTTCCTTATTCCTGGACACCCTTTGCGGCAGCCCTCGTCTTTTGGCTGGCGGCCATTACCGATGCCCTTGACGGTTATGCGGCCCGTAAACTCGGGCAGCTGACGCGTTTTGGTGCCTTTTTAGACCCCGTTGCTGACAAGGTGATGGTGGTGACCGCGTTGGTCCTCCTGGTAGCCGACTACAATAGCCCCTGGATGACCTTACCGGCGCTCTTTATGATTGGCCGGGAAATCGTCATTTCCGCACTGCGTGAATGGATGGCCGAAATTGGCAAGCGTGGTGCAGTAGCCGTGTCCTGGATTGGCAAGTACAAAACTGCCGCGCAAATGGTTGCTATCATTGGTCTTATTTGGAAACCCAATACATTCTTGGTGGATTTGGCCTATGGCCTTTTCTACCTCGCGGCGATTTTGACCTTCTGGTCAATGATGAGCTATATCCTCGCAGCCTGGAAAGATCTGACTTCTGAATAAAGAATCGACCGTGATTGTGCGTGTTTAATACAGGTCGTTTAATTAGTGTGCACACGATATCTTCACTGAAAATAAGCATTTGACAGTGAGGGTGAAATCGGTAGAATGCCAATCCGCAGTCAGGGGAAACTTTGAGTGCAGACGCTTTAAAACTCCGAGCACTGCTCAGAAAAGTAAAAGCAAATGCGACATTAGCTCAGTTGGTAGAGCGATACCTTGCCAAGGTATAGGTCATCGGTTCGAACCCGATATGTCGCTCCAATCTTCCTCCCCGGAAGCTTGGTACAAGATGGCGCGATGGCAGAATGGCTATGCTGCGGATTGCAAATCCGTCGATCTCGGTTCGACTCCGGGTCGCGCCTCCACTTTTCGATAACTTCCATAAGCGAAGCATCGACACTTTGCCCGAGTGGTGGAATCGGTAGACACAAGGGATTTAAAATCCCTCGGCGGTAACGCCGTGACGGTTCAAGTCCGTCCTCGGGTACCATTCAAGTCAATCAGTTACCCCCAATCAAGCCCAATCAAGCTCAACCTTACAAATCCGTGCCGCCTTATATGGCCACCTGAAGTTTTTTGCGTGGCGCCTTGTGACTATGGGTCTCTGTCACCGTCAATCATCACTGTACCCCTCACTTTTTGGTCATATCCCACTGTTGAAGTCATATTCTTATGGCGCGACAACGCTCGCTTTTTCTTTAGATGGCCGGGTGGGTCGATGCAACTGACTCATCGTTTGAAGATTGCAAAAAGACGAAGTCCAGAGTTTAGGCACGGCGCTCGCTTAACTGGTCACCAGGCTTTTGTGGGCCGTGCGTCATCCTTGCGGGTAATTGATCCTTCCAACCTTGGTTTACGTAACTGGAAGACCGATTAGGTTGTCATATGGCGTTAACCACAAAAATCGGGTCGCTGTAAGGGATGTCGGAACGGCCTATTGAGACAAAATCCGTCGCCTTGGTGCGTATTTCCGGTAACCCACAGTGACGTGAAGCCAGGGCGTTTTAACGGCCGCGTCACGTAAATATCTCGGTATGACAGTAAAACATGCTGGTTCGAGGAAGTCTGCGGGCATTGATTAGAAAGCGATTTGTTTACTGATTTTGGATTAAGTGGACTGGATGGTTGCAATTTTTCTTGGGGAGATGGGCGTGGCGCTCGAGAAAAAGCGGACCGTATTTAACGACGCCAAAAGAAAAGCCAGATGCTTACTTTGATGATGTGCTCAGGTGATAAAGATCATCGTGGTAAATGGTTAAAGCCAAGTGAAGGCGATTGAGATTTTGCGTCCAATGATGATTTTGGCTGTGGGTATTTGAGCGTGACGAGAACCTTAGCCGGTCTCGTTACATCAGAACCTGTCGACATTGTTGCTGATAGTGCTGTTTATAAAGAGGTTTTAACATGGGTGGGAAACGTCCGATGACCATTGCTATGCGTCTTGCGTTAAGCTTTGGTGGCATATTGCTGTTAATGGTTGCGTTAACCCTTTTTGGGGTCCAACGCGTAGAAAAAATCAATCAAACACTCTCAGAAATCAATGAAGTCAATTCGGTAAAGCAGCGTTATGCCATCAACTTTCGTGGAAGCGTTCACGATCGCGCTATTGCACTGAGAGACGTGACGCTGGTTCCTGATATTCAGTCTCTACCTGAAATTCTCAATGATATTAAAAGACTGGAGGATTTCTATTTGGCTTCCAAGAAGCCAATGGACGATCTGTTTATTGAGCTTTCAGATGTTGCCGAGGCAGAGAAAAGGTTGTTGAGCACAATCCATGACGTTGAAAGGCGAGCTCAGCCCATGGCTCAAGAAGTGATCAGATTGCGTCAGCAGGGCGACCAGGCAGCCTCTCAAGCATTATTGTTGGAAAAAATGAGCCCTGCCTTTGTCGAGTGGCTGGCGAGCATCAATGCGTTTATCGACTATCAAGAAATGAAAAATCAGAAAGCGACAGCTTACGCTCGCGACGTTGCTTCCGGGTTTGCTGTGACAATGATATTGCTAACCCTGCTTGCCATCGTGATTGGCTCCGTCATGGCTTGGTACATCAGCAGCTATTTACGGAAGTCGCTGGGCGGTGAGCCTGTCGTTGCTGCTGATATCGTTAGCCGAATAGCCTGCGGAGATTTAACAGAGGACATCATAGTCACTCAGTCAGGCAGTATGTTGGCTGCGGTTTCCGGTATGCAGAAACAACTGAGCTACACGCTAAAACAAGTCATTGAGGGTGCAAAAACTGTATCGGATAAGTCCATCGAGCTTGAACGGGCCTCCGAGGAGGCTCTTCATGCCTCAGAAACCCAAGCGTCATCAGCGATAACATCTGCTGCAAGCATTGAAGAGCTAACCGTAAGTTTAAGCAGTGTCGCTCAAACAGTTGAGCAAACGGAGCAAAACTCAGAAAGAACCGCAACCATATCTGCTGAAGGGGCCAGACTTGTGAAGAATGCAGCCATGGAGATGGCGGAGGTTGCTAAAACAGTAAAAGAGTCAGCATCACAGATAAGCAGTTTACAGCAGAGGTCTAAAGACATTGCCGGTATTGCAAGTGTTATTGGCGGTATTGCGGAGCAAACCAATTTATTGGCATTAAACGCAGCTATCGAAGCGGCGAGGGCCGGCGAGTCCGGGCGCGGTTTCGCGGTCGTAGCAGATGAAGTGCGTCAATTGGCTGAGAGAACCAGCAAAGCAACAACGGAAATTGCGGGTATGATTGAGCATGTGCAGACCGAAACGCTTCATGCCGTTAGGGGTATGGAAACCTCTGCTCCAAGAGTCACTCAAGGCTTGGCGTTAGCAAACCAAGCTGCTGACATGCTCGAACAAATTGAACGTCAGGCTGAAGATTCACTAAATAACGTTCGTAATGTTTCTCAAGCGACGAGCGAACAATCCAGAGCAATCGTCGAACTTGCAAAAAATATTGAATATATTGCGTCAGTTTCACGGCAGACCGCAGATGAAATGCGAAAAAATAGATTCGTTGTCAGTGCACTCCAGGAAGTTTCCGTCGCTCTCAGCAATCAGGTCAGTAAATTTAAAGTCTGATTGAATTTGTTTTGAGGTTTTTGTAGTCCGGAAATCTAATCGCTAGGGAAGGCTCAGACAAACTGCGGAAATGAGGTGTTTGTGGGGCAAACCATTAACACCCATGTCAGGAGCCTGAATAAGACTTGTATGCACACAGAGGCGCTGTAAACATCGTTAGGGTTGACAAGTCGGCTGCTAAAGCATCACTTACGGTGTTGCATCCAGTGCAAACTGGATAGGCGACGGTAAATTTTGCTGTGTCATTGGCGATTTATCACGGTGAAATGCGGTCTCTGAACAGGCTCTTAAATTGGTGCTTGAATTGCTAAACCGGCTGATGGCGAAGGTGATACTGTCGCACACACAGACCTGTGTCTTTCCTTGTTTGGGACGTTCGTCGTCGTTGCCAGGCTCCATCTGCTGGTAATGATGGCTGATGATGGAGCTGCGTGTGAGACAAATGTGGTGCTTTGTGCCCTGATGAGAGTGTCATCGGCCCGAGATTAGCTGTTTAAGAGCCGGTGCGGGTTTAAAACTTGGCTGATTGAATCCTGCTACTTCCATCATCTCCCTTGTTTTGGGGTTTCGAACCTGACGGGGAAGGTGATAACGCAGCTCGAATGTGCCGAATTGCGGCAGATAGAGTGTTTCTCCCTCTTCCAATGCCTGACGAATCGAAGCCAGGATTTGCTCAAGTTGGCGTTTTGCCTCGGATTGGCTGACGCCGGTAGCCTTGGCGATGGACTTTGTCAGTGTGGCTTTGTTCATGGGCGCTCCAGGGACCTCAAAGAAAGACCGTTAAAAAAGCGGCCAGTTATATCAGCTTGAAAATGATCTTCAAGTGCAAAACCTTGATCCTTGGCCAGTTGATGGGTTTCTGCGCGAGAAGTCAGTCAGCAGTGGTATGACAGGGGCTGATCCAGATGCCATCATTAAGACAAGGCATGAAGGAATACGCCTGCAGGAGTCGTTATGGCAAGAGTCTTTTGGATTTGCTTATTGTGCTTGGTTACGACAGCAGCATTAGGCGCTGAGGCGGCTTACAGCCGTCAGTTGATGCGGGACCAGGCCAGTTTGTTGATTTTGGCTGAACCCTCTCTCGAGGGGGAACTAAGCCCCTTGATGCGTAATTTCGACACTGACAGCAAGTCGCTGGAGCAGGACTATCTCAGGCTGAAAAACGCCTGGCGCCAGCTTGGTATGCACCCAAATCAGGGACGCCTTGACGAGGGGGGTAACACATACGGGATAGCCGAATCGGCTCATCATCAAAATGCAACACAGGATCTCAACTCAAGATTGATAGCCCTTGAGCCCAACGACCGATTTCTCACTACCATGAACCGGCTGCGGCACTTGCTTTGGTTAGCCGATCAGCCTTGGCAGCCCATAGTGCTGAATGGTTTGCTCAGACCCGGTGATTCTCATACTGAGGTGGCGGCAATTGCTGAGCGGCTATGGCTATTGGGGGATATGGATACTGAGCCTCAGCTTGTATCCCCACGGTACGATGATGAAGTGGCACAGGGTGTGCGGGCATTTCAGCGGCGTCATGGGCTCAAGCAAGATGCGGTTATTGGCCCCAAAACACTCTATTGGCTGAACCTTTCACCCGAGGCAAGGGCCGCGCGGCTTGCAAAAGACTATTTACTGCAAAGTCGTGAGCGGCAAGCTCTGCCACCTACCTATGTGTTGGTTAATATCCCCGCCTTTGATTTGGAGCTGGTTGATAATGGCGAGGCGCTGATGCATTCCCGGGTGATTGTTGGTAAACCCAGTCGTAAAACTCCCTTTATTCAGAGCGAGATAAGTGCCGTTGTGGTGAATCCGTCCTGGCGGGTTCCGAGGCGCCTAATGCGCCTTGATGTGCTGCCAAAGGTACGTAAAGACGGCGGCTATCTTGCTCGTAAGGGCTTTATCGTCTGGAGCCGTGAAGGTGAAGAAGTAAAAGAGACGGACGACTATTTCCAAAGCGCGGCAGCCGGCAAATTCCCCTATCTATTGGAGCAGCGTCCCGGTCCGGACAATGCATTGGGGCGGTTTAAATTACACTTTGCCAATGATGATAATGTCTATCTGCACGATACCCCGGATAAGCATTTGTTTGATGAATCGATGCGGGCATTGTCTTCGGGGTGTGTCAGGGTCGAAAAAATCAACGAATTGTCTGCCTGGCTTGCCGATGGACGCTTGGCCGATCCCCGCCGCTGGCAGCAAAGCCTGCAAACTCCCCAAACCACCCGCTGGTTTACCCTTAAGGAACGGCTACCGGTTCACTTCGTCTACTGGACCAGCTGGGTCGACGCCGAAGGCAAGGCGCAATTCAGAGAAGACATCTACGGATTTGCGCAAAATAATCAAATTCTTGCTGCCAAATAGCCTCAAATAATCAAAAATAACTGCTGTTTTCGAACGGGTTGAATTTTGATCCCGGTCATACTTTATGCGTCAGAAAGCTTGATCATATAAGCCTTTCGTTATATTTTCTGGCTGTTTTGACCAAAAACAATACAAAGGTGACTGAGTGACAAATTTCTCTCCTGCTCGCAGGCAGTTAATGCTTGGGCTGGGAAGCATGGCAATGTTTTCTGTAATTTCATCGCCGGCAATGGCCAGCCGGTCTACTCAAGGCAGCAGGATGCTGAGTATGTTTAACCGCCATACCCAGGAAGAAGGCAAGGGAGCTTACTGGGTCGATGGTAAATATCAAAAAGAGATTTTGACGGACTTTGATCATCTTTTGCGTGATCACCGCGCAAATGTTGCTGCACCAATGGATAAGCGATTGTATGACCTGCTGTTTCATTTACAGGAAAACCTAAAAACCCAGGATACAATCCACATTATTTCCGGTTACCGTTCACCGCAAACCAATGCCAAACTGGCCAATAAAAGTGGTGGTGTGGCCAAGAAAAGCCTGCACATGGAAGGCAAAGCTATAGACATCGCTATCCCGGGGATCCGTTTGGATAGACTGAGAGACGCCGCCAAAGAGCTTAAGCTGGGTGGAGTTGGTTACTATCCCCAGTCGGGTTTTGTGCATGTGGATGTGGGGCGTGTGCGCAGCTGGTAACGCTTTTACACCAGGCATCCAGTTCGCTCAGCAGCACTGCATAGTCTGATAACAGGGAGCAACATCCGGTCCTGAGGCCTGATTGCTCCCTGTTCATTTGCCAGTCTGACAAGGTTGCCGCGAGTCTGCAGTAAAATTGGCGCAGTGATGAGGGTCTGTTTCTGCCCGCCAAACGACTGGTCAGGCTGTCGAGCTCCCCTGTACAGGCGATAGCTTCGGCCAAGAGCAAATCCATGGTGTCATTGGTAATCACCAAGGTGTCAAACTTGTACTCCAACCGATTCATTAAGGCATCCAACAAATAAAAGCTGCCTTGCCACTGACGCATTAAATCGTTGACGCCAGTATTATTTGTGACCATGGTGAGTCTCCAGAAGCCAATCCGTTGCAGCGTAGCAGTGGTGCTCTGGATGAAATGTGAGCAAGATCACGGACCAACTCTTGGTAACCATAAGATTTTCCCTGCAGTTACAATTGCAAACTTTGTTTAGCAATTTGGTTGCCCTGCAGCCAAAGTACAGTCTTGCCTTGCCCGGTGCGGGTGGCTGTGTTAGTATGCGCGCGCTTCGTGTTTGACGGAGCCAGTGTGATTTGGTTGGTCGAAAATCAATTTGCGCTGTAACTTTCTGATATGAGTGATGAAAACATGTCTTACACTATTCCTGCACAAACCCGCACTGAGATCGGGAAAGGTTCGAGCCGCCGCCTGCGTCGTGAGGGTAAAGTTCCTGCTGTTATTTACGGTGTTGGCAAAGAGCCAGTATCCATCGTTTTTGACCACAAGGACATCATCAACATCCAGGCTAACGCTGACTTCTACACCAGCGTTCTGACCATCGTTCTGGACGGCAAAGAAGTAAACGTACGCGCTCAGGCTATGCAGCGTCACGTATTCAAGCCAATGATTGACCACGTAGACTTCGTTTACGCTTAATCATTAAGCTTTGCCGGAAAAAGCGCCCAATGGGCGCTTTTTTTGTGCCCGCAGTGCTGATAGCTGTGCTCATATTTCAACAAGCGCCGGTGATGTATCGCCTGTGAATCGCTGTGGCAGGGTGTGATGAGTCGCCATGATGGCAACGGGTATGGGCTACGGGTATGGCAGCGTGGCAACGCTGAGGCCGCCACGCTATCTTCTGAGCACCCAGACCAAGGCTAGAGATCGAAACTGTAATAGATATCCAGCGACTGGCCAACGGTACCCGACACAGTTTCCAAATACAGCTGCGAAAGCAGGTAATAGCGCACTGTCATTTCATAGCCCGGGTTGAACACACCCACGCCATACTTCACCATCAGGTTTTCACCTATGTAGCCGCTGATGGCAACCCGGCCGTCATCATTTGCATCAAGTTGCACATTGGAGAAGCCAAATTTTTCTACCAGAGAGGTGGCCGTGCTGCCAATGTTGCTCATAGCACCTCCGGAAAGTGATGAGCCAAGTGAGAGTGCGGCGCCTACCATCAGCGCGTTGTTATCGCCACTGTCATTGCTTGCAAAGCTTTTGCCTTTCAGTATGTAAGACAGGATTTCCGCTTGCTCTTTCGACGGATTGGAGAAGAGGGTAACCGCTGGCGCCATACCTGTGCCGGTTATTCTGACACCGGCAACCAAATCCTCATCTTTTATCTCTCGGATGGCTTCGATATTGAGGTTGGGCAGCTGTGGCGGGCCAACAAACTGAACTTCCCCCTTGGGGATCTTCAGAGTTTGGCTCATAAATTTGTAGCTGCCACTGAGCACCTTGACGTCACCAAAGAGTAAAGGTGGCTTAAAGGCTTGTTGCTGTAATCGCAGGGTTCCATCGAGCCGTCCCTTAAGGCCCATGCCTTCAATTTTCACCTGATCGCCCACCCGGATATTGAGATCGGCCGTAACGCCATAGGGGCTGGTTTTTTGCCCTCCATCTGCGATGGAGTCATCAAATACCACATCGGGGGATATGGCAACCCCGCCTTCTGCCAACTGCAGTATCTTGATGTTGCCGGAGGGAATACTGACACCCCCTTTTAAATCCAAGTTGGTGGTATCAAAGGTCAGTGTCAGATCTGGCGATATATAGAGTAGAGCCATTGGTGGCACTATCATGGCGAGTTTGTCGCCTTTGACGGCCAACTCGCCGCTGAACTGCCCATCGGGCCAGGCGAGGGTACCGTTAACGCCACCCTTGCCATCGCCCATGAGCCAGCTGCCATTGAGTGTGGCTTGCTGGCCTGCGAAGGCCATCAGCATGTCAACATCGCTTACCAGTGTCGGATTGGCACTGGCAGAAAATGCGCCTTTGGCGAGCGCCAGCTTGCCACTGACCTCAGGCGCCATCAAACTCCCGGCAAGGGTAAGTTCGCTGCTTATTTCGCCTTCCAGGGTATCGAATTGGGGTAAAAACTCTCTCAGGGCATCGAGTTTGATACGCTCAAGATTGATATAACCGCTCAGCGTCCGTTCAGGCGTGACTGCAACTTCGATACGGCTGTCCAGCGTTGCAAGTCGGGAGGAACGCAGGCTCAGTTCTGCCATCAGAGTTTCAGGATTGAGCGTGGCTTTTGCAGACAGAGCTTCAAAGCCCAACTCCACCAGACTGCCGTTTGGTCGTAACAGTGTGAACAGTCCAGGATCAAATATCAGGCTCAGCTCGCCGGACGGTTTTTGCTTGGGGCTCCAATCAATGGTGGCGTCGAGGCGGGCATGGCCTTTCCAATCCATGTTATTTGGAAGCAGTTTATCTATGATGGCGCCGGGCTCTCCCCGGAAACTGATGGCCACATCGCCAGTACTGCCAAGGGTGGCCGGCTTTGTCAGGCACAGGGCGTTGTCACCCTGGCTGAAGCAGGTCTCACCCAGGGTGCCGCTGTTAGTAGCTAATTGCCAGTTAAGCTGCATATCCTCGTATAAGGTCCAATTACCAAATTCTGTGCCGAGATCAAACCGGGTCATGCGCGCTGTGACTTGCTGCGTTTTTTCGTTGAACTGGCTTTCCACCACTGTGTCGAGCCGGATATCGCCAAAGCTATCTGCTCGAAGACGCTGTTTGGTGATATCGCCCTTGGCGCCCAGGGTAACCGTGTCGAGTTTGCGGCCGCCGAGGTTTAAGTGAGTACCTTTTACAGACAGGGCAAATTCATGTTTGGCGAACGGTTGGTATAAGCCCTTTATTGACAGTGACTCAAGCTGGGTTGTACCAAATTGAATCTCATCGCCCTGGGCTTTAAGGTTAACCAGGGGATCCTGATTAGTGCCACTGACATCAAGATTGGCCACCAACTCGCCGCTAAGCCCTTCAGTGAGCAGCGATAAGTCCGGCGCTGAGATATCGCCTTGCAGATCCCAGTTATCTTCCACATTGCCGTTGAGGGTGAGTTCGGCGCCCATTGCGCTTAATAAAAAGTCGCTGGCACTGATATGCAGCTTATCGTTAACCGTCACGTTGCCTGTCAGGGTAAGGGGAAAGCCTTCCAGTTCACCCCGAATATCAGTCTGAGAAACGCTGATCTGCCACTGCTCTTTAAAGCTGCCTTCTGTGTCAAAGACGCCATCCAGACTTCCGGAGGGTAAGGTTACACTCTCTGGCAAGATAAGGGCTGAGGGGGTAAGTTTTTCAAAGCTGACAGCGGCTTGCCAGCGAAGTCCGTCGGCATAATTCAGTGTGCCGCTTAAATGAATATCTCCGGGTTCACCCGATAGGTTCACTTCACTTATCTCGATGGCTTGGTCCTGATGATTAAAGGCGGAGGCGAGCGAAAGCGGGTTGTGATATGGCGTGATAACCATGCCGTTAACCGTGGCGGTTTGGGCGTTCAGGTTGCCGCTGGAAACCAATGAGAGATCCTGAGCCTGGTATTGAGGTGACTGCAATGGCCAACCCACATTCGTCTTGCTCAGGGTCAGCGAGAAGGGTAACTCTGGGTTTAACAGCGCGGCCTCGGCATCAAGCTCGAAATCCAGGGTACCTTTGCCCTGCGCCTTGACAATCAACTGCGTCAAACTGCCGTTGAGGTCGAGTTGCAATTGCTGCTCGCCGATATCGGGGAAACGAGAGGGCGAGTGGGTGGTGGCGTGAAGTGTGAGCGCCATGGGATAGTCTGCGGACAAATTCACCGTGCCTTTAAGCTCTAATTCGGCTTCGGGATGTTCCAGAATCAGTTCATGCACAGTCAGTGCGCTGCCGTCGAAATCAGCTCCCAACAGCAGATGGCTTATGACTTCCTCTTCGCCCAGTATAGCGAGTTGGGTATCGGTCAGTTCGGCCTTTTGCAATTGCAGGTTCATTGGCAAGGCGATGGTCGGCAAATTGGCAAGGGGCCAGTGCTGCTGCTTTGGCTCTAAGCTGTGTTTCTCCCCGGTGCCGCCCGTTTGTGTGCTGCCCGGTTGCACTGCGCTATCCGCAAGCGTGTTATTCACGGTTTGGGGAACGCCTTGCGCTGGCGTATCTGCCTCTTGCGCTGCGGGGATAGACACACGTAAGCCACGGCTTTGTAACTCATTCACCTCTAACCCGTCTGCCTGCCAGCTTGCGGCCGCCATCAGGTAGTCGGCGCCGAATCGCATGGTATCGACGCGCACATCGACTTCGGTTAACTGCGCCTTATCCAGGGATATGGTTAAGGGTAAAACCAGCTTTTCATGGGCGGGCGAGGGCTCGCTGTCGCCTTTGGGAAGTTTGTCCGTTTCTATCAGCACGGAAACGCCATCGAGGGACAGGTTATGCACACACACGTCATTGGCGAGAAGGCAAGACGGCTTCCATTCCAGCAGTAGTTCTTTGCCTTCAACGGCAATGCCATCCATGGACCAATTGATATTGCTCAGAGCCAGGTCGCGGTTAATACTGCCGCTCAAATAATCCGCGCTGAAATTGGGTACCAGGCTGGTGGCAAGCCCCACGGCAATCCGTGCGCCAAAGGGGGTGCCCAGCAACAGGGCCAGTATGACAAGCACAAGCAGCGGTATGTAAACCAATAACCGGGTAATGAGCTTGAACAGCGGCCAGGGGTGGTACCACCGCAGGGTCTTTGCCAGATTCTCGGGCGTACCGGGAATACCGGAATTCTCGGGTGGGGTTTGGGTCATATTCTGGCTCATAATTCGCTACCCATGGTCAGGTGGATTCGCCATGAGCGCTCCAGCGTATCGGTTTCAGTCAGGCCAACACCCAAGTCGAGCTTGATGGGGCCTATGGGAGAGATCCAGTGGACTCCACCACCAACTGATACCACGGGTTCAAACTGTTCCTTATCAAACGCATTACCTGCATCCACAAAGGAGCCCAAACGCCAGGTCGGCGTCAGATAATATTGATATTCAAGGCTGCCGACTGCGAGGTAGCGGCCCCCTATGACTTCGCGGGCGATTTGGCCATCATCATTGGTGAACTCGATATAGGGCCCAATTTCCTGAAACGCGTAGCCGCGGATACTCTGATCGCCGCCGGTGAAGTACCTCAGTGAAGGCGGTACCAACGCCAGGTCCCCGTCGTTCACCAGATTCAAGCCAAAATCGGCCCTGGCAACCACACGGTGTTTGCTAAAGAAGGTGTCTATCCATTTGAATTTGGCCTGAAAGCGGGTCAGGCGGGTGGCTGAGCCCAGGGCCGGATCGGCATAATCAACACTGTAGGAATGCCGATAACCCCACTTGGGGTCGAGAGTCGCATCCCCCCTGACCGTATTGGACAGGCTAAAACCTGCCAGCAGGAAAGAAGGCGAATAATCTGTATCAAACTGGGTATAGCTCTCACGGATATAATCCAGCGAGTACCCCATCAACCAGCCATCGGCAAGTGACTGCTGTCTGAGCACCCCCAGCAACTGTTTACTGGACTCCAACTGACCTGTGTTTCTGAAGTCCAGCGCCTCAGGGTCATACACCTGAGTTACACCGTATTTATCCCGCAACAGCCCCAGCCTCAGTTTTAACTGATCGTCCAGCGGATGGGTGAGGGGGATGGTATAGGTAGTTAAAAACTTTGGCCTGTCAGGGGACCATTCGATGCTGGTTTCCTGGGAATGGCCGTGGCTGTTGATTTGTGGCGTGCGCCAGGTCACCCTGACTCTGGGCTCGAATGTGCTGTCGCTGCTTGAGCCGATGTCTGCCCCCAAGCCGAGTTCAATGGAGTGATTCGGTCGGTTTTCCAGCTCAACTTTTATGGGAACTTCCCCGTTTTGAGCTTTGTCGATTAGAGGGAGAACCTTGGTAGAGCGAAAATAACCGGTTTCCTGCAAGCGGCTGTTCAGTGCTGAAAGCCGCTTTGTTGCATAGGGGCTTTGGTGTTTAAAGGGAATGAGCTTGTCTAGAAACCCCTCATCCAGGGTATCGCCTTCAAAGCTAACATCACCGAGGCGGTAACGGTCGCTGGAATCAAAATGCAGGCTGATGGTGGCGCGGTTCTCATCACGGTTTACCCGGATTTCTGCTTTGGTGTACTTGCTGTCAAAATAGCCGCGGGACAGGGCTAATGCACTCAGCTCGGCCTTATGGGTTTCATAAATACCATGATTGAGAATCTCACCCGGCTTGAGGTTTACACCGTCAAGCCATTTGTTAAAAGTCGCGTCATTGAGCATTTCACCGGCAAAGCGAATGTCCACCCAATCTATCCGGGTTGGTTCACCCGGAGTGACCGTCAGCTGCAGCTCCCAGGGACCTTTATCCGGGCGACTCAGTTTTTGGCTGAGTTCACCATGGTAGTAGCCAACAGACTGCAGCGCATCGTCAACACCGTCTTGAACATTAAACAGGAATGCACGCCTTTGCTCCTGGGATTCCGGCAAGGAGCCCAGGTGAGCAAGGATATTTTTTTCGAGCGCTTCATCCACGCCGCTGACGTTTATCCGCAGTAAAGGATCGCTGTCTGCGTTGACCTGCATGGGGCCAATTAAGGTGGCGGCTGTGAGAATACTTAAAAAATTCGCTTTCAAAGGCGCAAAAGTCCCGGGTTGCAGTTGTTGCTCCATTGGGTTTTATTGTCGCTGTATCCGGCATGCCCGGCAAGGTGGGATTGTGTTTGGTGCGCGAAATCGTTAAAAAGAACACACAGTTGTCACACTAAAGCAGAATAAGATGAACAAATACCCCGCCATATTCACCGCCCTTTTTAGTCTTGGAGTAGCCATGTCCCCGGCGTCAGCGCAAGAGAATCCTTTCGGCATTGCCATTCACGGCGGGGCCGGCACCATATCCAAGGCCAAGCTCACCGAAGAGCAGGAGCAGGCGTACCGCGACAAACTGGAAGAAGCCGTTAACGCCGGTCATAAAATTCTGGCAAAAGGTGGCGACAGTCTCGATGCGGTCAAGGCTGCCATCAATATTCTTGAAGACAGTCCGCTGTTTAATGCCGGTATGGGCGCCGTATACACCTTCGACGGTACCCATGAACTCGATGCCTCCATCATGGATGGAAATACCATGAATGCCGGTGCCGTGGCCGGTGTTAAGCACATTAAAAATCCCATTGATTTGGCATTAATGGTGATGAATAAATCTGATCACGTAATGCTGTCTGGTGTGGGGGCTGAAGAATTTGCCCTGACACAGGGGATGCCTTTGGTGCCGGCCAATACCTTTGATACCGACAGCCGTTACCGGCAGCTCCTGGACGCCAAAGCGAAAATCAATGCCGCCGAAAGCGCCGCCAAAGATTTTCATGCATCGGCCACGAGTCTGGATCTGGATTACAAGTTTGGCACTGTGGGCGCGGTCGCCCTGGATAAAAACGGCAATCTGGCGGCCGGGACCTCGACCGGAGGAATGACCGCCAAGCGTTTTGGCCGTATCGGCGACTCGCCGGTTATCGGGGCAGGCACCTATGCCGAGAATGGTGTATGCGCGGTTTCTGCCACGGGGCATGGTGAATACTTCATCCGCTATCACGTGGCCGCCGACATTTGTGCCCGGATGAAGTATCAGCAAAAGAACGTTATCCAGGCGTCTGATGAGGTGATTAACCAGCGCTTGGTGGAGGCTGGCGGCAGTGGTGGCATTATCGCCATCGATGCCCAGGGCAATGTGGCTACACCTTTCAATACCGAAGGCATGTACCGCGCCAGCCGGGTAAATAAAGACGAGCCATTAATTATGATCTGGCGTGACAAATAACAGATTGAGGCAATCGAAACCATTGGCAGGCAATCACCGCAGTTCTTTCCTACACTTGGAAGTGTAACAACTGACAGGGGAATGCAATGGATTCAATTAAAGTCAGGGAGCATATGGACAGGCAGGCCGTAATGCTCAAACCTGAGATGACGCTTGCTACGGCCGTTGAGCTGTTGCTGGAACACAAAAAAAATGGCGCACCCGTGGTAGATAATGACAAACATCTGGTGGGCTTTTTATCCCAGCAGGATTGTTTGGCCATCATGCTCAAGAGCAGTTATCACTGTGATTTAACCGCAACCGTAGCGGATGTTATGCGGACCGATGTACTGCAGGTCTCGCCCGATGACAGCGTTCTGCGGCTGGCCGAGCAAATGACAGGTGCCAAGCCGAAAATCTATCCGGTGGTGGATAATGGCAAGGTGATAGGCATTATCAACCGTACCCACGTGCTTGAGGCCATGAACGTCTATATGCAGCAATGCTATCTTGCACCGGCCTGACAGCCGGAAACCATCAGCTTAAAAAGCCCTGCCTGCCAGGGCTTTTTTCATACCCAAATGCCGTACTTCTTGTTAGGATCCCTGGTCTTTGTTTCAGGCAATGGAAACCGGTTTTGAGCGCTGCAAGACACACTCTCTCCCGTGCATATTTACAACAATGTTATCAATCGGATGTGGCCCGTATTCGCCGTGAGCTCAGAGACATTGAGCGTCTCGGTGACGAGGCTGCCAAGGCCGCTGCATTCGAGCGTCTGGCCGAGCGGGCCGAAGCGGCCAAAGCCAAGGTAGACGCCAGACTCAGCGCGCGTCCACGCATTCAATTTCCCGATAATCTGCCGGTCTCGCAAAAGCGCGACGATATCGCCGAGGCCATCGCCAATCATCAGGTGGTGATAGTTGCCGGTGAAACAGGCTCGGGTAAAACCACCCAGCTGCCGAAAATCTGCCTTGAGCTTGGCCGGGGAAGTCGTGGCCTGATTGGTCACACCCAGCCACGCCGTCTGGCTGCCCGCAGTGTGGCAACCCGGGTCGCCGAAGAGCTGCAAAGCCCGCTGGGTGAAGCCGTGGGCTTTAAGGTGCGTTTTGCCGATGCCATCAATGAAAACAGCTATATCAAGCTGATGACCGACGGTATCCTGCTGGCAGAGCTGTCGTCAGATAAGTATCTGAATCAATACGATACTCTCATTATCGACGAAGCCCACGAGCGCAGCCTCAATATTGATTTTATTTTGGGTTACCTAAAGCAGCTGTTGCCGAGGCGCCCGGATCTCAAGGTTATCATCACCTCGGCCACCATCGATGTGGACAGGTTTTCAACCCATTTTGACAATGCCCCCGTGATTGAAGTGTCGGGTCGCACCTATCCGGTGGAAACCCGCTATCGGCCGCTGGTGAAGGACGATGAGCCGGATCTGGATTTGATGGACGGGATCTTCGAGGCCGTCGATGAGCTGATGGCCGAAGGCCCGGGCGATATCCTGATTTTTATGAACGGTGAGCGGGAAATCCGTGACACCGCCGAGCAGCTGTCCCGCAGGCAGTACCGTGATACCGAGGTATTGCCCCTCTACGCACGCCTGTCCTACGGCGAGCAGTCCAAGGTGTTCAAGTCACACACAGGTCGGCGAATCGTGCTGGCCACCAACGTGGCCGAAACCTCGCTTACTGTGCCCGGTATTCGTTATGTGATTGACCCGGGTACGGCACGCATCAGTCGTTACAGCTATCGCACCAAGGTGCAGCGCCTGCCCATTGAACCCATCAGTCAGGCCAGCGCCAACCAGCGTCAGGGACGTTGTGGCCGGGTAGGGCCGGGTATTTGTATTCGTCTTTATGAAGAAACGGATTTTCTGTCACGGCCGGAATTTACCGACCCGGAAATTCTGCGCACCAATCTGGCGTCTGTGATATTGCAGATGCTTGCCATTGGCCTGGGTGACATCGAGGGCTTCCCCTTTATTCAGCCACCCGATGAGCGCCATATTAAAGACGGCTTTTTGCTGCTGGAAGAACTGCAGGCCATCAAGCTCAAGAAGGGCTTGCCGCAGATGACACCCCTTGGCCGCAAGCTTGCCCATGTGCCACTGGACCCCCGTCTTGCCCGCATGGTGATTGAGGCGGCTGACAGGGGCGCCCTGCACGAAGCCCTGGTGGTCACCTCGGCGTTGTCCATTCAGGACCCGCGGGAGCGCCCACTTGAGAAAAAGCAGGCCGCCGATGAGGCCCATAGCCGCTTTGCCGATAAAGACTCTGACTTTGTTTCCTTGCTCAACTTGTGGAACTACATCAAGGAGCAGCAAAAGGCGCTCTCCGCCAGCCAGTTCCGTAAATTGTGCAAGCAGGAATATCTCGCGTATCTCCGGGTGCGGGAATGGCAAGACCTCTATACCCAGGTGCGCCAGAGCGTGCATGAGCTGAAACTTAAGCTCAACAGCGTGCCGGCGGACTACGACAGCCTGCACCGCGCGCTCTTGTCCGGTCTCTTGAGCCATATTGGCTTTAAAGACAATAACAACGAGTATTTGGGCGCCCGTAATCGCCGTTTTTACGTGTTCCCGGGCTCGCCCCTGGCGAAAAAAGGCCCCAAATGGATAGTGGCGGCGGAGCTTACTGAAACCAGTCGTTTGTTTGCCCGTGGCTGCGCCAAAATAGAGCCCGAGTGGCTTGAAGAGCTTGCGACCCACCTCATCAAGAAGCAGCACAACGAACCACATTTCGAGGCCAATCAGGGCGCGGTGGTGGCGTTTGAGAATCAGGTACTCTACGGCCTTACCGTGGTGAATCGTCGCAAGGTGCAGTACGGCCCAATCAATGCTACCGAAGCGCGGGAAATCTTTATCCGCAGCGCGTTGGCTGAAGGTCAGCTGAAAACCCGGGAAGCCTTTTTCCTTCATAACCAGAAGCTTCTGGAAGAAGTGGAGTCGCTCGAACATAAGTCCCGTCGCCGAGACATTCTGGTGGATGAGCAGGTGCTGTTTGACTTCTATAACGAGCGGCTGCCTGAAGGCATCTACAATGCCCCGAGACTCTTCAGCTGGTGGAAGGAAGCCAGACGCAAACAGCCAGAACTTTTGAACTTCAATGAAGAGATGCTCTATGCCCGCCAGACTGGGCATGTCTCCAAACTGGACTTTCCCGATGTGTGGCATCAGGGCAACTTAAGCTTCGCCCTGAGTTACCATTTCGAACCGGGCGCACAGGATGATGGCGTCAGTGTGCACATTCCGGTGGCGCTGCTCAATCAGGTGGAAGACAACGGCTTTGATTATCTGGTGCCGGGCCTTAGGGAAGAAAAATGCGTTGCGTTGATTAAATCACTGCCCAAGTCACAGAGGCGCAACTTTGTGCCGGCGCCTGACTATGCCCGTGCGGCGGTTCAGGCTATGTCACAGGAGCTGCCGCTTCTCGATTCCCTGGCTAAACAACTGCTGCGCATGACAGGCACAAGGGTGAGCTCTGAAGACTTTGTGCTGACTGAACTCCCAAGGCATCTTTTGATGCACTTTAAAATTGAAGATGACCACGGCAAGCTGGTGGGTGAGGGCCGGGATCTCGATGCCCTCAAGGCGAACTTACAGGGCGTGGTGGCCAAGGCCATCCGTCAGGTCGCCAAGTCCGGCATTGAGCAAGCCGGGCTGACCGAGTGGAGCATCGAAGATTTACCCGCGCAGTTTCAGCGTAAAAAAGGCAACTATGAGGTCAAAGCCTTCCCCGCGCTGGTGGATGAAAAAGACTCGGTGGCCGTTAAGCTGTTTGATGATGAGCACCAGGCACAAAAGGCCCATGCCCGGGGTGTGCGCCGCTTGCTGCTTATCAATATCCCGTCGCCGGTTAAGCATCTCCAGCAGGCGCTGCCCAACAAGGCCAAGCTTGCCATGTACTTTAACCCCTTTGGGCAGGTCCAGCTGCTGATTGACGACATCATAGATGCGGCGGTGGCGCAGATTCTGGACGGGCAGCGGCTTGAAGTGCGCAGCAAGGCCGGGTTCGACAGCGCAAGGGATGCGGTGCGCGCCGACTTGAACAGTGTGGCCGAGCAAATCTCCCTCAAAGTGGAGCAAATTCTCACCCTGCACAATCAAATCAAGAAGCGCCTCAAGGGCAAGATAAGTCTCGATATCGCCTTTGCCATGAGTGACATACAAACGCAGCTCGACAGATTGGTATACAAGGGGTTTGTGGCCGATTGCGGTCATGCAAGGTTGAGCGACATCATCCGCTTCTTAAAGGCCATCGAACATCGCCTGGAGAAGCTCCCGGTGGATCCGGTTCGCGACAAATTGCAGCTGCTGTCCATCCACAAGGTTGAGCAGGCACTGGAGGCTCAGCTCGGCAAGGTGCCCAAAAGCCAACCGGTGCCTGAGCATCTGTTGGAGGCGCGCTGGCTCATTGAAGAGCTCAGGGTGTCGTTGTTTGCCCAGGTGCTGGGCACCTCAGTTCCCATTTCGGAAAAGCGCGTGCTGCTCCACATTCAACAATAGGCTGTTAAAACACACTTCAGAGCAGGGTGCTGCCTGAACAAAGGTGCCGCTTAAGTGGCACCGCAACCCGGGTGTTTCATGGCAGTACCTCCCCATAGTGAATAACGGGCTGTGATCTTTATCACGGCCCGTTTTTTTCTATGTCTACCTCTTTGTAAATATTTTTCAAAATTCAGCCATTTTACGCCTGTCACTTGCTGATTTTTTGGCCTAGCTTTAGCAAAGGCTGAATAGCAATATCCTGCTTATCAGATAAAAAACAATCGAACTAAGCGCTTGAAAACCATGACGACCCTAAAAATACACACAAATAGATGATCTGGATCAAGTGGCTTTCTGTTTACCGATTTAGGGGTATACAGTTTGTTAACATTGAACGGGTATGATCGAAACCGAAAGAGAAGCTGCGCTGACTGAAGTTGAAGTAACGATGCAGCCAACATTGGGCAATGCCCGAGGCCGATGGAGGAAACATGAGTTCCGATCCCAAACAAGATGAAAAGCGTCTGGAGCTGAAGATCTTTATCTTTCTGACCGTATTTTTGGCGCCGCTCCTGGCAGTAGGCCTGGTGTCTGCTCTGGGTTTCGCCATCTGGCTAAGCCAGATATTCACCGGTCCACCGGGGGCGGGTTGAACCCGGGTCCAAACAGAATTTTTCAATATTACTGGAATGTCCTATGAGCAATGAACTCCACGTCTCCAGCCTGATAGTTCAGGTGTTACCGGAAAAAATGGCCGAAGTCCGGGGGCAAATACTGAAAATGCCCGGCGCCGAGCTGTCGGTGAATAACGAGGTCAAGTTGGTTGTGGTGTTAGAGGGCAACTGCCAGAAAGAATTGCTGGCCGGTATCGAAGCCATTAACGCCCTACCGGGGGTGATGTCGGCCACCATGGTTTATCACCAGAGCGAAGTGCTGGAAGAGGATGAGCAATGAAAATGAACAGACGTGAATTTATGAAGGCCAATGCCGCGCTGGCAGCGGCCGGTGTGGCCGGGCTGGCCTTGCCGACTTCGGCAAGTAACCTCATCACCAGCTCAGAGCAAACCAAGCTGGATTGGAACAAGGCACCTTGCCGTTTCTGCGGTACCGGCTGCTCTGTCATGGTCGCCACCCGTGACGGCCGGGTGGTCGCTACCCACGGCGATGCCAACAGCGAAGTCAACCGTGGCCTCAACTGTATCAAGGGCTACTTTCTGTCCAAAATCATGTACGGTAAAGACCGCCTGCAAACTCCCATGCTGCGTATGACCAATGGTCAGTACGACAAAAATGGCGAATTTACTCCCATCAGCTGGGACAAAGCCTTCGATGTGATGGCTGAAAAATGGAAAGCCACCATCAAGGCAAAGGGCCCAACTGCCATCGGTATGTTTGGTTCAGGCCAGTGGACAGTATGGGAAGGCTATGCCGCCTCCAAGCTGATGAAAGCCGGTTTCGGTTCAAACAACATTGATCCCAACGCCCGTCACTGTATGGCCTCTGCCGTAGTGGGCTTTATGCGCACCTTCGGTATGGACGAGCCCATGGGCTGTTACAACGATATGGAAGCCGCCGACGCCTTCGTGCTGTGGGGCTCCAACATGGCTGAAATGCACCCCATTCTGTGGAGCCGGGTGACCGACCGTCGCCTGAGCGCGCCCCACGTTAAAGTCGCCGTGCTGTCTACCTTTGAGCACCGCTCCTTTGAACTTGCCGACTTGCCTGTGGTCTTCACCCCACATTCCGATTTGGTCATCCTCAACTTTATCGCCAACTACATCATCCAGAACGACATGGTGAACCATGACTTCGTCAAGAAGCATGTGAACTTCCGTCAGGGTGTGACTGACATTGGTTACGGTCTGCGTCCGACCCACCCATTGCAGCAAAAGGCGAAAAACGTTGAAACAGCAGGGGATTCGAGCCCCATCGACTTCGCTGCGTTCAAGGAATTTGTGTCTGAGTACACATTGGAAAAGACCTCCCAGATGTCCGGGGTGGCCGAAGACAAGCTGGTGGAACTCGCCAAACTGTATGCCGATCCCAACACCAAGGTCACATCCTTCTGGACCATGGGTGTCAACCAGCATACCCGCGGCGTGTGGTGTAACAACCTGATTTACAACATCCATCTGCTCACAGGCAAGATCTCTACCCCCGGTAACAGCCCCTTCTCGCTGACCGGTCAGCCCTCAGCCTGTGGTACCGCCCGGGAAGTGGGTACCTTTGCTCACCGTCTGCCTGCCGACATGGTGGTTGCCAATCCAAAGCACCGCGCCATTGCGGAGGGCATCTGGAAAATCCCGGCGGGCATTATTCCACCCAAGCCAGGCTATCATGCGGTTGAGCAGAACCGCCGCTTGAAAGACGGCGATCTGAACGTCTACTGGGTACAGGTGAACAACAACATGCAGGCTGCGCCTAACATGATGGAAGAAACCCTGCCAGGTTACCGTAATCCAGCCAATTTTATCGTGGTGTCGGATGCCTATCCAACGGTGACCACCCAGGCTGCCGACCTTATTCTGCCTACTGCTATGTGGGTTGAAAAAGAAGGTGCCTATGGTAACGCCGAACGTCGTACCCAGTTCTGGCACCAGCTGGTGAAGGCTCCCGGCGAATCACGCTCAGACCTGTGGCAGTTGATGGAGTTCTCCAAGCGCTTTACCACAGATGAAGTCTGGCCAAAAGACGTACTGGAAGCCAACCCATCCTATAAGGGCAAAACCCTTTACGAAGTGCTCTACAAGAACGGCAACGTGGATAAATTCCCGCTGGCCGACCTTGATGCCAAATATGAAAACGACGAAGCCCAGTACTTTGGTTTCTACGTTCAGAAGGGCCTGTTTGAAGAGTACGCCGAGTTTGGCCGTGGCCATGCCCACGACCTGGCACCCTTTGACATGTACCACGAAGCCCATGGTCTGCGCTGGCCCGTGGTGGACGGCAAAGAAACCCTGTGGCGCTACCGTGAAGGCTCAGATCCTTATGTCAAACCAGGCAAGGGCTTCGAGTTCTACGGTAAGCCAGATGGCAAAGCAGTGATTTTTGCACTGCCCTATGAGCCGCCTGCAGAGTCGCCCGATGCCGAATACGATATGTGGCTCTCAACCGGCCGCGTGCTTGAACACTGGCACTCAGGCTCCATGACCCAACGTGTGCCAGAGCTTTATCGCGCTTTCCCGGATGCAGTGTGCTTTATGCACCCTGACGATGCCAAAGCACGTGGCCTGCGCCGTGGTGATGAGGTGAAAGTCGTATCCCGCCGTGGTGAAATTCTCACCCGTGTGGAGACCCGTGGTCGTAACAAGCCGCCAAAAGGCCTGGTGTTTGTTCCCTGGTTTGATGCCAGTCAGCTCATCAACAAGGTCACCCTGGATGCGACAGATCCTCTGTCCAAACAGACTGACTTCAAGAAGTGTGCTGTCAAAGTGTTGAAGGCTTGAGGAGACAAACCATGAAAACAATGAAAACACTCTCTGCGCTTACTCTGGTTGCCTTCGCCTGTCTGGCCAATGCCAGTACAGTAACCGATGAGAAAATTGCCACTTTGCGTCAGGCGCCGCTGGATGTGGAGGTGACACCACCTGCCATGCAGCAGGTATTGAACAAAGATGTCAAGCTGGCACGTAGTTATCCGATGCAGCCACCCGTCATTCCCCACAAGATTGATGGCTATCAGCTGGATCTGAAAGTGAACAAGTGTATGTCGTGCCACGCCCGTACCCGTACCGGTGAGTCCCAGGCCCCCATGGTCAGCGTGACTCACTATATGGACAGGGATAATAACTTCCTGGCGGATCTGTCACCACGCCGTTACTTCTGCGTGCAGTGCCATGTGCCTCAGCTGGATGCCAAGCCACTGGTTGACAACGAGTTTATTGACATTGATCATCTGCTTAAAGCGGATCAGGTCAAGGCTAAACACTAGGAGTCGCTATGTGGGAAAAGCTTAAAAAAGTATGGCAAACCCTCAGGAAGCCCAGTGTGCATTACAGCCTTGGTTTCCTGACCATCGGGGGCTTTGTGGCCGGTATCATCTTCTGGGGGGGCTTTAACACCGCCCTGGAAGCCACCAACCAGGAGGCCTTCTGTATCGGTTGTCACGAGATGGAAAACAACGTCTATGAAGAATTGAAGACGACTATCCACTTCACCAACCGAAGCGGTGTGCGTGCCACTTGTCCTGATTGCCACGTGCCGCACAACTGGACCGATAAGATTGCCCGTAAGATGCAGGCATCGAAAGAGGTGTGGGGTAAGGTGTTTGGTACCATCAACACCCGTGAGAAGTTCGAAGCCAAGCGCCGTGAATTGGCTGAGCACGAGTGGGCACGTCTGAAGGCGAATGACTCGCTGGAATGCCGTAACTGCCACAACTTTGACTACATGGACTTTACCCGTCAGTCACCGAGGGCCGCGCAAATGCACTCCACCTCGCTGGCAAGCGGTGAAAAGACCTGTATCGACTGTCACAAGGGGATTGCGCACCATCTGCCCGACATGTCTGGTGTTAAAGGTTGGTAAAGGCGCTCTGTGCGTAAGTGAAAAAACCGTGGCAAGCCACGGTTTTTTTTATATCTTTTGTATGCGGCATCGATAGCGTAAACAGTAAAAAGCCCGGCCAATTGACCGGGCTTTTTTCAAACAGATCAGGGCTTAGCGAGCGTTGGTGCTCTCAAAAATCTTGTCTGCGGAGGCGGCAACAAAGCCTGGATACAGGCGGCCATCTTCCAGTGGGAAGCGGCGGGCAAACTCATAAAAGCAGCTTGGCACCATGCGCTTGCCATCGGTGAATTCCACCACAGCTTCATCGGCGAGGGTTGAAGACTGCTTGAGCTTCACTTCTTCGCTGCCTTTGATTTCGCCGCCAGAGGTATTGAGCACAAAACCGGCGGCTTTAAGGGCTTCGTTGACAGAGGCCAGGGTTTCGTAGTTTTTCAGGGCGTTCACCGAGACGGTGAAGTGGTTGGCACGGAAACCCCACACAGAAACCCAGGCGGCGTACTCGCTTTCTTTGAGCAGGGTTTCGTAGGTGGCCTGGTCGATGCTCCAGTGACGACCTGAATACAGGAAGTTATCGGCAGTCACGGCGGCCACATCGATTTGCTCGACCAGCTTGTGCACTATGGCCTGCAACTCAGGGGAGCATTTTTCCAAAAGCAGCTCAGAGATAAACACCTTGGGCTGAGTGGCATCCGGATGCTCGAAGTGCTTGGCATAAAGCTTCTTGGTTTCGAAGTGGTACTCGCCGCACTCCACATAGCCCAGTGCCAGAAAGTGAGCAGCCAGTTTTTCCAGGTTAATCTTCTCGATATTGAAGGTGCGCAGGGCGATATGGTCGTTTTGCACATCATCCTGCTGGGTCGAGCCAAGCAGGGCATGAATTTTCTGTGCAGAGGGCGTAACCGACACATAGTCCTGCCAAAGGTTGGAGAAGAGTTCATTAATCTGGGTGTGCATATTACTAGTCCTGATAAAAAGTAGGGTGTTAAATACTGAGACCTGGGCTCAGATTGGCTGGCAGGCTGACGCTGCTGGCTTCCACTGAGGAGACAGGGTAGGCGCAGTAATCGGCCGCGTAGTAGGCGCTGGCCCTGTGGTTACCGCTGGCGCCAATACCGCCAAAAGGTGCGGCACTGGACGCGCCCGTGATGGGCTTGTTCCAGTTGACGATGCCCGCACGGATGCGGCTGAAAAAGTGCGCATAATCCGTTTCGTTGTCGGCCAGCAGCCCGGCCGACAGGCCAAAGGCGGTGTTGTTGGCTTCCTCGATGGCGGCATCGAAGTTATCGTAGCGATAGACTTTAAGCAGGGGGCCAAAGTGCTCTTCGTCAGGCAGCGCCCTGGCGTGGGTGACATCAATAATACCGGGTGTAACGAAACCCAGCGCCGGATCCGGTTGCTTGAGCTCAAGCAGTGAGATGCCGCCCAGTGACTGGATGTCGGCCTGCGCCTTCACCATAGCCGCTGCCGCTTTAGCGCTTATCATGGCACCGTAAAAGGGCTGGTTGTCGGCAAAGGGCTCGTCTACGCGGATTTGACGACTGGCCTCAATCAGCTTGGCCAGAATGGCATCGCCGTTGGCGTCTTTCTTGATGAAAAGACGTCTGGCGCAGGTGCAGCGCTGACCGCTGGAGATAAAGGCCGATTGGATGATGTCGTGTACCGCAGCATCCACATTGACGACATCTTTGACGATAAGCGGGTTATTGCCGCCCATTTCCAATGCCAGAATTTTCCCCGGCTGGCCGGCGTACTGCTGATGCAGCAGGTGGCCTGTATTGGAGCTGCCGGTAAAGAAGAGACCGTCGATACCAGGATGACCCGCCAGCGCCTTGCCGGTTTCCACTTCACCCTGCAACAGGTTAATCACACCGGCGGGTAAGCCTGCCTTTTGCCACAGCGCTACCGTGAACTGTGCCACTTTTGGGGTCAGTTCTGACGGCTTGAACAGCACTGCATTTCCGGCAATGAGAGCAGGCACTATATGGCCGTTGGGCAGGTGGGCCGGGAAGTTATAGGGGCCAAATACCGCCACCACGCCGTGTGGTTTGTGGCGGATAAAGGCGCGGGCACCCGGCATGGGGTTTTCCACTGTGCCGGTGCGCTCAGCATGAGCCTTAATGGAAATGGCAATTTTGCCTGTCATGGCAGCCACTTCGGTGCGGCTCTCCCACAGGGCCTTGCCGGTTTCTTCAGCGATAAGGCGCGCCATGGCTTCGCTGTTTTCGCCAAGCTGTGCGCCAAAGGCTTCCACTATGGCCAGGCGTTCTGCCAGTGGCATGGCTGACCAGTTGTAAAATGCACTGCGGGCAGCCTTAACGGCGGCATCGACCTGCTCGGCATTTGCGCCATTACCACACCAGATAACCTCACCATTGGCCGGATTAATGGACTCGAAGCCCTTGCCGTGGCCTGTCTGCCACTGCCCACCAATAAACTGGCAACTTGATGGATTTTTCATAACTGAGCTCATTTGGCCCCCTTGTCGAGATTCAGGTACCGCACCAAATCGCCCTCGGCGACATTGAGCACATCGGCCATAGCCGGGCTCATCAATATGCTGTGTGTTTCTGTGTCCAGACGACATTCGTCGCTGACGGTGGCGCGGAATTCCTTGCTGTCGCAGTTGCACACCGCCAGGTGAAACTCGCCTTTATGCTCGGCAGGGTTTTGGCTTATCACCACCTTGACCCTGTGGCTCTGGCGCACCGACTTGATTTGTTTAAGCTGGGCTTCCACCGTGGGGCCGGCATCGAACAGGTCAACGTAGCCGCGATGCATAAAGCCTTCGTTTTCCAAAAGCTTAAGGGCAGGAACTGTGTTTTCATGCACCTGGCCTATGGTATCCCGGGCGGCTTTGGGCAGCAGATCCACATAGATGGGGTAGCGGGGCATCAGGTCGGCAATAAAGCCCTTGTTGCCCACGCCAATCAGGTAATCGGCCTTGGAAAACTCCATATTAAAGAAGGTTTCCCGCAGCCAGCCCCAGAAGGGTGGCTGACCGTTTTCGTCGGCGGCCCCGCGCATTTCGGCAATCACCAGCTTGGCAAACCGCCTGGGGTGCTCGGCCATGTACATAAAGCGCACCTTGGACAGGAAGCGGCCATTAAGACCCACCCGGTAAGGCTCGCGCAAAAACAGGGTGCAGATTTCGGTCACGCCGGTGTAATCGTTCCCCAGGGTCAGGACTTCCACCGGATTGAAAATATCCAGCTCCTTACACTGGTGCACCACAGTGCTTTTATGGAAATGGTACAGCGGGCTGCCAAGGCCGACCGAGGCCTCGATGCCCGAGGCGCCAAGGATCTCGCCTGTGTCTGTGTCTTCCAGTACAAACAGGTAACCCTGCTCGCCGGGCTCATCGATATCAGCGTTAAAACTTGCTTCAGAATGGGCGATTTTCTGGGTCAGTTTTCGCTCGCACAGGGGCAGGGAGGTAAAGCCTGCACCGGATTCCCGCGCCATGGTCATCAGCGCAGGGAAGTCCGAAGCCTGTATAGGACGGATAAGTAACATAATTCGGTTCTCTTGGTCAGTGTGGAAGGCGAAGGGACTCAGTGCCCATCGCCTGTTCGCACAAGTGCCTCAGGGGCTTAACCGGCGTTAAGCCTGGCTACCAATTTGGCGATGGCGGCGTCGAAACGCGCCAGGCCTTCCCGAACGTCTGCCTCAGGGATGATAAGAGAAGGGGCGAAACGCACCACGTTTTGACCGGCCATCAGCAAGAGCACACCTTCTTCGGCGGCGGCCAGCATAAAGTCGCGGGCTTTGCCGGCATAGTCGGCATTGAGCGCAGCGCCCAGAAGCAAGCCCTTGCCACGTACTTCGGTGAAGACCTTGTACTTGTCGTTGATGGCACTGAGGCCATCACGGAACAGCTGCTCGCGGGCTTTCACGCCATTGAGTACTTCAGGCGTGTTCACCGTGTTGAAGGCCGCCAGACCGACGGCACAGGCCAGCGGGTTACCGCCGTAAGTGCTGCCGTGGGTGCCCACCACCAGATGCTTGGCCAGTTCAGTGGTGGTCAGCATGGCGCCAATGGGGAAACCACCGCCAAGGGCTTTGGCTGTGGTCAGCACATCCGGGGTTACGCCCAGGCCCATATAGGCATAGAGCTCCCCGGTGCGGCCCACGCCGGTTTGTACTTCATCGAATACCAGCAGGGCATTGTGCTGGTCACAGAGTTCACGCACGCCCCTGATGAATTCCGGGGTTGGATTAATGATGCCGCCTTCACCCTGCAGTGGCTCAAGTACCACGGCGCAGGTGCGGTCGGAAATCAGCGCCTTCAAGCTTTCAAGGTTATTGTATTCGGCATGGTCGATATCGGCAGGCTTGGGGCCAAAGCCATCGGAGTAGGCAGGCTGACCACCCACGGATACGGTAAACAGGGTGCGGCCGTGGAAGCCTTGTTTGAAGGCGATTATTTGTGATTTTTCCGCACCAAACCTGTTCAGTGCCACGCGGCGTACCAGTTTAAGGGCGGCTTCGTTGGCTTCGGCGCCTGAGTTGGCAAAGTACACCTTCTCGGCGAAGGTGTTATCGACGAGTTTTTTGGCCAGCATCAGTGCAGGCTCGTTGGTCATGGTGTTGGACAGGTGCCACACTTTTTGTGCCTGTTCAGTCAGGGCAGAGACCAGCGCAGGATGGCAATGGCCCAGGCAGTTAACGGCAATGCCACCGGCGAAATCAATAAACTCACGACCATTCTGATCCCACAGGCGTGACCCAAGGCCCTTTACCGGAATGATAGGAGATGGCGCGTAGTTGGGAACCATCACTTCATCGAATAAACTTCTGTTGATATGCATGCAAAGCCTCTGTTTTTGTATTGTTTTATAGCAGGACTCAAGGCCCTTTCTTTAGTTATCCCTGTATTATATTGAGCAGAAGTTGCAATTTGCAGCAGCGTTATTAACAATATGTCCGGCTAAATTTGCAAAATAACGGAATGATTTATCAAAATGATAAGCAAAGAGGACGAGCGTCTGTTGGCGCTGCTGAAAAACAATGCCCGCATCAGCGTATCGGACTTGGCCCGTGCGCTGGATTTATCCCGCTCGACCGTGCAGACCCGCATCGCCCGGCTGGAGCAAACCGGCGTGATAAAAGGCTACGGCGTAGAGCTGGGTGAGGCTTATACCAGCCACCTGGTGTCGGCCCATGTGGCGATTAAGGTGAAGCAGAAATTCACCACCAAGACCAATGTGGAATTAAAGAAGATGCACATGATAAGTGAGTTGTACGCTATCAGCGGTGAGTACGACCTGATTGCCGTGGTGCAGGCACAAACCACAGAGCAGCTTAGTCACCTGCTGGATGATATTGGTAATCTTGATGGGGTAGAGCGCACCACCTCGTCGGTTATTCTGGAAACCAAGTTCAAGCGTTGATGGCGGTTCTCTACCTGGACGATTGAACCTGGACGATTGAGTTGTTTAGCTACTGAGTACGCTGATTCGGCTGGCTATTTCGGCCATCGATTAATGGCGGCGTTTTATCTCATCAATCAGCGCCGTTGCCAGCGGAGTCGTGGCGATGCTTTTTGAGGTGATAAGCACCACAGGGATTTGGTAGGAGTATTTCTCCGGCAAAATGGCTTTGAACAGCCCCTTGTCCACCCAGTGGCTGGCGTAGTGCTCCGGCAGGTAGCCGATAAATTTGCCCGACAGAATAAGATGGGCAATGCCTTCATCGTGGTAGGCGGTGGCGGTGTTTTGATAGTTAAGGTCATCGTTACGCATCTCTTTGTCGCGCATATAGTTACTGGTGATAACCTCGGCGTTTTGCAGCAGTGCAGGCACCTTGTCTGGGTGGCAATCAAACAGTGGATGACCCACACCGCAATATAAGTAGTTGGTCTCGTTATGGAGCGGGTGATAGTCGAGCCCGCGCAAATGATGACGGCTTACCCCAATCCCCACCAAAGAGCGGCCGTTGACCACCGAGGTTTCCACCTCCCGCGCCTCACACACGTTGATATCAAACTGGATATGGCTGCTCTTGGCCTTGAGCGCCGCAATCACTCCGGCAATGTCACAGCGGGGATCGCTCACCAGGGTATCAATCACCGCAATGCTGGCCCGGCCCGCCAGCTCCTGCTTGGCGCTGGCCACTGTGGATGCGAAGGCGTCGCAGTGCTGCAGCAGCTCCAACGAAGCCTGATAGGTTACCCGGCCAGACTCAGTGAGCTCAAAGCCGCTGCGGCCGCGCTTACACAGCTTAATGCCCAGACGCACTTCCAAATCCGACAGGTGAGCGCTGATGGTGGAGCGGCCAATATTGAGCCGCGACTCAGCCGCCGACAGGCCGCCGCACTCCACAATGGCCACAAATATCCTCAGCAGCTTTAAATCGACGTCATGAACCTGCACTTATAGTTTCCTGTGGTGGCTGTGTATCGAACCCATGTAGTGGTTTGAATCGCAAAAACCACCCCACATAATAGTTCGATAAATCCGGAATGAGTTACGGTTATTGTGCATTTATAAAACTTCATCGGCAAGCTAGCATGGGGACAATAGGGGTAAACCACGGGTTTTACCCACAAATAAAAATATAAAACAAATTGTTAGGAGCCAAAGATGCGTTTTAGATATGGTGTCGACCATCTCACTCTCGAAATCGTAAACGGCATTGCCAACGGCAGTATCCAGGCCGAGCTGTGTCAGCAAGCCATCGACAAGATTAACGCCAGCCGCCATAACGTGGATGTGATGGCCGCATCCGACAAGGCCATTTACGGCATTAACACGGGCTTTGGCCCCCTGTGCGACACCCAAATTTCACCCGCCGAAACCCATCTTCTGCAGAAAAACCTGCTGATCACCCATGCGGTGGGCGTGGGCGAACCGATTGCCAAGTCCATCTCCAGGCTGATGCTCATCACCAAGGTGCACGCCCTGAGCCAGGGCTTCTCCGGTATTCGCCTGGAAGTGGTTGAGCGCATGCTGGCCTTTCTCGCCCTCGACCTCATTCCTGTGGTGCCGGAGCAGGGCTCTGTGGGCGCCTCAGGCGATCTCGCCCCTTTATCGCACCTCTTTTTGCCGCTGATTGGCGAAGGTGAGTTCTGGCATGGCGATGGCGACATTTCTGCCGCCGAAGCCCTGAAGGCCAATGGCCTTGCACCGCTTGAGCTGCATGCCAAAGAAGGCCTGGCGCTCATTAACGGCACCCAGTTTATTTTGTCCCACGCCATTACCGCGCTGACCAAGATGGCGTATCTGCTTGATTTGGCGGATATGGCCGGTGCCATGAGCATTGAAGGCATGCAGGGCAGTCAGTCGCCGTTTCGTGCCGAGCTGCACGAAATCCGCCCCTTTGCCGGCAACATCGAAGTGGCCGCCCGTATGCGCAAGTTCTTCGAGGGCTCCGAGAACATGGCCTCCCATGAAGATTGCGATCGGGTGCAGGACCCATATTCACTGCGCTGTATTCCCCAGGTACACGGCGCCTCACGCAATGCCTTCAATCATTTGAAGGAACTGGCCGAAATCGAGATGAACTCGGTGACCGACAACCCGATTGTCATCAGCAGCGAAGAAGCCATTTCCGGTGGCGGTTTCCACGGCCAGCCTCTGGCCATGGTGCTGGATTACACCTCCATTGCCGCGGCTGAACTCGGTAACATTGCCGATCGACGCTGCTATTTGCTGCTGGAAGGCCTGCACGGTCTGCCGCGCCTTTTGACCACCTCCGGTGGCCTTAACTCCGGCATGATGATCCCCCAGTACGTGACCGCGGCGCTGGTTACCGAAAACAAATCCCTGTGCTTCCCGCCATCGGCCGACAGCGTGCCTACCTCCATGGGCCAGGAAGACCATGTGTCCATGGGCAGTATCTCCGGCCGTAAGCTCAATCAGATCTTGGGTAACCTTGAGAAAATCTTCGCCATTGAGCTTATGTATGCCGCGCAGGCCATTGATTTTCGCCGCCCCAACCGCTGCTCTGACATTATTGAGCAAAACCATGCTCTTATTCGCGCTAAAGTGGCCAAGCTTGAAGAAGACAGATTGCTCAAGCCCGATATCGACGCCATCATCGCCCTGGTGAAAGCCCAGGCCTTTATTGTGAACTGAGGGAGGCACCACAGAATGGATACTCAGATGACTTTCCAGGCACAAATCCAGCAGGGGATCCCAAGCGAGCTGCCTGCGCCAAAGCCCTATCCGGAAGGGGCCAACCGTGCGCCCAAGCGCAAAGACATTCTCACCCCGGCCGAAAAACAGCTGGCGGTGCGTAACGCGCTGCGTTATTTTCCCGCCGAGTGGCACCAGGAGCTGGCGGTAGAGTTTGCCAAAGAACTCAATGACTTTGGCCGTATCTACATGTACCGCTTCAAGCCTGAATACGCCATGAAGGCCCGCGCCATTTCCGATTATCCGGCCAAATGCGAGCAGGCGGCCGCCATCATGCTGATGGTTGACAACAACCTGGATCCGGCCGTGGCCCAGCACCCTGAAGAGCTGATTACCTACGGCGGCAACGGTGCTGTGTTCCAGAACTGGGCTCAGTATCGTCTGACCATGAAGTACTTAAGCGAGATGGAGGCGGATCAGACCCTGCACCTCTACTCGGGCCACCCCATGGGGCTGTTCCCATCGTCAGTGGATGCGCCGCGGGTAGTGGTAACCAACGGCATGATGATCCCCAATTACTCCAAGCCTGACGACTGGGAGCGTTTTAACGCGCTGGGCGTAACCCAATACGGCCAGATGACCGCAGGCTCCTTTATGTACATTGGCCCCCAGGGCATTGTGCACGGTACTACCATCACTGTGATGAACGGTTTCCGTAAGGTGCTGGAAAAGGGCGACAGCCCCAAGGGTAAGATTTTCCTTACCGCCGGTCTTGGCGGCATGAGCGGTGCTCAGCCCAAGGCGGGTAACATCGCCGGTTGTATCACCGTGTGTGCCGAGGTGAACCCCAAGGCTGCCACCAAGCGCCACGAGCAGGGCTGGGTGGATGAGCTTATCGATAATATGGATGCGCTGATTGCCCGGGTAAAACAGGCCCAGGCCAACGAAGAAGTGGTGTCCATCGCCT